>CAJWSY010000096.1 GCA_913045935.1 uncultured Chloroflexota bacterium | reverse complement strand
GCACTTGCCAAGATCTTGACCCCCTATGGTAAACTACTAAATTCTGACTTGAATTTAATGCAAGCCCCGTAGGATTTCCAAATACATAATCGACAGGAATTTTCATCCAATTTTCAATCAGCTCATATTCATTACTATATTTAGTTGACCCGTTACAGCTAAACACAAGTGGAATAAATAGTAATAGTATTAGCTTTTTCATATCGTGTGTTGCCCTACAGATTAATAGTCATATTCTACTGCTTGACCTTGAACTCCAATTGACCAGTGAATTTGAACAACTTTCCATTCTCCGTTAATTTTTTTTATCACTCCACTATTTCTAACATTATTAATTTCTCCCGAATCTTCACCAACTGTGAAAGTAAAATCTAAAAGCTGAGTGTAGGATGCCATATTTCCACCGTCACTCATTATAATATTTAAATCTCTGGTTTCAAACTTAGGGTTTTTGATTGCCAGTTGTCCAACTATTGAAGGTTCAATTTCACTCCAACCACTCAAGTATTCTGCTTCGTCTGTTCCAATTAAAACTGCATCATCAGAAAACGTATTTTTCGCCTGTTCTAGACTGCTATTTGTAAAAAAATCAAATTGACTTGAAATGAAACTACTTGCTTCATCCAATGTTTTTTCTGGATTAGGGTTTTGCACATTACAACTATATAATAATGAGGTAATTAATGTAAAATATATTATTCTTTTCATATTGTTAATTTTAAATATTTATAATTTTTATTTCTTTTAAAGATAGTAAGTTGTTTGGGGTTTTTCAAGTATGAAACGAGGATATTGATATGTCGTATGTTGGTCTATGCATTAAATATATTATATGCTTGATTTGTAAAAAATTCATTATTTTGATTAAGAACCATTAAAGTGATACTTAAAAAATGTTAAAAATACCACCCCCTCTATTAGTTCTGATTTTAGTTATTGCTAATTATTTTTCATCTAAAAAAATTGATTTAATTCATTTACCAAATCAAGACTTAATATCTATTCTTATACTTTTAATTGGGATGCTTATTTTAATTAATCCAATTTTTAAGTTTATAAAATCAAAAACTACAATTGATCCAATAAAGTTTAAAAAAGTTAACAAACTTATAACAACGGGAATCTATAAATATTCAAGAAATCCAATGTATTTAGGTTTGTTGATGATCGTTACTTCAACATCATTATTCTATTTGAATATTTTCACGATTACAACACCATTTATTTTTTATTTTTGGATAAATAGATTTCAAATCAAAAGAGAAGAGATTTTCCTTACAGAAAAATTTGGCAAAGAATATTTATTATATAAGACTAAAACAAGAAGATGGATATAGTATTAGCTTTTTCATATCGTATGTTGATTTATTCATAATAAAGTTCACCATTTATATCTTTAAGTGTTTTCATCAGTTCAAAACAGAGTTGATCAATATTGCCTTCAAATGCATTAAAAGCCGAAACATTTGATAAAACTATAACACCAACTAAATTCTTTATATCTATTGCCATCGAAGAAGTGTATCCACCAGTCCCACCATTGTGCCAATGCCATTTGTTGTCCGATTTTTCTGAATTTATTATATGCCAACCAAGTCCTGTGTCAACCTGATCATCAACCCTCACTGTTTTTTTTGTCATTAACATCAAATCCAAATTAGATTTATTAAAATGAGCTATTCCATATTTTGCTAAATCTTCAACATTGGATAATATTCCCCCTGTACTTGCTAAAGAAGCTAGTTCCCAGTTTGATGTATAATTTCCTTCAGCATCAAGACCTTTAACAAGTTTTTTATTTACCGATTGCATATTGAAAGTTGTGTTTTTCATATTATATTTTGAAAAAATATATTTCTCATAAAGCTCCTGATAATTTAAATTATAAATATTACTTAACGTGAATCCTAATAGTCCCATACCTAAATTTGAGTATGCTGAATTCCCAATATCTTTATTATCAATCTCCATAAAATTGATCAGATAATCTTTTAAATATTTGTCATCATAATGTTTGTAAGGGTTGTCAGAAGAAGATGCCTCCTGTTCAAAATTTGATGGCATTCTTGGTAATCCTGAGGTATGGTTAGCAA
>CAJWSY010000095.1 GCA_913045935.1 uncultured Chloroflexota bacterium | reverse complement strand
TCCAAGACAAGTTTGCAACACCACGAGTGCCAAATAGATTATCAATTGTTGCTGTGGTTGCAATGTAATCAACAGAAAATTCGGTTTGATATTTTCTGGCTACATAGTTATCCTGGAAACGTAAAGAATCAATCTCAACTTCTTCATTGTTCTCTTTTTTAGAATTTCTATATTGATAATTTCTGGCAAAAATATATCTTGAGTAATCTTCAGTGCCTGTAGACGCCTTTTTATTTGTAAATGTTCTTAAATCTTCAAAGTCAGAATTACGATTTTTATTTGTATAAAATTTTGTTGGCTTAATATCTTTTTTTATAGATTTGTCCGAGGTATTCATTAAGTATAAATCCCAACCTCTTTTCTTAAATCCTGAAAAAACTAAATTATTATTATCTAAATCTATTTGCTGGACTCCAGTTATAACATTAGTTATTGGAATAGCTTTATTGCTCTTTAAATCATGTTTAAAAATATTTGTAATTCCATTATAATCTGCAGTATAAAACAAATTTCCACTAGAATCAGCTACAGGATAATTTTCATTATATTCAGTCTTTGTTAATTGAGAAACTGTATCTGTTTCAAAGCTATATTGAAAGATATCAGTTTGAGAAAAATCAACATCAAACATATTTTCAGCACTAATACTTTTTCCTCGATCTGAAGTAAAATAAATTACCTTACCATTTGAAGACCAACTTGGAGAAGATTCAGAAAAAATATCATTTGTAATATTTATGATTTCTTTAGAGGTCAAATCAATAACATATATATCACTTGAATCATCCTTATGTCCCATAAATGCAATTTTATTTTCAGATGGATGCCATGAAGTGGTAAATACTCCATCAAGATCTATTGGAATCTTTCTATATTTTCCAGTTTTAATATCTACTATGATAATAGAATCTTGCTCACCGCTCTTTGAAGCAAAAGATATGGATTTACCATCTGGAGACCATGAAATTCCAGGTTGTAGCCATTTTAATTCCTCAAAATCTGGAGTAGTATTTCCTCTTATAAGACGCCTTTTTTGCTTTTCAGAATCAACTTCATATAAAATTAAATCCATATACCCATCTTGATCAGAAAAGTATGCAATAGTATTCCCATCTGGAGAAAATGATGGGCTAACGTTATAAAAATTTCGTGTTTCAGTTCTATCAGTAATTTTTGTTGAAAAGTCATCAAAATTTTCTCTATTTACTAAATCAGGCCAATATTCCCTTTTTACAAAATCATGCCAATCATCAGTAAGTTTTTCATAATCAACTCCTAAAGCACTTTCAAAACCTCTCTCATCATTTTGCGCTCTTTTCATTTGCTGGAAAATCTCACCAACTTTTTCTCTTCCATATTTTTGAGTGATGTATTGCCAGACAGACTGTCCGCCTTTATATGCTAAGATAGAATAATTAAGTTCAGGTATTGAAGGCAATCTATCCTCTATTGCTAAATCTCTTAAAACCATATCTGAATTAGTATCCCAATCAACTGATAAAAATTCAGCTAAACCCTCGTTTGCCCATAATGGGACTTGAACACGTATTCTTCCACTGATTAATCCCTGTGCATTACCTCCATAAACTAATTCATTTATAGCAGCATGAACTAGCTCATGATGAATTACGTGTTCGAACTGCTCATAAGATCCTTCAAAAGGAATAACAATTCTATTTTTATATAATTCTGTTACTCCACCTACACCCTCAGACATATATACATTAACAACGTTTGTTTGCTGAAAATCATTATGTGAGGTATAGACAATAATTTTAATTGGCTTAGCACTTCTCCATCTTAAATGTTTCCCAATTTGCTCAATGGATCTTTCAGCTACCTTTGAAGTAAAAATAGCTAGGTCTTCATTATCGCCATAGTAATATACATTAGTATTTGGACTTACAATATATTCCCAATCAAAGGAATCATACTGAACCTTATTTTGTCCAAAACTTTGTGGAAATAAAAAATTTATAAATAATAATATAGTAAGTATAACGCGCATATGATTTTCTAAGTTAAAAAATTGATAAAGTTTCAAATAATTTATCTATTCAAAATATTTTTATTATCAAAGATAGTATAATTTAAGACAAAAATTTTAA
>CAJWSY010000094.1 GCA_913045935.1 uncultured Chloroflexota bacterium | reverse complement strand
ATCTAAATCTAGTTGCCCATGATCAATATATTGAACTTCCTGGTGATGTACCTGTCAATGCTTTCTCAGGCGGTGCTCTTAATGGTCTGAATGGCTTTGCAATCGATCCAAGGTCAACTGACACACCAAGAGATTTTGCAACTAATTATGGACAAAAAGTTTTCTTCAATACCATTTATTCCCCTAATAAAAACTTAGAAATTATAAATGATGGAAGCTATAGATTTAACAAAAGTCAGGGGTTTTTTTTCTCAGAGGGAATCACAGATACAGAAATGGATGTTATATCATACAATCCCAAGGTTAAATTAACGAATGATTTATTAGGTATTTCATTTGATAATATTTCTGGTATGGATCTAAGTTATACTTACTATAGGTCTGACAGAATGCCTTCATCCGGTGGTGCCACACAACAAGTTTATAAATTTTCAGATACTAATTATGGTTTGTATTCAAATTTTGAATCACAACTAGACCCCAACAATAAAATTGGAATAGGGGCAAGATTTCAAGGGAATTGGTTAAAAGCATCTGACTTTGTAGGACCTGCCTCGGGGGCTAGCAGGACGAATAACTCAGATTCATTAACCTATGACCCACAATATGCATTTCACCTAGGTTATGAAAGAAACCTTGATTCACTAGGTAATATTTTTGCTAGAATGGCAAGAAGTTTTACATATCCAAATGTAGACCAAAGAGTGGGGCAGTATGCATGGAATCAAAGTCACGATTTTAAATTAAGAACTCAGACATCCAACGATTTTGAGATTGGACATTCATATTCAAATGCCAGTTTAACTCTTCATAATACTTTTTACTACATGCAACTTAGAAGTGAAATTTATTTTGATTCTGTTGATTTTATAAATAAAAACCTTGAACCAAGTAAAAGATATGGGTTTGAATCTTCAATCAACTACGTTGTTAATTCATTCATTACACTAGATAACAGCTTCACATTTGCAAAGGCTAAAATGAGAAGTGGTAATTATAAGAACAAAGAAATTCCAGGCGTCCCAAGTCTTAGTAACACATTTGAAATTACATTTAAAATCCTAGAAAATTTAAACTTCTCAACAAACCTGTATTACAAAGGTAGTACAAGGATGATAAATGATACTAATAATTTTCAAGTCAAAATGCCTGAATATTATTTGTTAAACATGGCGTTAAAAGGAGATATTAAAGGATTTAAAATAGCTTTATTAGCAAACAATGTACTTGATAAAAGTTATTACAATTATGCTGTTGGAAGTGCCTCAACGTATAACGCATATAATACATATCCTCTTTCAGAGTTTAATATGATGTTTAAATTATCCAAGGACTTTTAAATGTTGGATTTAACAAAAAATAAAATAGCATTGTCGTTATCAATTGTTATCCACTTCTTTGTAATTGTTTTTTTTGCAATTAAAAATATATCTAATAAACCAACCACATCAATGACAGTTGTAAATCTTGTAGAAAATATTCCTTCAAAGAAACTTTATGATATTGATAAAAATATAGATGTAGACGTTAAAGAAAATAAACTTTTTAATGCTAATCAAAATAACAAAAATTTAACTAAATTGAATAATAAAAGTTTTAGTCAAAATGATCATACTAATAATAGAACATTTGAAAGAAAGCTAGTTGATGACAAGAAAATAAAAAACAGTTTCTCTCAAAAAAAACAACTCCTCGGTCATAGTGAGAGTCAAAAAAATAAAAGATATGAAGAGGAGTTAAGTTTAAAAAAAAAATCATCTAACTCAATACCTGAAAACTCAAAAAGTAGTGCAAAATATAAAATTGGTACAATACAAAACCCTCATCCTGAATACCCAATGATTGCAAGAAAAAAAGGATGGCAAGGAAGATTACTTTTAAATGTTCATGTAAGTAAAGATGGAAATGTGATCAACTTAAATGTTGTAAAAACAAGTGGTTTTGAAATTCTTGATAAAATAAGTGTTAAAACTATAAGGGATTGGAAATTTACACCTGCTCGAATTGGTGGTAAAAACGTTGAAGATAGCTTAAATATCCCTGTTAGTTTTAAGTTGATAAATTAAAGAATTAAATTTTGGCGTCCCCTACGGGATTCGAACCCGTGTT
>CAJWSY010000093.1 GCA_913045935.1 uncultured Chloroflexota bacterium | reverse complement strand
CCCCAAAAAATAATATCTATTTTCTTAAGCCACTCCATTTAAATATATTTTGAAGTGTGTGCATTGATAAAATTGCTACACCAAGTTTAATTACTTCTCTTAACCACCATATATTATCTGGTACATCTAAAATATTCCCAATTCTTCCACCAATTAAACCACCCAAGAGTCCAGATGATATTAGTAGTAGATAGTCTCGCTTATTGCTACCTTTAACAAAAAGAGATGCTGCAAATCCGTATAGGAGCCAAACAGAGAGTAGAGTTACAACTTGCCAAAATAATGCCATAATTAATTATAAACTTTTTGTTTAGGGAATATCTTTGTCGGTTCTATTAACAATAATTAAACTTCCTATATCCCCAGCTATAATCAAACGACCATTTTTATCTGTTGTAATATCTCGTATCCTTTGATCTATAAACATTTCACCAGCATGGATAATACTTCTTTGTTCATAATCTAACTTCATAGTGTAAATAGTCATATCTTTTAGACTTGTAACAAGAATAAAATTGTTCCATCTTGGAAACTCATTGCCTTTGTAAACTAATAGCTCACTTATACCAATTGAGGGTGTAAAAAAATAGATTGGTTCTTTATATTTTTTGTTGTGGTCCAAATCATAAATATTTTCTAGTCCATATGTAAAGCCATAAGCACTAGTCGGCCATCCATAATCTTCACCTTCCATAACTAAATTCAGCTCGTCTCCTCCAAAGGGGCCATGTTCAGTAGAAAAAATTATTCCATCATTAATTACTAAACCTTGGGGGTTTCGGTGTCCAGAAGAGTATATAGTTGCATTCCAATCTTTATCTAGATAAAGAATTTTGCCGAGATGTGACTCTTCTCTAATTTCTTCTTTAAAATCTTCAGGAATTTTGAAGTCACCAACTGTAAGAAGGTAACCATTATTAAAAGGCTTAATTCTTCCACCTGCATGATGAGAATTAAAATTTTCAACACAATCATCTATTTCATATACCCATGAAAAATTTAAATTATTTGAATCATAGTTTGCAGTTAATACACCTAATGTAAAACAATTTTTTATATCATTTCTTTTGATTGCAGTTATTAAAATTGTATTATCTGTTGCATTAAAAGAGCTGTCACGTATCCCCATCCTTTGCGAATAATCAGAACCTTTTACAACCGATGAATATTCCTGATTGTTTATAATTTCTTCTAGATTTGATTGAATTTCAGTAACAAAACCATTTTCGAGATTCATCTTAATTATATTGCCACGCCCTCCAAACATTATTATTTCATTTTCAATTGATTCAACATAAAATGATGGGAGTAAGCCTGATGTAAAATAATTTGTAAAATGTTCTGAAAAATCAATTTTTGTCACATCTACATTATGAAAATCTCCTTGTACATTAAATTGCGTAACAAATCTATCAGCATTAATGTTTTCTTGAAGAGTGACTATTTTGTCAGGCAATGGCATTATTCCAATAGCTGACATTTTATCAACTACATTTCTATCTAATGGATTCATAACCCTTCCACCTTCTCTAATCCCTTTTCTTAAGTCCTCTTTATTGAATACGATTAATACTCCGTCATCTACCACATCAGAATCAACTCTAAGCGCAACAAAGTTTCCGTTACTACTTTTACCTATAAAATTTTCCCAATCAGGACCTGTAATTTCTACTCTATTTGTAGTTGAACCGTCTAAATTATCAAGTGAAGAAACACTGATTGGAGTTGTGGTATTGCTACAAAAAGCAATAAATAATAGAAATAAACTAAACCGAATTAATTTCACTAGGTTATTTTAGAGATTTTTTTAACAATTAATGAATCAATTCTTCTATTGTCTACTGCTGATACAGTAAGTTCAAGGCCGTGAACTGTAATTTTTTCATTCACAGTTGGAAGCTTTTCAGAATAGCTTAAATACAAACCACCAACAGTCGCAACATCTGAATCTTGAGACTCTAAACCAAAAAACTCTTCAAAGTCATCTATATCTGTTTTTCCTTCAACTACCCACTGTCCTGGACCCAGTCTTTTTATTCCTTTGAACCTTTCATCGTGCTCATCTGGTAGATCGCCAACGAATTCAGAAAGAACGTCTTTGATTGTAATTACACCTTCTATT
>CAJWSY010000092.1 GCA_913045935.1 uncultured Chloroflexota bacterium | reverse complement strand
ACAATGGAGAGCGGTAGAAATAATTTTGAAATGTATATGCTTGTTGGATTTGCCTCAGCAGGTCAAGCTATTGCTCATCAAAAAGAAATGAATCTCTCCAACGCATACATCCCTCTAATGGTTAGTCTAAATGTTGCAGTTCCTGCATCTAGAGATGAGTATAATACATTTAGTGCAAGTTGTAGTTCTGAAATGGCTATCTCACTTGCAGATGGTCGCATGGACTCTTCAGAATTCATGCAAGAAATTATGAAGAATATTAAAATTCAATAAGGAGTTATCATGCCAGGTCTTGATTGGGGAACAATTCTTATGCAATATGCAAGAGCGATTGGTTGGTCTATTACCGCTGCTGTGGGTTTTGCATTTGGAATTGGTATCGCTTTAAAAGTATTCGATATGCTATCTACAGATATTGATGAATGGGAAGAAATAAAAAAAGGGAACATGGGTGTTTCTTTGATTTTTATATCTCTTATAGTAATGGTTGGCTTATTAGTATATAAAGTAATCTGATCTGTTTATCAATTACTACTAAAAAATAGTTTAGATATATTTTCGAGATATAATTTATCAATCTCGTTAAAGTCATCTATCTTTTTAGAATCAATATCTAATACAGCAACCAATTTTTTATTCTGAAATATTGGTACTACTATCTCTGAAGCAGTTTTAGAGTCGCACGAAATATAGTTTGGGTATTTAAGTACGTCTTTTACTATTAAAGTCTCTTTGTTTACGGCTACTGTTCCACAGACACCCATGCCAAAATCTATGTGTGTGCATGGTATGATTTTCCCTTGGTATGGACCAATCTCTAATGTTTTTCTTTTGCAGACTACATAAAATCCACAAAATATCCAATTTTGAAACTCTGAAGCTAGCAGAGATGAAGACAACGACATACTTGCCTGAAATGAAAGCGGTGGTTGTGTATGTAATATAGATTTTAAAGTTCTATATATATTTTTATATTTTTTTGTTTTCATTATTGTAAAAATAAAATGATAAAGTACATTAAAGCTGGACTAGCAAGAGTTATTATAAAATTAACAAAATTATTACTTATTACATTATAGCCTGATATTAAAATAGTATCAGAGGTTGGCTCCTCAATAATCTCGCCTTCTGGGTCTTGATATTTTGCTTGGAATTTATCACCCAATATAGAATCTAAAATTGACGATAGAAATCCTACAATAATTATACCGAAAATTAATGATTCTCCTGAAGATGTAAGAGACCATGTAATAAAACCAATAATTGATGAGCCTAGCAATGACCCTATTGTTCCTATGCGTGTTACTCCTCCTGATAGACCATGATTAAGGGATTTAAAAGTCAAAACTGATATTGGCAATTTTTTTGATAATTTTCCAAATTCTGTTCCCCAAGTGTCTGCCATCGCAGCTGCAACGGAAGCTGAAAAAAGATATATAGCAAAAGGGCTGGGGCTAAAAAAATCATAAATACAAATTACCAAAGCTACTCCTCCATTACAAAATACTTGCAAAATATCTCGCTGAGAATGTTGACTTTTATGCAGCGAATATTTTTTTAAAATAATATTTAATAAAGAACTTAGGATAAAGAATAAAGCAAGTATTACAAAATGATATAACTCTCCATATAAAATAATTAAGGTACCCATGGTTATTGATCCAAAATATCCACTCAACGATAATGACTTAATCTGATATGGGAAAAAAAGTATCAAAGACATAATGATTATCAGGAAAGCGGTTTGAACTATCTGTGCGTTTTCTGATTGTAAAGAAATTTCATTATTTAGACCTATCATTATTAAAATACTTATAATAGGAATGGAAAAATTATCTGTACCCATTTTACTTGTTATTTCTGAAATAGTGGAGAAAACTGATGTCAATAAAACAAAAATTATTATAAAGGTAAAATGATGATTCATAAAAAAATAGGAACCAATTGATAATATAATTAAAGTACTGATAAAAAATGCTACAGTTCCCTCTATTGTTTTATAATCTTGCCAAATTTTAAATTTCAATAGAGAATCTCTATTGCTTCCAATTTGTGCCGCAATTGGATCGGATAATGAAAGTATTAAAAGACTGAGTGTCACAAATTGACTGTAATTCCAAAAAAAGAAGGTTATCATTAGATAAGATAAAGGGAAATAAATTGTTCCATAAGAT
>CAJWSY010000091.1 GCA_913045935.1 uncultured Chloroflexota bacterium | reverse complement strand
CGCTGTTTCCTATTTTATAAAATTATTTTTATTTTGAAAAATAAATATTTTATTTTATCGGTTTTCTTTGTTGTTTTGTTCTCATGTTCAGAGGATAATTCAACTCCAGACTCATCCGATAATTACAATCGTGTAGATCTTCTTTCTAATCTTGTTAATAATATTATAATTCCATCTCATCATAATTTTGATGACGAATTAGGTTTATTTGAAAATTCTTTGAATGCATTTATAGATGATAGAAGTTTGTCTAATCTAGAAGAACTACAAATTCAATTTGTTGAAACTTATAAAGCTTGGCAGCATATTGAAATGTTCAATATAGGTTATGCAGAGGAGATTTATTATGCATCTAAAATGAATATTTACCCAGCTAATGTATCAAGAATCAACGAAAATATAAATTCAAATAATATAGATTTAGACAATAATCCAAATCAGTTTTCTGCTCAAGGTTTTCCTGCCATTGATTATTTACTTTTTGGAATTGCAGGTGATACTAACGAAACGATATTATCAATATATACTCAGGATCAACAAAACAATCTCGCACTGAATTATTTAACAATATTGATTCAAAAAATGATCACAAATACCAACTCAGTAATTGATTATTGGGAACAAAACAAAGATGACTTTATTAATTCATCTGGAAACACGTCTAGTTCTAGTCTAAATATGTTAGCTAATGACTTTGTTTATTATTACGAAAAAGGTCTTAGAGCAAATAAAATTGGTATTCCTGCGGGAGTCTGGTCTGGTGAATACCCAGATAAAGTTGAGGCTTATTTTAAAGGAGATATTTCCAAATTATTGACTCTCGAGGCATTAGAGGCATGTGATAAATTTTTTAGAGGAATTCATTTTAATGGTCAGACTGATGGTGAGGGTTTATATGATTATTTAGCTTATCTAGATGACACTAATTATTCTGATTCTTCCATGTTTATTGGTTTGCAAGATGATATAACCTCTTCTTTTGATAATTCTGTTGAAAAAGTTAATTCTTTAAATGACAATTTTTCTACTCAAATTTTAACAGAGAATATAAAAATGCTTGAGGCTTTTGATGTTATTCAACAGGGTGTAGTAAGATTAAAGACTAATATGCTTTCAATTTTAGGTATTTCAGTAGATTATTACGATGCTGATGGGGATTAGAATCATAATGATTTTTTTTCCTTTTCTAATAATCTCTTGTGAAAAAGAGGAATCTGATTCAATTGAAGATTTTTGCATAAACGAAGATCTTATGAACACTGATATGGACTGCCCAACAATTTTTGATCCTGTATGCGGATGTAATGATGTCACCTATGAAAACTCATGCATAGCATTAAATTTTTATGGCGTTTTTGATTATACACCAGGTATTTGTAGTAGCGATTGTAAAACAACATTTGATTGTGACTAGTCTAATTTAATAATATGATACAAACAATATCTAAATATATAGATAAAGAATCTAACCCATATCCTTTGGCTGTTTATAGAATAGGTTTTGGGTTGTTAGTCATGTTTAGTATCATTAGATTTTGGTATAATGGATGGATTGAATCTTTATATTTAGAACCTGATTTTCATTTTTCATTTATAGGTTTTTCATGGGTAAAACCAATAGGTATATACACGTATTTTATATTTATAATATGTTTTATTTCCGCATTATTTGTTATGCTTGGATATAAGTATAGAATAGCTATAATTACTCTTTTTTTAAGTTTTACCTACATTGAATTAATGGATAAAACTACCTATTTAAATCATTATTATTTAGTTAGTTCATTATCCTTTTTAATGATTTTTTTACCCTGTGCTTCGTATTTTGCTTTAGACTCTACAAATAATAGAAAAGTTCCCAAATGGACGATTGACTCACTCAAGTTAATGCTCTTAATAGTCTATTTGTATGCAGGATTAGCTAAAATAAACTCAGATTGGTTGATAAATGCTCAACCTCTTAAAATTTGGTTAAAAACAAAGTATACAATTCCTATTATTGGTGAAACATTACTTCAGAATAATTACACATACTATTTATTTAGCTGGGGCGGAATGTTATATGATATTTTTATCCCTTTTCTTCTTTTGTACAGGAGAACAAGGTTCTTTGCTTTTATTATGGTTATTGTCTTTCATGTCCTTACAAGAATTTTATTCCCAGCAATAGGTATGTTTCCTGTGATT
>CAJWSY010000090.1 GCA_913045935.1 uncultured Chloroflexota bacterium | reverse complement strand
CCAGGAACCCCAGTAACTGCAAAGTTATAACCACCTGTTGTTGAGCAATCCCATGCAAACCCGCCAGAGTGAGCTTTAACAGCAAAAACTTGACCTGGATATAGTGCCTCAGCATCTTTTACAATCGCATGTCCTTCAGGGCAAGCCCAACAGTGAATCCCTGTTAATTCTTCTACAATAGCTTTTCTGTTTTCAGACTCAGTAGAAACTATTGTCTGAGCATTTAAAAAATAAATGCTAAACATTAATAATGAGGTAATTATGTAGTTCTTCTTCATGTTTATTATATTTGTTATCTATGAAACACAAAGTAATGAAAAAAAATATATTTATCCTCTTTATAATTCTATTTTACCAATTCAATACATATTCTCAGAATGAGTTTGCTTTTCAAATTGAAAACTCGGAAGGTGAAATAATACAAGACAATGAAATATTGAGTTTTAATTCAGTGGAATATCCCGATGCTTCATTTTCCTTTTTTGTGAGAAATCTAACTGATGAAACAATTTTTGTAAGGTCTCAAATTACTTCTATTTCAGGTACCGATGGCTCAGGAATGGAGTTTTGTTTTGGAGAATGCTATTTTGGTGTTTCAGAAAATTTTTCTTACCCACTAGCTTCTTTCGTAGAAATTGAATCTGGTCAGGTTCAAACATCTGTTGGTGATCATTTTTATAATCAGGACGTAGGCGATGGTGAAACTCCAGTTGAATATACTTTTAGGTTTTATATGGTAGATGCTAATGGAGATGAAGTAGTAAGTGTTCCAGAGTTAATAACTTCCTACTCAATTAATTATAGTTACTCTTCTTCTCTTTCCTTAACAGAAATAAATAATATTAATTTTGAAGTATTATATAATTCTGATGTTTTAAATATTACTTCACCGGTTAATTGTGAATTGGAAATTAGAGATATTTTAGGAAGAAAAATAGCTGATCTTGATCTAAATTATGGGGTAAACCTATTTGAGAATATCAATCTTGAGGATAAAGTTGTAATCTTTAGATTTAAATTTTCAGACGGAAGCGTTTCGAGTAAAAAATTTATTTTTTAGTTAAAAGGAATAACTTAAATTTAAATTAAATCCATTGCTCTCGGGTACAAATCTACATACCCCCCCAACGCATATTAAACCGCCTCTTTGTCTTCCGTAGTTTAAACTAATTCGGCTTGGACCATTCGAGTAACTTCCTCCGATGTTGTAATAATGTAAATCGTTTTCATTTCCGTAATTCCAAATATCAGAAATGAATACATTTAATTTATTTGAAATAGCATATTCATAAACTAAACCTGCCCATTCTTTTTTGTCATCATTAGTCCATAGGTGTTGAGCAACAATTCTATTATTCCGATTGTTCTTATCTAAAAAATTTAACTCAAAAACACCAATACGAGCATCTATATTCCCCTGAACTCCTAAAGGGCCACCTAATGTGACACCTTTATCAATACTTAGATCAACAAATGTTAGTGTACTACTAACTTTTTTATTCCATCTGTTTTTGATTTCAAAATTCAAGTCTTTGTAAAGAAGTTTACCACTCCCGATAAACTCAACATCATATGACTCATCAGAATTGAAGTTTGCTTCAATCGAGCTCCAGTATGAAAAATTAACAGCAAGCTTCGTTTTATACTTGCCTAAAAAGCTTTCTTTATTAAAGGTGTAAAAGATGTCATTCTGTATACCAACTTCTCCAACTCTTTTTTCAATATCATTAATAACTAATCTAGGCTGTGAATTATACACATATATATTAGTTAACATATAATCTTGTTGTTTAGTAAGAGCAGGGGTGAAGCTGATTGTTTGTTGATTATAAATATTCCCCTCTGATAATCTATCCGAGTAAAAATTAAAATTCTCTAACCTCCTAAAGCTTGAGTTAATTCCTAACCCTTTTCTTGAATATCCAAAATCAATTTGCATAGCAGTTCCGTCATACTCCTTTGCTGAAACTATTTGTTCTTCGTTAACAAGTACGTCTTTCCCTTTTTTTGCAATTTCTAAGTTTATATAGATCTTGTCTACAAATAAGTTTAATCTAGTTCCAATTAAATTAACATTTTCAGGAGCATTAATTACTTCGTTATTTTCTTGAAATCTGTTGATGTAGCTAACACCAAATGATAAACCTATTTTTTCAGATTCTAATATCGAGGAAATATCAAAATCAGA
>CAJWSY010000089.1 GCA_913045935.1 uncultured Chloroflexota bacterium | reverse complement strand
TCATTTCCCTGATAATCAAATATTTGAATGCTTATTTTTCCAGAAAATATTCAAATATAAAATTATTTCCTCTTTCCACGGAAATGAATTAGAGAGAATTCAAAAAAATAGAACATGGAACTTTAAAAATTTACTTTATCATAAACTATTAATTGCATCGGACTATATAACGGGCTGCTCCAATTTTATTTTAGATGGTTTAAAAGCCTCTTTCCCAAAAGTTGAACCAGAAAAATTAAAACCAATATTAAATGGGGTAAGCGACCAATTATTAAACACGCCTTTAAATTTAAAAAGAAAAGAATACTTTTTCTCTGCATCAAGATTTATACCAAAAAAAGGAATCGATTTACTTTTTAAAATATTATTAAAGCTTACTTCTGAAAAATTATATTTAGCTGGAGGTTGTAAACAAGATATTGATTTAATGTCGTTAAAATTGACCAGTAATATTGAAATTTTAGGTAAGCAAGAATTCAAATCCGTCATTAATTACCTAACTAATGCTAAAATCACCTTAGTTACATCCAAAATAGAGCCTTATGGAATATTTGTTGCTGAAGCAATTTCATCTGGAACGCCTCTAATAACAACAAATGTTGGTGGAATTCCTGAAGTGATTGCTTTGGCGACTCTAAATTTAACCACTGAAGAAAAGAAATTGTTTTATTTATGGGTCAAAATTGTTGATCCTAAAGTTGAATCTTTTCTTTCAGCAATCAGAGAAATTAATTCAAATGAAGAATCTTCTTACAGAGATTTTCTAGAAGTTATAAACAAGATAAGGCCTAATTTCTCTTGGAATGATAGACTAAAAATCTACGGGGAACAAGTACAGGAACTTATAAAAAGTAAAAATTAATTAGTTAGACAGATCACTTTTTGTCCCATATAAAGGGCTCACTTATAAGAGTCATCGATTTAAAATTATACTCCAAATCTAAGGGAGAGTTTGTTTTATTCTCAAGATGTAAAAAGTTTTCACCAACTATCTTAAATCTTTCTTTTACAGTACTTTCTAAAATTCCAACCCTATTTTCTATTTCCTGGAGTTTCATTTTGTATGTCTTTGAAAATGGTTTTTGAGAACCCATAATAATCATGAGCAAAAACATCAACGTAGATCCTGTGATCAGTCCTTGGATATATGATTTCATTTCTTACTCCTATTTTGTTCGAATGAAAAGGAAAAAGTTTTGTTCCAAATAATTCCAAACAAAAGAATTATATTAGTACGTTATAATATAACAGCTTTTAAATGCTTGAAACTACAAACACAACAAAATTATTTTTGTAAAACACTTGTTATTATCAAATAAAAATATAATCTTTATTTTTTCAACGCTACTAATCTTAAGTTGTTCACAAAACTTTGAACCAACTATAGAATCAGTTACTGCATCTCCTAATCCAGCTCAATCTGGACAAAGAGTATTGTTAAAATGTATTGCAACAGATGATGATGAAGGAAATATTTTAAAGAATGAATTGTTAAGCTATGAATGGTTTGCATCTTTCGGGGAACTTAGTTCAGATACTGGTGATACAACATCTTGGATTGCACCTTCTATACCAGGAAATTATTCTGTAACCTGTAAAGTGTCTGACCAATATAACGGTATGGATATACTAGCTATTAATATTGTTGTAGAATGAAATTTTCTAACCATATTTTCTCTATTTTTACATTAATTCTGATATTAACTTCATGTGAAATAGAAAATGGTCCGGTAAAAATAATTTCTTTAACTCCCAGTGACACCGTTGTTTCAAATAATAAATCTATACTTTTAGTATGTATTGCTGAAGATGGAGATAATGATAAACTAAGGTATTCTTGGAATAGCTCATCTGGGACAATTGTTTCAGGTAATAGAGATTCTGCTATTTGGACTGCTCCAAGCGAATATGGATATCAAACAATTACCGTTAAAGTTTCTGATGACCTGGGTTCATCTGATGCTTTAGGAACATCGATTAAAGTTATTCCCAATAGAGCTCCAATAGCATTAGATAGTACTGATACTATATCTGCAAACATGGAATATTCTGGAATTTTCAATGCTTATGACCCTGATGATGATTCATTAACCTTCTCTATCATTTCTCTGCCTACAAGTGGTATCGTTAACATTATTGATGAAAATAGCGGAACTTATACTTACAATCCTGAAATCGGGTTTAGTGGAATTGATAGC
>CAJWSY010000088.1 GCA_913045935.1 uncultured Chloroflexota bacterium | reverse complement strand
GCAGATCTTGAAACCTTTTCCAACCTGTTATTAATAGTTTCTAAATCTTTTAGCTGAAGCTCTATATCGATTATTTCTTTATCTCTAACAGGGTCTACTGATCCGTCTACATGAGTAATGTTATCGTTGTCAAAACAACGAAGAACATGTATAATAGCGTCAGTCTCTCTAATATTGGCCAAAAACTTGTTTCCCAATCCTTCGCCTTTACTAGCTCCTTTTACCAAACCAGCAATATCAACAATTTCTACAGTAGCAGGGATGACCTTTTCAGGACCTACTAACTCTTCTAATGTATTAAGTCTCTTATCTGGAACATTAATTATACTATGATTTGGCTCTATTGTACAAAAAGGGAAATTTGCACTTTGTGCTTTAGTGTTTGACAAACAATTAAATAGGGTTGATTTACCAACATTGGGAAGGCCTACTATTCCTGCTTTCATATTTTAATTATGCATTAGTTTTTGCTTTTCCAAAAGCTGAGATGAAGATTCGATGTTATTTAAATCAGGAATACAACAATCAACAGGGCAAACGGCAGCACATTGAGGTTCTTCATGAAAACCTTGACATTCCGTGCATTTGTCTGGAACTATGTAATAAACCTCATCATTTACAGCTCTTTGAGGTAGTTCAGCATTAACAATTTTTCCATCGAGCAAATTAACATCGCCTGATAAACTTGTACCGTCTGAATATTTCCAATTCACAGCAGCTTCATAAATTGCTGTATTGGGACATTCTGGCTCACAAGCACCACAATTAATACACTCATCAGTAATTATTATAGCCATTAGATTTGATTATATTACTTAAATTTGTTTGCAAAATTAAAGCCAAAATCATTAAAAACAAAAGCATACCTGAAGATTTAAATACGCGCATAGGCTATTTAACAGAAATTAGTGAATTAATTAATAACTATTTCTGCGAAAACAAAAGTAATTGGATTAGTAAATTAGAGACAGCAGTTAATGAGGCAGAAAACTATAATCCTTGGTTTACAAAAAAAAATATCCATAACGTATTAAGATATTGGGCAAATAAACTGAATGATAAAAGTTTAATCGAATGGACCAATAAGTACAATTTTCACAAAACAGATACTTCAGTAGCAATCATAATGGCAGGAAATTTCCCTCTTGCAGGATTTCATGATTTTATTTGTGTATTATTATCTGGAAATAAGTTGATTGTTAAGCCTTCTAGCGATGATAAAATATTGATTTGTTTTTTTATTGATTTTTTAAAAGATAGCTTTTCAGAATTAAAAGATTGTATTTATATATCTGATGAAAAGCTTTCTGATTTTGAAATGGTTATAGCCACAGGCTCAAACAATACATTTAATTATTTTGAATATTATTTCAGAGATAAAAAATCAATTCTTAGAAAAAACAGGAATTCCATTGCTATTTTAGATGGGAAAGAAACAAAAGTTCAATTAACCTCCTTAGCTAGAGATATTTTTCAATATTTTGGACTTGGATGCCGTAATGTATCAAAAATCTTTATTCCTGTCGGATATGATTTATTTAAATTGAAAAACTATTTCAAAGAGTTTGAAGATATCATTTATCATAATAAATACTCAAATAATTATAATTATCATAAAACAATTAAAATTATGAATAATGAAGAGTTTATTGATAACGAGTATTTTATTCTTACAGAATCAGATGAATTTTCACCTCCCATTTCAGTTGTAAACTATCAATATTATAAAGATATTAAAGAAGTTCAAGAAATTATAGAAGAAAATCAAAACAGACTACAGTGTGTAGTGTCCCATTGTAAAATCAAAAATAGCGTGGAATTTGGGGAGACACAAAATCCAAAACTATATGACTATGCTGATAATATTGATACATTTGATTTTCTGTTAACAAAATAGTTAAAAACATTTAGCACTTTCATTATTGCATAACAGTATTAATTATCGAGCTTTGCATTTTTAATGTAAATATGAAAATACACAACTTTTGCGCAGGTCCATCAATTTTGCCATCAGAAGTTTTTGAACAAGCATCAAACGCTGTCAAAAATCTTGATAATTCTGGTTTGTCATTATTGGAAATTTCTCATAGAAGTCATGCTTTTGTGGACATTATGGACGAAGCCAGAGACTTAGCTTTAGAATTATTAAATCTTAAAAGATCAAATTACACACCTCTTTTCCTACAAGGAGGGGCTAGCACACAATTTTTAATGACAGCA
>CAJWSY010000087.1 GCA_913045935.1 uncultured Chloroflexota bacterium | reverse complement strand
GCAGCTAATAATTTTTTATTTATCAATGTATCAATTCCACTGATCTGGGTCAATTTGTAATAATCTAGATTATCTACCAGTGCAATAGTTTTTAAAATGCCTTTAGACTTAGCTATTAAACTAGACATAATGTTAGTTTCAGAATCTCCAGTAACAGCTATAAAAGCATCCATCTGATCTAAATTTTCTTCTTCTAGAAGTTCTGAGTTAGTACCGTCTCCGTATATTACCAAACAATCATTTAAATCCTCAGCTAATTCCTCAGCTCTTTCCTTATTAATTTCGACTAATTTGACATTTATATTGTTTACGCCGAGGTCTTCAGCAACTTTTTTCCCAACTCTTCCACCTCCAAGAATCATAACATTTTTAATTTCTCCGTTATTTTGTCCTGAAAGTTTAAGTAATTCTTCTTCACCTCCCGGCTCAGTCATAAAAACTATATGATCTCCAGAATGAAAAACAGTATCACCTCTTGGAATTATAGTTTTATCCTCTCTTTTTATTGAAATTGGAAAGAAATGGGTTTCAGGAAATATTTCAGCAGCTTCGACAACAGTTTTTCCTACAAATGTAGAAGTATGAGTTGCGCTAAGCCCCAAGGTGATAAGAGCACCATCATCAAACTCAAAAGGGTCGGTAAATTCAGCCCTATTGATAACCATATTTATCTCCTTGGATGTTAAAAGCTCAGGTGATACAAGTTCACTGATTCCTAAACCTATAAAATCGACTTTTTCATTTTGAATCAATTCAGGGTTTGAGATCCTAGCAATCGTCTTTTTTGCCCCTAATTGCTTGGCTAAATAACATGCAGTTAAATTAACTGATTCAGCAGCGGTTACTCCTATAAATAAGTCTGTCTCAGAAATATTAGCCTTATTTAAAATGGAAATAGATGTACAATCTCCTTGAATAACTTTAATATCTAATTGGCTATTAGGGAAAGTTAGTTTTTCATCATTTGAATCAATCAAGGTGATTTCTTGTGAATCATATGATAATAATTTTGCCAAATGAGACCCGACTTCGCCGGATCCAGCAATTATTATTTTCATTGTTATAACAATTATTACAGGCAAATATAAATCATTTTACGCAATGGCAATATTTTTAGATGATTTACCGATGGGCAATAAAGTTATATTTTATAGGTTATTTTATTGTTATCAAAACAAATTGAATATCGATATTTGTATTAATATGAAAAGAATTATTACACTTCTTGTACTTTTTTTTATAATTCAAAATTGTAATGCACAGCTATTTTCCAAAAAAAGGGTTTTGAACAATGAAAACTTTGATAAACCTACTTTGTCATGGGGCTATTTTTTAGGGATGAATAATTACGATTACAACTTTGATTACGTTTCAGACACATATGATATTCAAACTGAAAAGACCTTTGGTTTCAACGTAGGTCTTATCGGTAATTTTAGAATATCTGATTACTTTGACCTTCGTTTTGAACCCGGATTGGTAATGTCTAATAGAAATCTTCTTTACAATCCCTTAAGCTTTAACCAAACTGAATTTCTAGAAAATATACATAAGCGAGAAATAAAATCAACATATATACATTTTCCTCTAATTTTAAAGATTTCAGCCAAAAGACTTAATAACTTTAAACCCTATGTCTTAGCAGGCATTTCAACAGCCATTAATCTTTCCAGTAAAGAAAATAGTGTAAATGATAATAGTTTGGGTCAATTTAGGACCAAAAGAAGTGTTTTCTTTTATGAGTTAGGTTTTGGGGTTGATTTTTACCTAGAATGGTTCAAATTTAGTCCCAGTATTAGAGGTGTTTTCGCATTAAGTGATGAAAATGTTCCGGATAATGATCCTGCGAGTCCATGGACTAATAATATAGAATTTATGAAAACTAGCGGAATCTTAATCAATTTCACTTTCCAGTAGTTTTGTGTTTTAACTCTGAAAGAACGATTGCTACTGAATTTGCAACATTCAAACTGTCAATATTTTTATTGTATCTAGGAATTGTAATTTTTTCAGTAATTTTTTCGGATAAATTTTCACTGAATCCGTTAGATTCACTACCAAAAAAAATAATTTGATTTTTATTAAAAATATAATCATTAATCTTCTCTCCCTCAATATCAGCTGCAATCAAATTATATTTTTTGTTTGCATATAAATCATCAAAACTTTGATAAGTAACATTTACCCTAGAAATTGATCCCATTGAGGCTTGAATGGTTTTTGAATTAAAACAATCTACACTATTTTCACTACAGATAATATTACTAATTCCAAACCAGTCACATAGCCTGATGATTG
>CAJWSY010000086.1 GCA_913045935.1 uncultured Chloroflexota bacterium | reverse complement strand
AGATTTGCCTCTTGCTTTGATATCTTTTTTTGACTTTGGAATTTGAAAGGCTATCGCACAACGATCGCCATCATCATCAATGTAAGTTAAATCATTGATATATTTTGGATGATGCTGATTATCTAAAAATGTAGCAAGTGTTTCGGCACACCTTCTAAGACCGTCTTGCTTGGTTACATCATCAACTTTCTTACCATGCATCCAAATATTTCTATTATCACGCAGGCCTTCAAGGTATTCCTTACCAGTTCTAATACCAGATTGAGTTTTTGTATGTAAATTAATATCATCCATATTTAGATTATATAAACATTATAACATTTTATAAATGATTTTTTTTTTATTTAATGATTAGATATTAGATATTCAATAATTGCAGATTATTCAATTGTAAATTATGAAATTATGCAAAATAATAATAATATATAATTAATATTATAAAAAAGGATGTGGAAATGAATAATATTGATCTGAATTTGATAATTAGACAGTTACGTGTATACACTGGTATAATTCTCTTTTTTTATGCTTTTACACATCTTTTAAATCATTCTATCAACGTCATCTCAATTGATGCAGCTGATTTTGTTAGGGAAAATTATTTTCACTTAATATGGAAAAATCCATTAGCTTATTTTTTACTTTACGCCTCATTAGGCATCCATATTTTATTAGGTTTTTACTCAATATTAACCAAGAAATCATTTAAAATAACAGGACGAGAGTGGATACAAATTTTATTTCCTGTTCTAGCACTTCTTGTTTTGCTTCAGCATATTGGTGGTGGATTTATTTTAACACGTTTTGAAGTAGACATAAAATATTCACTTTTATACGCATTGCTATCATCTGACCCCAATGAACTTGTAGCTGGTGCAGTTTTATTTTCTTTAATGGTATTATTTATTTGGGTTCACGGCGTTATTGGTATCCATGGATTACTAAAATTTAATTTTAAATCCTATCAGAGGTATATGTTTGGATTTAAATTTGTGTACTGGTTTGTTCCTATTGGTGCAGTATTAGGCTTTATTTCCGGTTTAAGAGAGACAAGCATTCTAGCAACAATTGAAAATTTAAAAGGGAATGAAAATTTTATTATGTCCTTTTTTGGAGCAATACCTCAAGAAGCATTTGCTTATTTAATGCCTGTAGAACCATTGGTTATGAACAACTATCCAGTTTTTGTATTGGCAGTGTTAGTGATATGTATATTAAATGTTGTAAGAGCTAGGTATTTTGGAAGAGTTAAAATATCATATCCTGGTGGAAAAGAGTTCAGTGTCCCAAAAGGTACAACTGTTTTGGAAGCAAGCAGACTTGCTGGAATACCTCATGTTTCAGTTTGTGGGGGTAAAGGCAGGTGTACTACTTGCAGGGTTAAGGTAGTTTCAGGATTAGAGGGAATAACTGAGCCAAATGCTCATGAAACTCAAATTATTGAAAAACTAGGATTTGATAGTGACGTTAGATTAGCATGTCAATTGAAGCCTTCAAAAAATCTCAGTATCCTACCACTTATAAATCCTGAAACAAAACAGGTTAAAGCAAGAACACCTGTTGGTCTTAGCGGCAAAGAGAAAGAAACTGTAGTTGTTTTTATTGATCTTCGTGATTTTACTTCATTATCTGAAAGCAAATTACCATACGATGTCGTCTATATTTTAAACAAATATTACAGCGTTTGTGGAGAGATAATTGAACGTAATAAAGGAAGATTAGATAAATTCATTGGTGATGGAATAATGGCAATTTTTGATGGTTCAAATCAACTAAATGAAAATTGCAAAAACTCGATGAAGGCTGCTACAGAAATTTCAAAAGGAATTAAAGATCTTAATAAACAAATGAAATTAGATTTTTCTGAGGAATTGCGTTTTGGGATTGGAATCCATGTTGGGAATACTATTGTTGGGATGATGGGTTATGGTGAAACAGTTACTGAAACTGTTGTAGGTGATAATGTTAATATCGCAAGTAGGCTTGAAGAATTAAACAAAAAATTTAAAACAGAACTAGTTGTATCAAAGGATGTTTTAGATTCTGCTAATATAAACACAAAACAATTTTCAAGTGAAAGAATCAAAATAAGAGGACGAACTGGAGAATTAGAGATTTACAGTCTTGAAAATGCACATGATTTAAAATTATAGTTTAATTATGTATTTAAGAGTTTTGCATTTTAAATTTCCTAACGAATTAGCAAAAAAATCAGTAATTTCACTTACTAGAAATATAACCAAAGACCAATTTAAAAAGGGTCTTCTTATGAGACTTCATGCAGATGTATCTTCAAATAGTTCTATAGCAGTCTTGCTTTG
>CAJWSY010000085.1 GCA_913045935.1 uncultured Chloroflexota bacterium | reverse complement strand
GAATCTTTTACTGGCATCATTTCAAAATATCTCCACATATTGGGATCTCTGTTCACCAAATCTTTTTTTGTAAAATTTTTCTTTGCCTCTTCAATATCATATCTTGCATATAAAACTCTTCCGCACTTAAGGCATAATTTATTTATCTCGTCAACAGAGTATCTTTCATCACAACCTGGGTAAGTGCATTCTAAATCAATAACATAGCTTTTCATAATTCCCCTACCTATAAATATTTAATGTAATAATCATAAATTATAATTTGTATTTGTATAAAAATATCCCTTATTTTACATTGTTAGTTACAAAAATATAAAAACTTATATATAATTTGTATACAAGAAAAATTAAGCAAAATTATTTGGAGAAAATATGACAACCCCTATTGAAAAAAAATACACTGATTCAAGACCTAATTCGCAAAAAAAATACCAATCATCCGAAAAACTATTTCCTAACGGGGTAACTCACGATGCACGAATGATGAAACCTTTTCCGTATTATATTTCCCATGCTGAAGGATCTAAAAAATGGGATATCGATGGGAATGAGTATGTTGATTACAAATCGGGCCATGGAGCAATGCTACTTGGGCATGCACATCCTGAAATAATTAAAGTTGTAAATGAAACTATTGCCAAAGGTAGTTTACCAGGAGCATCCACAGAGCTGGAAGTAGCATGGGCTCAAGCTATAAAAAACTTAGTCCCATCAGCTGAAAAAATAAGATTTACAAGTTCTGGAACAGAGGCTGACATGATGGGAATGAGAATCATGCGAGCATACACAGGTAAAGATAAAATAATAAAATTTGAACATCATTTTCACGGATGGAGTGACGGCGCATCTGCTACAGGAGGAGTAGATGCAAACTGGGAATATGGTATTCCAAAACAAGTACTAGACACAATGGTTATCATACCTCCGAACGATATATCTATAGTTGAATCTACTCTTGAAAATGACAACAACATTGCAGGAATTATGTTAGAACCTACAGGTGCTCATATGGGGCAATATCCAATAAGGCCTTCTTTTGTTAAAGAACTTCGTGAATTATGTACTAAAAAAAATATAGTATTAATGTTTGACGAGGTAGTAACTGGTTTCAGGGTAGCCAGAGGTGGAGCAGAAGAATATATTGGAGTTAAACCTGACATCAGCTCATGGGCAAAAGTTCTTGGTGGAGGTTTGCCTGGAGGATGTGTTACAGGGCAAGCTCAATTTATGGAAATATTGGAAAAAACACCTGAAAGTAAAGGAATGTATCACCCTGGTACTTTTAACGCATATCCTATATCAGCTGCTGCAGGAGCTAAAGCACTTACGATAGTAAAAAACACTAATGTAAATGAAATAGCAGCTGAAAGAGGTCAACAATTAGTTACAGGAATTAATAATGTGCTTACAAAATTAGAAGTTCCTGGATATGCTTACGGCCAGGATTCTTTAGTACATCTTAAATTAGGAGTAGAAGCAAATTCGGTCGAAGATTTAATTAACATGCCATCAGACGAACCAAATGTATTTAATAGTGGTGCATTAAATCACCAGCTTGGATTATCATTGTTAAATCAAGGCATTGACTCTTGGTCTGCATCAAGATTTATTATGATGGCTTCACACACAGAAGAAGATGTTAACAAAACAATATCTGCAATGGAAAACGCATTTATTGAAGCTCGAGAACAAGGTTCAATGTAAATATTTTATGAGTTTTACAAAAAACCTATACAGTGATACAGAAGAAATTCAATCTCTTATAATTAATCATGAATTTCCTATGGGAATTGCAGATGGCTCTTTGGATATGTCTTGTTTTAAACATTTCATTGAACAAGATTATTATTTTCTAATTGAATATAGCAAAATCCTAGGACTTGCTACCATAAAATCTCCAAATTATGAAACTATGAGTAAATTTAGTACTCTTCTTGAAGAGACATTGAACAATGAAATGAAATTACACATATCTTTTTGCAATCAGCTTGGCATAGAAGAATCAACATTAAAAAAAATAATTCCAACAACAGCAACTAGTGCTTATACAAACTTTTTAGTAAAAACCGGTTATGAATGTGGATTCCCTGAAATCATTTCTGCATTACTACCTTGTATGGCAACATATGCAGAAATAGGAATTAAATTAGATTCTATAAAACAAACAAATATAAATCCTGCGTATGAAGAGTGGATCAAAATGTATTCAAGTCAAGAATTTCAGGATTTGTCTAAATGGATAACAGAACTGGTGGATAAAGAAGCAGAAAATTGTACTGAAAACGAAAAAAACAAAATGAAAAAAGTATATATTGCAAGCTGTAAATTCGAATTAGATTTTTGGACAAGTAGTTTAGATAAAGTTAGATGG
>CAJWSY010000084.1 GCA_913045935.1 uncultured Chloroflexota bacterium | reverse complement strand
CAATGATAAACCAACCGGTGCAGTTGTTGGAAAGCAACCATTTGGAGGTGCAAGAGGGTCTGGAACAAATGACAAAGCAGGCAGTATGTTAAACTTGCTAAGATGGGTTTCCCCTAGATTGATAAAAGAAACATTTGTAACACCTACAGACTACAGATATCCATTTTTAAAGAGCTAGTTCTAGTTAAAATCTTGAAATTCCCCTACTCTAGCTGACTGAGAGTTAAGCGCTAGATTATCAGAGTTAACTATTATGGCTATAATATTAGTGTTTTCTAGGTTGAAGTCAAATTGACTCATATCTAAATCGAAGTGAATTACATTTTCTGATAGAGCTTCAGAATTTAAAATTTCATCACCCAAAATATCTGTAAAGGAATACCTTAGTACATCTTCGTGTGAATAATCTATTATTGGGTTGCCCATGTCATAAAAATAGCTGTTCTCATCAAAATTTAAATAATTAGCCTGATCTGCAATTAAGTTGTCTTCTGTCAAATAAACTACAATTTTATGATCAACTAAGGATTCCTTTGAAACAAATCTAATCCTAGATGTTAAATCATTGTCATCAATATTACTTTCAATAGAGATTGCAATTGGATTTTGAGTCAATACCAGATCGTTAAGCTCCGAAACATCGTAAGGATCAATCCATTCAATTAATCTGTTTATTCTAGCTTCAGGTAAGCCAAATGGACCTAAAGAACTTGTTAAATCTTGCTCCTGATCGATTGCAAATTCATCATTTTGGTGAGTGGCAACTACGGTTAGATTTTGAGAATATAAATCCATTGCCATATTGATAGCATGTTTAACAGGAGGACAATAGCCACACCATGTCCCCGTAAAATCTTCTAATAATACTTTATTAATTGGCTCTACGATAGAATAGCTCTTCAAAACAGTATTATATAACTGATTGTCAATGGAATATTCAGCAAAAACTTCATGTACACCTAAATCATCATGGGAAATTTGTGATCCAGTAATTTCTTGACCGTCAATAAAAAAAGTTGATATTTGGGTATAATCTTCTCCGTTGTCACCAAATACCGAAAAATTAATTAACTGATCAATAAGATAAGATGATTCAACATTTAATCCAGAGATAATTTCAGGTTCAATTAAATACGCTGAGAAGTCTTCCTTATCACTACAAGTGAAAAGTATCACGGAAAAAAGTAAAATTATTTTAGATCTCATGGTTATTAATGAGCGCTAATTTACATAATTTGAAACTGATGATAAACAAATTAAAAAAGAAAGTATATTTACAAAAAATAATCAATGAAAAGATTTATTCTATTTTTCCTTCTAATGTTTTCTCTTAATTCGTTTGGTCAAAAACAAATTCCTAGTATTGATTTACTTGATTTTCAAGGAGAAAAAATTAATACAACCGATCTTTTAAACAATGAAAAACTAACGATTCTTTCGCTCTGGGCCACCTGGTGTGTTCCTTGTATAAAAGAACTTGATGCAATTAACGAAGTTTATGAATTCTGGAAAGAAGATATAGATTTTGAATTAATAGCTGTTAGTGTAGACGATAGCAGGTCACACAGGAGAGCTCAAGCATTGGTTAACGGAAAAGAATGGCCTTATAAAATATTATTAGATGTCAATCAAGACTTTAAAAGAGCTCTTGGGACTTCATTTATTCCTCAAACTTTAATAATAAAAAATGGCAAAATTCTCTACCAACATACTGGTTATCAACCAGGTGATGAAAATTATTTATTTGAAAAACTTTCAGAATATGAAAATTAAAATCTTTTACTATATAACAATATTTCTAATTTATTGTTTTTCATTCTCGCAAAACGAGACATATATTTCTGGAAGTCTAGAAAGTAATTCTCAACTACTGCAAGATGACAATGGATTAAATTTCTTTTCACCTCAAGATAATTTAAGATCAAATAATTACTTTCAACTTGATTTTCAGAACGGTAATTTTTCTGCAGGTATTCAATATGAAAGCTATTTACCTTCAGCATTACTAGGTTATTCTGAAATCTATAATAATGAAAGTGGCATCGCACAATATTATTTCAAATATGAAGATCAAAAAAATGAGATTAAAGTAGGCTCTATTTATGAACAATTTGGAAACGGATTAATTTTTAGATCTTGGGAAGACAGGCAGTTGGGTATAAATAATTCCATCAAAGGAATTAACTATAAATTTTTCCCTACTTCAAATTTAGAAATATCTGCGATTCATGGTAAACAAAGAAATGGATTTGAATATTCCAACTCTACAATTACAGGACTAAATTCTGATTTTGATATTTCCTCAATATTAGAATTAGAAAAAATAGGTCTAACATTTGGTGCCAGTTATATAAACAGATTTCAAGAAAATAACGAAGTAATTAATGCTCCTGAAAATGTTAATTTA
>CAJWSY010000083.1 GCA_913045935.1 uncultured Chloroflexota bacterium | reverse complement strand
AATCTACAGATGGTTTTACAAAAAGATTAGCTAAATCATCTGATGAGTTTATAAATCCATTTTCAATAGTTTTATTGTTAATTGAACCATTTTTGTTTTCAGAGGGTTCGACATTAGTTACCTTATTTTTTTCAGCAGGATAATTTTCAGGATTGTTTTGATATAACATCCAAGTTAATATCAGAGCAATAAGAATAAAGCCAATAAACTGATAAGGGTCAAATCTTTTTTCTTCCATTATTTTTAATTAGTATTTGCATCATAATTAATAACACATGATTTAACAAAATCTATAAAAAGAGGGTGAGGATTAGATACACTACTTTTATACTCTGGATGAAACTGAACTCCAACAAACCACGGATGTTTAACATTCTCAATTATTTCAACTAAAGATGTTTCAGGGTTAATTCCAGCAACCTTAAATTCATCGTTAAAAATTTTATCTGTAAATCTATTATTAAATTCATATCTATGTCTATGTCTTTCAGATATTATTTCATTTTTATAAATCTCTTTAACTCTTGACCCATTTAACAGTTTACAAGACCAAGCACCCAACCTCATCGTTCCTCCTTTTGATTTTATTTTTTTTTGGGATTCCATTAAATCAATTACTGGAAAATCACATTTAGAATCCATTTCAGTTGAATTTGCTTTACTAAATTTTAATTTATTTCTAGCATATTCAATAACAGCCATCTGCATACCTAAACATATTCCAAAAAAAGGCACCTTTTTTTCTCTTGAGTATTTTATTGCTTCAATTTTTCCTTCAACACCTCTTTGTCCAAAACCTGGAGCTACTATTAATCCATTTAACAACTTTAATTTATCAGAAATATTATTCTTATTGAGATGTTCTGAATGAATAGTTATAACTTCTACATTTGTCTCATTAACAGCTCCAGCATGAATTAATGATTCTAATATTGATTTATAAGAATCTTTTAATTCAACATATTTACCAATTAAACCAACTTTTACTGATTTTTTTGGATTTTTCAACTTATTTAAAAACAAATTCCAATCTTTTAAATCTGGCTTATTTTTAGAATTAACTCCAAGTTTGTCTAATACAACTTTATCTAGTCCTTCATTTAACATTTCAAGAGGAACATCATAAATAGTTTCAACATCAATTGATTGAATTACTGCTTCGGGTTTTACATTACAAAAAAGAGCAAGTTTTAACTTTAAATCATTTGATAACTCATATTCTGTCCTACAAACAATAACATCTGCAGACAAACCACTTTCCATTAAAGTTTTAACAGAATGCTGAGTGGGTTTAGTTTTTAACTCCCCTGTAGCTGAAAGGAATGGAATTAAAGTTAAATGAATTACAACGGTATTTTCTTTACCTAGCTCCCAAACAAGTTGCCTTACAGATTCTATGTAAGGTAAAGATTCAATATCACCAACTGTTCCTCCAATTTCGGTTATAACAAAATCATAATCACCTGATTTACCTAAAAGCATCATTCTTTCCTTAATTTCATTTGTTACATGAGGAATAACTTGAACTGTTTTTCCTAAAAAATCACCTTTTCTTTCTTTCTCTATGATACTTTGATACACTCTACCTGTTGTAACATTATTTTCTTGAGAGGTACTATTATTTAAAAACCTTTCATAATGACCCAAATCAAGATCAGTTTCAGCTCCATCATCAGTGACAAAACACTCTCCGTGTTCGTAAGGGTTTAATGTTCCTGGATCAACATTTATATATGGATCAAATTTCTGAATAGTTACATTAAATTTTCTTGCTTGTAGTAATTTGGCTAAAGACGCTGCAATTATACCTTTTCCCAATGACGAAGTAACTCCTCCAGTTACGAATATATATTTTGTATTAGCCATTCCGGTCAATTATTTAATTTACCGGACTCAAATTTACAAAAATCAATTAGAAATATCCGTTTCATCCTCCCAATCTTTAATTTCCATTATATCATAACCAGAGTGTTGAAGAATATAAAAAGCTCTATTTGTGTAACTTTCATTCTCGGTTTTATCATAAAAAAATCTATTTTCAATATATTGGGTTTCTCCAATATCAATAGATCTTTTTAATTTCTCTTTAAAGGCAATTCTTAATATAACATCCAAAATCAAATCATAGGCTCTAGTTGATTCTTTATTTGGCAATTTTCCATATAAGTCAATATAATCATCCTGAAAATCAGTTAAATTTTCCGGAGGTAATTTCTTATAAAAAGTAGGGTATGTGAAATTAATTCCACCCATAACCTTATTTGAAATATTTTCAGTTTCATATGCATTACCTCTATAAGTGGTATACAACTGTACATTTCTGTTAGAATTATTCTGAGCATTCATTTGAGAAATTACACTAGCAATTAAAGGAAATGATTCAGACTCTAAAATAACTTTATTTGGAACAGAATCTATTAATAATGAATCTACTAATTCTGGTAATAAATAATCTTCTTTTTC
>CAJWSY010000082.1 GCA_913045935.1 uncultured Chloroflexota bacterium | reverse complement strand
CAAATGTTAATATGAATAACGCTATTTCATTAATGGATCAAGGATATACGCCTTCCCAAATAATTACCTGGCTTAATAATAATGATCAATGTAGTGCTGGAAATTTCCAATACAGACAATACGGCATAGTTGATTTTGATTCAAATGGTGAGGTAAGAACAGCTGGTTTCACTGGAAATTTTGCTGATGACTATAAAGAGGATAGACAAGGAGATACGTACAGTATTCAAGGAAACATTTTACTTGATCAAAGCATTATTGACAACATGGAAAATAACTTCTTAAGCACTGAGGGTTCACTTTCTGATAAATTAATGGCCGCCATGCAAGGAGCTAATGTAGCTGGAGCAGATTCTAGATGTTTACAATACGGTACCTCATCTGCAACCGCTTTTTTAGTTGTTTACGGCCCTAACGATTCAATTGATCAACCTTCTCTTGAGATAAATATCGGATCACAGCAATCAGGTATTGAGCCAATAGACATATTACAAGAATCATATAATGAATTTTTAAGTCTTGAAAATTTTAACAATGAAAACATTAGGCTTATTCCAAACCCTCTTGAAAAAGGTCAATTATTAAACATTAATTCTGTCAATCAAAATAATAAGAATATTCAAATTTTTGACATTAGCGGAAAATTGGTTTTGAATAAAAATATAAATGTTAGTAAATTAGATGTTTCAGTATTAGAATCTGGAACATATATCATAAAGGTTGAAGCTGAAAATAAAATCTTAACAAAAAAATTAATAATCAATTAAATTTAAATAAACATGAAAAACATATTTTTTACACTCACATTACTTTTGACTTTTTTATCATGCGATACAGAGGTTAAAAATGAATCTCAAACTGGAATTATCGAAGGGGGAGATGCAAAATCTTTAGTTATGGATGCTTTTAATGATGCATATCTTGCTAACGATATGACAGGTCAAGAAGCTATTTTTACAGAAGATGCAGTTGCAAACGTGAATGGTCAGGAAATGTCACCTGCTGAAATGATGGCTGCTTTTATGGGTGGAAGAGAGTTTTACAATGATATTAAAAATTCTGACAGAGCTACAGCAACATTTATTTTTGATGATGGTGATACTTATACCAGTACTTGGTTTGATTGGGAAGGTACAAGCAAGTCGTCAGAGGTAGTTGTAGGAAATCCAGTTCATGCTTGGTTTAAGTGGGATGGTGATAAGGTTTCTGAAGTAACTTATATATTTGATTCTGCTGAGTACGTAGCAAATATGGGTGAGTAAAAGTTTTTATTTACATTAATAGGACTTTATGAGTTATTCTAATATTCTATTACTAATTCTGTTTATTTGGGGAATTCCAAGTACTTATTTTAGAAATAAGTTTAGAAAAATAGTCTATCAGACAAATGACTGGAAAATTAATATTAAACCCGTATTTGTTAAGGAGTTAAGAGGTTTATTTTTTAATTTATTTCCTGAGGATAAAATTTATATTAAAACAAGAAACCAGTATAGAATTTACCTAGTGGTATATCTATTGTTATTCATCGCTTATATAAACGTTAAATGAAAAATCATCTTTTTAATCTTTTGTCATCAGTAATTGCTTTTTATATTCCTTTTCAATTAGCTCTGTTAACTGATTTGATCTTAGTCAAAAACCTTGTAATACTGATCTTTTGTGTTCAGTGGATTAGCTTTATTCCTGCATATTATTTTCAAACTGAAAAATTCTATGATCTAACAGGAAGTATTACTTACATATCAATAATTTTATCAACCATTTATATTACGGGAACAGATAAAATTGCTGACTATATTATCGTTGGATGTGTTACAGTTTGGGCCATCAGACTAGGATCTTTTTTATTTATGAGAATTCATAAAGCGGGTGAGGATAGAAGGTTTAGGACAATTAAGACAAATTTTACAAGATTCTTAATGACATGGACTTTGCAGGGTATGTGGGTTTCTATGTGTTTATTATGCGTTTTAACAGCTTTATCTTCATATAATGGAATAATTATCAATAATGTATTTTACATTGGTCTATTGATATTTATTTTAGGTTTTGCAATTGAGATTATAGCTGATCGTCAAAAAACTAATTTTAGAAAAAAATCAGAAAACAAGGATAAGTTTATTTCAACGGGTCTATGGGCATTGTCTAGACATCCAAACTATTTTGGTGAAATTTTACTTTGGTCAGGAATCGCTGTGATGTCTATATCCTCTCTAGAAGGATTACAATACATAACATTAATATCTCCGTTGTTTGTTTATATTTTACTTGTATACATTTCTGGAGTTAGAATTTTAGAAGATCAAGGTTTAAAAAAGTGGGGGCATCTTGAATCTTATAAAGAATACATAAAGAATACACCTAGACTTTTTTTTAAACTTTTTAATTAATTTACTTAATACAAACTATCAATGAAAAAAATATTATTAATTCTGATTCTGTTGCCGATATTTGGATTTTCTCAAAA
>CAJWSY010000081.1 GCA_913045935.1 uncultured Chloroflexota bacterium | reverse complement strand
CTGATCTAGGTTAATAACTATCAAGTATTTTCTACGTCTGTAAATTAATTTATTTTACATTTTACGTATTTTAAAAATGAACGGACGTAGAATACCTTTTTATTACAAATTCTATGCCTGATTCTCTATTCACTAAAATTAGAAAAGGGGAAATACCCGGCAAGATTATATTCCAGGATGAATTATGTTTTGCTATTGAAGATATTAATCCTCAGGCACCTATTCATATACTAATAATTCCTATAAAAGAAATTGAGAAAGTATCAGATTCAACAACTGATGATGTAGAGCTATTGGGACATCTTTTGCATACATCAAAACAAATTGCTCAAGATTATCAATTAGACAATAACTATAGATTAATTATCAATAATGGTGCCAAAGCTGGACAAAGTGTGTTTCATCTTCATATACACTTATTAGGTGGCAGAGACCTTAATTGGCCTCCTGGCTAAACATAGGTTGCGCCAACTAAGAGTATTAAGACAATTATCCCAATTACACCAAAAAAGATTACGATATTTCTAATAAGTGTTTTATCATCTTCCATATTGAAATTTTATATCTATTAACATGACTCGCATAGAGCCTTACAGTGACAAAGAGGTTAAATTTGTCTTACAAGATTTACTAAAAGACAAACAATTTTTAGATTTTGTTAAAAACAATCTAAATTCTTCAACTTCAAAATTTCTTTCTATACCTGGTTCAAAATTTTTAGCTCTTCAGTTATTTAAATCAAAAGTAAGAAAAATTAATTCTATTGATGAATTTCAGGATCAAGTAAAAATAGTTTTGCAAAGTGTAATTGATCAGACAATTGATGAATTTAATTTTTCTGGCATTGATCAATTAGATACCAACAAACCCTATCTATTCATCAGCAATCATAGGGATATAACATTGGACTCAGCGCTCTGCAACCATGCAATTAGCACAATTGGTCTAGAGACAACACATAATGCCATTGGCGATAATTTAGTAAGTATTAAATGGATGGGTGATTTGCTTAGACTAAATAAAAGCTTTGTTATCGAAAGAGGAGGTAAGTCAAAAAAGGCTATCTATAATAATTTATTTAAAGTATCTAATTACATTAAAGAAACGTTAAAAGCAGGGAATCATGTTTGGATTGCTCAAAGACAAGGCAGAGCTAAAGATGGTATAGATAAAACAGATCCAGCCGTTTTAAAAATGCTACATATAGCACTTAGAAAAGATTGTGATTTTGATCAACTTACAAAATATTACAATCTTATTCCATGTTCTGTTTCGTATGAATATGATCCACTAACAGTAGAAAAAGCCAAACACTTAATTGAAGGTCAAGAAAAAAATAAAGAAGATGATATTAAGCATATTTTTAAAGGCATCATGACTCCTAAAGGTTTTGTACATTTAAATCTAGGGGACCAAATTAAAGGAAATTTTTCTCCAGAAGAATTATCTAAAGAAATTGATAAATCAATTTTGTCTAATTATAAAGTTTGGGAAACTAATATGTACTCTTATAAGTACCTGCATGAAACAGTTAACGATGACGATTTTCCTCGAGCGAGCATCTATTTTAATAACTTGAGAGCTTCTATGACTAATAAAGAATTAGAATATATAATGACTCAGTACGCTAACCCTATAATTGCAAAAGGAGAATTAACCAATGAATAAAGACGATCAATTTTACAAATCAAAAGAAGATTCAGATAATTCTTCTTCTGATGCATTAGTTGCATTAATTATGATAATTTGTGGCGTTTTAGCAGCTACTATTTATGTGAGTTCATTATGAGCCTAGATATAAAAGATCTATTTAACATTGAAGGTAAAATCGCCGTTGTTACAGGAGGTTCCAGAGGTATTGGTGAAATGATAGCCTCAGGTTTCTTAGCAAATGGTGCGAAAGTATATATAACTGCAAGAAAGGAAGAAGCTCTCATTGCTAAAGCTGAGGAGCTAAGCAAAACATTTAATTCAGAATGCATACCTTTTTGTGCAGACCTTGCTACAGAAGAGGGCATAAACAGTTTTGTAGCATTTATAGCTGAAAAAGAGCCAGATGGATTTGATTTCTTGATTAATAACGCTGGGGCTGCATGGGGAGCTCCTTTTGATGATTATCCAGTTGATGGCTGGGATAAAGTTGTTGATATCAATCTTAAAAGTCCTTTTTTCTTGACACAAAAATTTGCCAAATTGCTTGAAAAAAGAGGTAATCCAGATGATCCTGCAAGAATCATTAATATAGCTTCAATTGACGGTATTGGAGTATCAAATATGTCTGATACTTATGCTTACTCAGCTTCTAAATCTGGGATTATTCATTTAACTAAACATCTTGCTAAAACTTTGGTTGAAAGAAACATTATTGTAAATGCCATTGCACCAGGACCATTTGATAGTCATATGTTAGGTAAGGCTGTAAATTTTGATTACAGCTTTATTGCTGATATGAATCCAAGAAAGAGAATTGG
>CAJWSY010000080.1 GCA_913045935.1 uncultured Chloroflexota bacterium | reverse complement strand
AGGATGGCCTCTAGATAATGACACTTACGGTGGATCTTTTTTATATCATTTAGATAATAATAAAATATCAATAGGTTTCGTAGTAGGTTTGGATTATAAAAATCCTTATTTATCTCCCTATCTTGAATTTCAACGCTTCAAACATCATCCAGCAATAAAGAAATTACTTGAGGGTGGAAGAAGGATTAATTACGGTGCAAGAGCGTTAAATGAAGGTGGAGTTCAGTCTTTACCAAAATTGACTTTTCCTGGTGGAATGTTAACTGGATGTGAAGCAGGTTTTCTTAACGTACCAAAAATTAAAGGAACCCATCTTGCAATGAAATCAGGCATGATTGCTGCACAATCAATATTTGAAAACATAGATAAAAATGACGAAATATTAGAGTACGAAAGCTCTATTAAGAAAAGTTGGTTATGGAAAGAATTATACAAAGTAAGAAACATTAGACCTTCTTTTAAATGGGGTTTCTGGAAAGCAATATTTTATAGTGCTATTGATACTTATATTTTTCGTGGAAATGCACCTTGGACAATTGATCACCATGGAACTGATCATGAAAGTCTTGGTAACAAACATGATTACAAAGAAATAAATTATCCAAAACCTGATAATGTTATAAGCTTTGACAGACTTACAAATGTTTCTTTTTCAGGGACAAATCATGAAGAAAATCAACCTTGTCATTTGCAGTTAAAAGATGAGGAAGTACCTATAAATACTAATTTTGAATTATATGACAATCCAGAAACAAGATATTGTCCTGCAGGTGTATATGAAATTGTTTTAAATGATAATAAACCAAAACTTCAAATCAACGCACAAAATTGTGTTCACTGTAAAACATGTGATATCAAAGACCCAACTCAAAACATTAATTGGGTAACACCTCAAGGTGGAGGTGGTCCTAATTACCAAGGAATGTAATTTTAAAACAATTAATTAGACTTAATTAAATTATTTAATTAACATGATAAATAAAATAAAGGATTTTGATTTGAATCAATCTTTAGTTGGTATTTTGTGGATGGTAATTACAACAATTTTGTTTGTAGGTGTCACAGCAACTGTAAGATATTTAGAAGGAGAAGTTCCTGCTCCACAAGCTGCATTTCTAAGATATGCAATAGGGACAATTCTATTAATTCCTTCATTGATTTCACTAACGAAATTCAGACCTCATAAACCTTTGATGAAAAAATTTATTTTAAGAGGTTTCGTTCACTCTATTGGTGTTACTTTATGGTTCTATGCTATGTCTGTTATGCCGGTCGCAGAGGTGACGGCAATTGGTTTTTTAACATATATTTTTGTGTCTTTTGGAGCATGTTTTTTTCTAAAGGAAACTCTACATAAACACAGGCTATTAGCAATTATAATATCTTTTATTGGTGCTCTTATAATTCTAAGACCAGGTTTTAAGGTAATTGAAAGTGGTCAAATAAGTATGTTATTAGCAACTGTAGTTTTCACTATGTCTTATCTAATTGCTAAAGTGGTATCGAAAGAAAGAACTTCTTCTGAAATTGTTGCAATGCTATCTATTTTTACAACAATTTTTTTAATTCCATCCGCAATTTATAGTTGGGAACCTCTTTCAATTGAAGCTTTATTAATTCTTACTGTCACTGCTATAATAGCAACTATTGGACATATAACTATGACAAAAGCTATAAAAGTAGCACCGATGGTTGTAACTCAGCCTATATTATTTTTACAACTTGTATGGGCCTCTATGGTTGGTTTATTCATCTTCAATGAAAAATTTGATCCTTTTGTAATTTTAGGAGGCACAATAATAATGATGTGTGTCTGTTATGTTTCTTATAAAGAACATAAATTAGATAAAATTAATTCAAATGAAATTTTACAAAAAATAATTTGATATAATTAAGATAATTGCCCCAAAAAAAACAAGTCCAATGGTGGCAAACAAATTAGGTCCAAATACCAATTTTGAGATTGAGATTTTAAAATTTTCAGCACTTGTTAAAACAGAAAGAGATGTAAAACTTATTGCTGTACCCGCACACCAACCAATAAGATGCGCTTGCATTAAAAAAGCTGCTTCCCAAACAGATAGTAAAGGACCAAATATAGATAAAATTGGAGCTGACGTAATTATTGGATGTACACCAATTAAACTAAAACACCAAACTATAAAGGGTAATAAAATAATCATCATCCAAAATGGGAAATAATCACCTATATTACTGCTAACAAAATTTTGAATCTCAACGGAGTTAGTTAATATTGACCCTAAAAACATAGATACTGAAATTAATAACATTTCATCTCCAGAATTTTGTATCAAATTTTTTAAATTTTTGAAAATGAAGTTTGATGTTTCTGGTCGTCTCAATATTTGAATAAACACTAAAATTGGTACTACAATTATTATTGCATTCAAAGCAGTCTTATTAAAGATTTGGCCAACAAACAATACAGATATTGCTAAAATAAGTAATCTTGAAAATATTGGTTTAATACATGATAAAGAATCAAAAAGATAATTTATTGTTAATTTTCCAATAATTAATCTTATTGTTATGAGATTA
>CAJWSY010000079.1 GCA_913045935.1 uncultured Chloroflexota bacterium | reverse complement strand
GATAATGAACAAATATATGAAATTTTCAAAAAGGAACAATCAACAGTAAATGTATTTCAAGGAGTTGAATTATGATGAAAGGACAATCTCAAGTTGTTGGTTTTACTATTATTACTTTAATTATGTTATCAATAACTTCAATTGTGTTTTTATGGGCTCAGCCATTAATCGAAAGATCTTCTGATTTTAATGATATAGATAGTATGGAAAATCAAATGATAAAATTAGATAATTCAATAAAACAAGTTGCATACGATAAATCCCAAAAAACTATAAATTTTAATATCGAATCCGGGAGTTTGATTTGGGAGAAAAAAAATCGAATTAATTATTATTCAAATAAGGAATTACCTTTTTCATCCGGAGAAAAAATTATTGTTCAGGGTTCTCTGACTGGAATAGATAATACAACTTCTACCAGTCCTTGCTATAATTCTTCAGTTAATGGTTCAATTGGAGATGATGAATCTTCTTGCCTTTACAAACAGGGATCAAATTTTCAATTATTTTATCCTGTTTTAAATGATAGTTCGGGTAATTGTTTTTCAATAAGAATTGTACCTGGTTCTAATGCTGGTGCATCTGCGGGAAACTATGATATAGAATTGAAATATAATCAAACAAATACTGTTGTTGAATCCAATTTAGATAATGGTTGTTCAACAATTTACAAACCAGAAATAATACTTAACATAAAATGAAAGGGCAAATAAATTTAATATATATTGGAATATTGACTTTAATTAGCTTAGCAATTTTTGGTACGGTTGTGATTTGGAATTTTAGTATAACTGAATCTTCTGTTGGTGAAGTTTCTGAAAAACAAATGGATATAATCGCCAATCAAGTTTTGGAAGATATAAACTTTTTATCCACTTATGATTCAAAATCCGTATATAAAATTAAGAAAAATCTTCCGGATTCAATTAACAATGACGATTATTGTGTAAGACTTTATCAAGATGATTCGGGAAGTAAAAGAATCTATGTTACAAAATCAGGTAATACTTTTTCCTATACTTCTTTCAAAAAAACAGATATCTATATCGATGTTACAAATAAAGAAATTGATTTTGAAAACTCAATATCGTGTGGAAATGAAATAAATATAATAAGAAATGATACTGTAATTTCGATTACCAACAGCGGTAATGCGATACCGGCCACTGTTGTAGATTCCCCGCCAGTAATTTCAACAATTGCAGATACGTCCACTAACGAAGATGTATCAAAAGAGATTAATTTTACTGTTTCAGATGAAAATTTAGCAACATTATCCTTAACTGTGATTTCAGGAAATACTGATTTAGTTAATTCTAGTGGAAATGGCGGATTAACAATACCCTCAGCATCAGTATCATCAAGAAATTTGACGATTACACCAAATTCCAATTTAAATGGTCTTGTTGAAATAAATATAACTGCTACGGATAATATAGGTCAAACTGATGTTGAATCATTTAACTTAACTGTTAATGCGGTGGATGATGGTCCAACAACACCTACTGTCCTTTACTCGCCTTCTTCAAATAGAAAAGTTGGTGATTCTTTATCTTGTGTAGCATCAAGTACTGATCCTGAAGGTGATTCAATAACTTATTCTTATCAATTTAGAAATGGTTCTACCTCGGGTAATATAATTCAATCGTTTAGTTCAGATAACACTATTGACTCTGTTTCTGCAACTTATGCACATGAAACAATTTATTGTATTGCATATGCAACTTCAAATTCAATTGATTCTGCAAATGGTAATGCGGGTATTACTATATCAAATACTGATCCGTCTTCTGCAGCACTATCTTCAAATACAATTGCAGAAGGATCTAGTGCAGGTACTGCTGTGGGTGCAATAACTTGTACTGATGTGGATAATGATGTTTGCAGTTATACAGAGTATGCACCAGGTCATAACGGATCTTCCATATTTGAAATAAGCGGTACATCTATTGTTCTATCTAGTGGTCAAAATTTAGATTTTGAAACGGATAATAGTTATAATTATTCTGCGCTAGTAGATGACGGTTTTGGGGGAGATATATATCAAGAATTTAACATATCTGTTACGGATATAAATGAGGTACCGACAGACATAACTCCTAACTCCTTAACTATAAATGAAAATTCAGCGAACGGAGCTTCAGTAGGATCTCTTTCCACAACCGACCAAGATTCAGGAGATTCTCATTCTTATACAGAACGGTCAGATGGTACGGGTGAGGCTTATTTTAATATAAGCAATTCTGGAGCTGTTGATGTACAAGACAATTCAATATTGAACTATGAATCTGGTACAACAAGTTATACTTATGAAGTGGAAACTAAAGATACTGGAAATTTAATCTATCGTGAAAATATAACAATAACGATTTTGGATGTCAATGAGGCTGTAATAACCGCGCCAGATTCATATTCTGTTAATGAAAATACAACATTAACAAAATCTTCAAGTGCAGGAGTTTTAGGAAATGACACGGATCCGGAAAGTGGAACTATTACTGCAACTTTAGTAAATGATGTTGCATCAGGAAGTTTGGGTTTAACAACAAATGGAAGTTTTA
>CAJWSY010000078.1 GCA_913045935.1 uncultured Chloroflexota bacterium | reverse complement strand
TCTATTGATTTGGGCTAATCTTTCAGCTTGAAAGATCATTTCTGGATTGCTTATGATAATATAATTTGGTGCTTGAATTGAGCCTGATTGATCAAAAAAGATATCTTCTTTAAGATTTTGATTCTCAATTTCAAATTCACTATCAATAGTAGGTTCAAACACGTTTTCGTAGTTAAATGCAACAAACTTATTATTTAGATTATAAGTTGAATTAAAACTAAAATTATTAGAACTCTCAGGTAAAATTTCTGAAATATTAGAAATGTCTGTAACATCCCATATAGCATTTATATTTGCAGAGTTAGTTATCTGATAAGTTACATTCTCTGAATCTATTATTAAATCATCATTGTAAAAAATCAATTGACTTTCATTAAAAACTAAGGATGATGTAGCTTTTAATGAAATATAATCTAAATATGCAATTGAACTCGGATTACCGTTATTGTTGTAATCTAAAGAAATATTAATATTATCAGATTGAGAGTTGACCTCAGACTGATAATTAGAACCCGCAGCAAGTATTGGTTCCCCAATGGATCCAAAATATAAATTTGTTAGTTGCTGACCGTTAAACTTAACGGACATAGAAGTCGGGATTTCAGATGTTGCAGCAGCATAAATTTTAAAATAAATTGGCTGATCAATCAGTAGATTTTCAATATTAAATTCAAAAGTTTTTGAGTTTTCAAAATCAAATCTGTCTCCAAACCATCTTCTGCCAATTTGTGCCAGGTTATATTGATCGATTTCATGAAATTTATAATTTGTATAAAAATCAATTATTTGACCAGAAGAATTATCCGGTTCTACATAATCGAAAATTCTTTGGCCGTTAGACTGCCCTACAGAAATAAAATAGGAAGCTTTGTCTTCGTAAAGATTTAAGTTTGTATCACTTTCAGGATTAAATCCTGTAGGGCCATGTGCATAAAAAAGAAAATAATCATCATTATTGAATGTACTTTCATTTTGACCCATAAATTTTATAGAATTTTCGATAGGATCAATCGGAAATTCCTCTGAATTAAGCATTGGTAGCATGGATCCCCCATGACCATATATTTTTAATTTTCTAGGATCTAAATTCGCAATATTTATACCTAAATCTTCTAAAAAATCCTTATCAATTTTGTGAACTCCTGTGTTTTCAACGTAAAATTTGTACCACTGTCCGTTTTTCATTGCCGAAGGCTGAATAATTGACTTTGAACTATTTCTATTTTTTAAATATTTATATTCAATTGAAAATTTAGTAATTTTTTTATATGTACCATCTTCGAATATTATAGGAATAATCTCTAAGAAGGAAAAAATTTCATTTTTAGAAATTGAAGAATTTAAATAAAACTCAAGCTGCTGAGGAAAATCTATTTTTTTTAATCCAGAAAAATCATCAATATTTAGATTTGAAAATTCAGCATTTACCAGTCTTACAGAGTTAATATCAATTAACTGAGAATCTTTCCACTGTTTAACAATCGAAAAGGATTGATTAAAAGAATAGTTGTTTTCGAAATTTTCTATCTGGGGAACATTGACTTTATTTTTCTCAATTTCATATTCAATTCCATCTATCCAATTTATATCGTATTCAATGTATTGAGCATGAATATTAAGACTTGTAATTATCAGAGAAAAGAAAAAAAATAATCTCATAAAAGTATAAACGTTAGGAAAGACTTAATATTATCCAATAATTTAATTGTCAAAAATAACATAATAATACAACGATCACTACGTTTTTACAGTAAATCAATATGATTGAAAATTGCATTTGAGTATTAATTATTATATTTGGGTGCTGTTCAAGAAAAAATATTATTGAATATGAAAAGAAGTTATAAATTTTACTTGTTAACACTTTTTAGTGTAATTCTTCTGTTTTCTACAGGAAGTTGTAGTAAATCTCCTTTATCAAAAAACAGAAATATCTCATCTGCAACTGGATGGAACATTCAACCATTAAATTCAAAAAAATCTGGATTTAAGTACAATACTAACTTCAAAGGGCAGGAAACTCCTCCCAATATGGTTTTAGTTGAAGGAGGTACATATACTAAAGGTAAAGTTCAAGATGATCCTATGAGGGATTGGAATAATTCAGCAAATCAACAACATGTACAGTCTTTTTACATGGATGCTACTGAAGTTACAAATCTAATGTATAATGAATATTTAGATTGGTTAAAAAAGAATTTTCCTCCAGAAGAGTCGCAATACAGGGATATTTATACCAACGCCTTACCTGACACACTTGTCTGGAGAAATAAATTGGGATACGGAGAAGATATGGTAAATAATTACCTAAGACATCCTGCTTATGCAAATTACCCTGTTGTTGGAGTAAGTTGGGTCCAAGCTTACGAATTCTCAGAGTGGAGATCTGACAGGTATCAAGAATTAATTTTAGAAAGAGAAGGCTATCTAGCAAGAGATGCTAAAGTTGACAGTGTTAACAGTAAAAGTACTTTTAGTTTAGACACATATGTTCTAAATCCAAATTCTACATATGGTGGAAATGATAATGTTAGAAGAGGAAAAGCTTCTAGAACTCCTGATTCAATTGCCCCAAAAGCAGCAAACAGAGCAACGGGTTA
>CAJWSY010000077.1 GCA_913045935.1 uncultured Chloroflexota bacterium | reverse complement strand
TAAACTTTTCCCAGTCATATAACTTTAACCAATCAAAAGAATTTATCATTTCTGGGGTTATTTCCAGTCTTGAGAGCGATGAACTTTTAGAATATGCTACAATTACCTTATTAAATACCGAAAATAATGATGTAATTACTGGGGGAATCAGTGATAATTTTGGTAAGTTTTCTATTCCTACAAAACCCGGAAAATACAATATTCTAATTGAATACATTTCGTTCAAAAATTTAACCATGAATGGGGTTGAGATAAATAACAATCTAGACCTAGGTAAATTAAAACTAGAAATAGACTATGAGTCACTAGGTGAAGTTGAAATTATTGCTGAAGAAACAACTGTTGAAATCAGATTAGATAAAAAAATATATACAGTAGGTAAGGATTTAACAGTCAGAGGTGGTACAGGAACCGATGTATTAGACAATATTCCGTCTGTTTCAACCGATATTGATGGAAATATTCTTCTAAGAGGTAATGATGCGGCTAGAATCCTTATAAATGGAAAACCATCTAGGTTAGTTGGTATTAATTCATCATTTATAAAGGAATTACCTGCTGACGCAATAGAAAAAGTAGAAGTTATAACATCACCTTCAGCAAGATATGAAGCTGAAGGAAGTGGTGGTATTATTAATATAATCCTAAGAAAGTCAAAAAAACTTGGATTAAATGGTTCATTGAGTGCTAACATAGGTGAACCCAAATCAAGTTCTATATCCTCTAATATAAACTATAGAAATGGTAAAATTAATTTCTTTAATTCGTCTAGTCTCTATGACAGGGTTAGACCTGGTAGCTCAAGCGGTATAACAGAGTATTTTAACGGACCAGAACCTAGTACATATTTCAGTGAAGATAGAATAAGAGAAAGGGTGAGTAACGGATATTTTATTAATAATGGTTTTGAATGGTACATTGATGATAATACTTCACTTCTAGGTTCTTTCTTCTTCAATGATTACGGCTCAGATAATTCAGAATCAAATACCATCTTAGAGTTAGACTCCAATTCTAACATTCTTAATACAATAACCCAAAATGATTTTGAGGATGATGTTGATAATAATCGTGAATATAATTTAAATTTTGAAAAGAAATTAGATGATAAAGGTCAGTTAATCACTATTGATTTACAATACGAAAATTCAAAAGAATGGGAAAATTCTCTAATTGATGAAAACGGTGTTATAAGTGAAAGTGTAGATGAAAATATTCAATCTGAATCATTTTTCATTCGCTCTGATTATGTTTTACCTATTGGAGAAAACCGTCAATTTGAAGCTGGAATAAGAATAGAAAGTGAAGATGATATCACTGATTACAAAGTTTTTGATAATGTTGGAAATATCCTTGTTGAGGATCTTAACCAAAGTAACTTATTTCAATATAAAGAAAGAATTAGTGCGGCATATACTCAATATGGTGTTAAAGTTGAGGATAAGTATTCTTTTCTTCTAGGTTTAAGGGTTGAGAATACATTGAAAAATGTCAATCAACTTACTATTCAAGATTACACTAAAATTAATGACACTGGGTTATTTCCTACATTCAATTTTGGTTTAGAAATAACTGAGGAAGAAACATTAACCTTCGGATATAATAGAAGAATCCGAAGACCTTGGTCAAGATTTGTTAACCCTTTTCCAACCAAAATAAGTCCAATACTAATTTGGCAAGGTAATCCATATTTAGATCCTACCTACTCAAATAATATTGATTTTGGATATATAAAGAGGTTTAAATCTTCATTTACCGTAAATACCTCAGCTTATTTTCAAAAATCCACTAATTCAATAAATACAATTGTAGAAGAAACAGGTGAATATGCAGATATTAACGGTGTTAGTGTGCCTATAGTTGTAAGAACCCCCATTAATTTGTCTACAAATGAAAGATTCGGATTTGAATTAAACCTTTCCTACAGAAAGGGAAGAAATTGGAACATAAATACAAATTTTAATTTGTTTCAAAATAAAGTTGAAGGCACTTATAATGATATTGTATATGATAATGAAAATGTTAGTTGGAGTTTCAGGCTTAATAACAAGCTTACTCTACCAGGAAAAATTGATTGGCAGACAAGGATGAATGTTAGAGGACCTAATGAAACAGCTGTAAGTAAAAGTGACGGTGATTTTTCAATAGATTTGGCATTCAGCAAAGAGTTATTTAAAGAAAAAGCCACATTAACTCTAAATATTAGAGATTTATTAGATCAAAGGGGTTGGAGAAACGAAACATTTAATGAAAACTTTTATAATAACTATGAATTTAGGTGGAGTCAAAGATCTGCAACCCTGAATTTTACTTACAGATTTAACCAAAAGAAAAATCAAAACAGAAGACAAATGAGAAATGCCGGCTTCGATGAGGGTGGCTTTGGCTCTTAGGTTATTATTTCTTTTTTCTTTCTTGAATAAATTCTTCGATTCTCTCCTTTAATGCACCAAAAACCCAATAAGGAATCACAAAAAGTAGCAATACAAAAAATAACCAAAAGCCTATTGTCAAAATAGTTAAAAAGGCTAAAAAACCTAAATATTGGTCAAACTCAAACATAGTTAAATCTCGTTGGGGCAAATATAAAGCATAGAATCTTTCTACGTAATATTAAATTAAAATAATTTTTAACATTCTTTCATGATAAAGTTCAA
>CAJWSY010000076.1 GCA_913045935.1 uncultured Chloroflexota bacterium | reverse complement strand
ATATCATTCCAGAAGTGCTATTACCAGAAGAGGGATTTACAATACCTATTGAAACACCATATGTTCTTGAAGGAAGTAGCTCTCCAGCCATTGAAAATTATACATATAATTGGGAATCTAATGATACTGCAGATGAACTTTATTCAGCAGATCCAGAAGCAGAAACCTTCCTTTTACCAAATCAAGGTTCACTATCTATTCCAGTTGCTCCCCATCCAAAAGGATATAAGCGGTATTTCCCAGAAATGGATTTATTGCTAAATAACCAGTATGAAAAATATGGTATGAACTATTATACTGGAATAAACCAGATTGTAGAAAAGTTGCCATTCGCAACTAGAGAGATGAACATGCGTCTAGTTGTTAGAACTAATGACCCATATTCTGGATCATTAAATCATAAAAATCTAAAATTTTTTGTTGATGGTACAGCAGGTCCATTTAAAGTTACTTCACAAACAGACTCAACAATTTGGGAAGTAGGTTCAGAACAAACTATAACATGGGATGTAGCCAATACGGATAATCCTGAAGGAGTGAATTGCCAAACAGTTAATATCTTGATTTCGATTTTTGGCGATGAAAATTTTGATTTCATTCTTGCAGATTCCATTCTTAATAATGGATCATACACTTTCACGATGCCACCAACTATTCCTACGAATTCTGCTAGGATTATGGTCCAAGCTAATAATAATATATTTTTTGATATAAATAATGGAATTATAAATATTCAAAATAATAATATTCCTTCCATGTCAATTTCTGATGAATTAATAGAATTATCACTACCTATTGATAGTCTTTCAACAATATCAGTTAGCATCACTAATGATGGTGAGGAAGCATCGGTACTCAGTTACAAGACATCAGTAGCAGAAAATCGCGAATTGTTCATAGGTTTTGAAAATGGATTATTACCATTAAATTGGTTGACAACTACAAATGCAGAATGCGAGAATCCTGGGTGGTTTATAACGCAGGATGCGAGTAGTACCTACTTTCCTATTCCAACTAGTAATGATTATTATATTGCCACAAATGACGACCTTTGCAATGGTGATGGCTCTAATGATATGTTATTTACAGGCCCCATACAATTACCTAATGCATACATTAATTTATCATTTTTAAGGTTTTTTACTGGCAATTATGGCCAAGAATTTCAAGTTTTAGCATCGTTAGATAATTGGGAAAATTCTATAGAATTATTATCATTAGATATTTATGATGGCAACGTGGAGGAATGGTTGATAGAAAAAATAAATTTAGACTCATATGCAGGTCAAACTATTGATATTGCATTTCGATCTAATGACAATGGTAATTGGGCTTCTGGAGTGGCTCTAGATGAAATCAGTTTGAATGCGATACCAAAGTGGATCGCTTCTAGTGATTCTGGGTTCGTACATTATTTAGAAACAGAATTAGCCGACATTTCAATAAATACAAATAATTTAGAATACGGTTTATATGAGTCAAAGGTAGTTGTGATAAATAATAATGTTTCTGAAACAGATACTATAAACATTAGCTTAACAGTTGAAGATGTATCTGTAAATGTTAGTGAACAAAAAATTCCCTTAGTTTTTAGTTTAGAACAGAACTACCCCAATCCGTTTAATCCAATTACTAGGATTAATTATGAGCTCCCAAAAACAGAATTAGTCTCACTAAAAATATTTGATATTATGGGGCGTGAAGTAGTTTCTTTAATTAATGAAATACAAAAGCCAGGCCGCAAATTTACACTTTGGGATGCTACAAATAAATTAGGACAATTAGTATCAGCTGGAATGTACATTTATACTATTCAAGCAGGTGATTTTAGAAAGACAAAGAAGATGGTATTGTTAAAATAATACTACCAACATAACCACAAATGTAGATTTTACTATATTGATAGAAAGAAAACTAAGAAATGGGAAGATATATTTTTTTGTTTTATCACTTAAAATCCTGTTCAGAAATCAATTCACACGATGTAAAATACTATGTTCGCCTCATAAACCTCTCGATAAATTTCGAGGAGATCATGTTTCATATCTTAACTTTTATAGTCATAGATTATGAAAAAAAGCACACACTTTAAAGGTACTCGCTTATAATTTCAAATTGATAAACTCAACCTATTTAGACCCCACCAACCAATAATGCAAGAGGGTATAGGTATATGTACATAAAACTCACAAATATTGTGAACTAATTTTTTAGTATATTTCAATATGCCAAACAATTATTTATGGTTTTTTATTTTTGCAATTCCATTTTGGGGGTTAAATTTTTTTACTCACCGATATTTGATGAATAATTGGGATTATTATCGGCATTTACAAAAAAACCCATCTCTTTTAGAGCTTGGTATATATATGTTTATAAGTAATGCTTGGATGTTTTTATACTTGTTAGTGTTTGTCTTTTTATTTGGTGATGAATGGCTATACTAACAAACTTTTTCATTAAAAATTTAAAAGAGCGTAATATGTATAAAATTTTAATCATCTTATTATCATCTTCTATAAACTGGATTATTGCCCAATGTATTAATAGTGAATATTCAACATCTGGAGTATTAGTTGATATTAATGAGGAAAGTTATAATAACGATGAGTCTGTTAACGCTTATAGTATTTATTCTTGGACATCCGATGATTTAAATAGAATACTTTCAGGCAATGGTA
>CAJWSY010000075.1 GCA_913045935.1 uncultured Chloroflexota bacterium | reverse complement strand
CCTGCAAAATGGATGTATTATCATTTACTCGATGGTGATTGGGCAAGTAATTCACTTAGTTGGCAATGGGTGGCAGGATCTAATTCAAATAAAAAATACTATGCAAATCAGGAGAATATAAATAAGTATTTTGATGATAACCAAACGGGAACCTTTTTGGATAAATCATATGAAGAAATAATAAATATGGATATTCCTAAAGTACTAGATGAAAAAATAAATTTTGAATGTAAATCCAACTTGCCTGAAGTAAAAAAACTAGAAATTGATAGTAAACTCCCTACCCTAATTTATAATTATTATAATATTGATCCTAATTGGAGAATTGATGAAAAAGCAAATCGAATATTGCTCCTTGAACCAGAAATTTTTTCAAAATATCCTGTCTCAAATAAATGTATTCAATTCGCTTTAAAACTATCTGATAATATTGATAAAATTCAATTCTTTTCTGGATCTTTTGAAGAATTAAAAAAAGAATACAGTTTAAGTGAATTTGTGTTTAAGGAACACCCATTAAATAATCATTACGTTGGAACTAAAGACAAAAGAGATTGGCTTTACGAAATTGACGGAGATTTTCTGTCGTTTTTCAAATATTGGAATAAAATAAAGAAAAAACTTATTTAATAATTAGCTTTTTAGTATCAGACCAATCATATTTTGACAATTTCAAACTGTATATTCCTTCAGATAATACACTTACGTCAATAGAATCAAAAACACTTTTTTGAGAAATAACTTTTCTGCCGTTGAGGTCAAAAACCTCAATATCTAAAGGCTCGTTAGAATGATTCACTAAATTAATAAACCCATCACTAACAGGGTTGGGATAAATTGAAATATGTAAATTATTATCATTGATTGAAAGGGATGTAGACTCATAAATATCTTTTACAACATAATATGACTGTTTTGGTTCTCTATCTCTTGTTACTATTCCCCAATATTCTTCGTTAGCATAATTATCATAGGGTATCGCGTTTGCAAAACCACCGATATCCTGCTGATTTGGATTTCCAGCCTTCCACCATTCATCACAAAACTCAAATAATGTAACTCCTATACACAAATCAGATTTTTCAATTATCGCATTTAATATAATTTCTGTTGCCTGGGCCTGTTGAGCCTGATTTTCTGAATTTGAATTTGAATTGAAACTATCTGCACCAGCTTCAGAGATATACATTGCTTTATCAGTTTGAGCAGCTAATTCGTCAATAGCAGAATCAGGACTTAACCATCTATAAACATTCATACCCCATACATCGACACTAGGACAAGAATTTAGTGCTTGAGCGTTAGGAACCTCGCCATGACCAGTACTAACAGGATGATTTGGATCAATTGACTTTACAGTTGAAGCACAATTTTCTAAGACATCGTACCAATTTTGAATATTGTTTCCAAACCATTCCGGATGATAATTAAATTCATTACCAAATTCCCACATCAAAATTGCAGGATGATTTTTGTATTGATTAACATACCACGTATAGCTGTTTTCGTTAAGCATCATAATAACCTTTATTCCAGCATTTGCAAACGCATTTAATTCTGCAGAATTTGTAATGGCTGCATAGGTTCTGATGGTATTAATATTTGCATCAACCAACAAAGGTATATCATCGTTAAAAGTATATCCAGAGTTTTCACCGTTACCCTCTCCTCTTGCATAACAAATACCGTTAATTCTATATTCCTGTTCATCAACGAAAATTTTTCTATCCTCAACATAAACTGACTGGGCAGAAAGCTGAACACAAAAAATATAAAATAAAACAAGAACTATCTTCTTCATATAAATTAAATTGAAAACAAAGTTAATACTGCACTGTTTAAATCATCATTATTTAAAAACTCTTTAACTCTAACGTGTAGTTGTTTAATTTTTTCTTTGCGATCGGCTAAACTAATGATTTTTTTTATGTCATTATCCTCTTTGAACTGGTTTATTGAATCTAAGCTTGGAATTTCTTCAATATTTCCTAATCTAGCTAAATCATTGTGGGATAAAATTAAAGATTCTGTAGCGTGATTTGGTAATGAATCAACTCCGATCGCATGTACTCCAACGGGTTTTTTAATTTCGAATAAACTATCTTTTTTTACATCTAAATAATAGTTTTCTCCCATTCTTGCAACAAGATTTAACTTTAACGGATCTATATCTCCATTTTCATTTAAAAATTCTTGATTTATATGAATCATCAGAACTTCACATATAATCAAATTTCCTGCGCCACCATTATTTCCCAGCGAAATAACATCATTTACTTTACATTCATAAGAAACAGGTGATTCTAAAACTCTTGGTGGTTTTACTTTTATTGATTCCATTTTAGTAAGTCCCGATTTTGAAAATTCGTCAACATTTTTTTCAAAATAAACACTTGATAAGGAAGTGGGTTCAACAATGTTATAATCAACTAAATTTATTACTACCTCTTTGACTTTACTTATGTTAATAAGAGTATCTTTTTTTGAATTATCTGTGACCCTATTCGCTGGAGAAAAAATTAAAACCGGAGGGTTCGCACTAAACACATTAAAATAACTAAATGGACTTAAGTTAACTACTCCGTTTATATCAATTGTACTAGCCAAGGCTATAGGTCTTGGAGTGATTGAACTTAAAAGTATTTTATGTAAATCCTTAGTTGAATAATCAATTGGATTAATTGTTTTAAATTTTTTCATATTAA
>CAJWSY010000074.1 GCA_913045935.1 uncultured Chloroflexota bacterium | reverse complement strand
AGCCATTATCAGGTGTATCATCAAAATAAATATCCTTGACTACTGGAGAACCATCAATACCATAAATTGCATTTGTAGAATTAGCTTTACTAGATGGGATTTTTTCAAAATTTCCATGAAGAACTGGTGGAACATAGCCCCATAATTCTTCTCCATCAGAGGTTTTGAATGCATGAAGAATACCATTGTTTGCACCTGCTATCACTACTTCTGTTCTTGTGTTGCAATTACCACCACATGAACTTCCATTTTTAAAATTATTATATTGTTTTTGCGATCTATAATATCGATCAGAGTTTAGATAGTTCGGGTTACCTAAATCTACGGTAGAGGCATCAGGTGCACCAACTATTATTAATTCAGAGTGATAAATATCAGCTAATTTATGAATACTTTCGGTTTTATTATTGTCAGCATCTTGGTCATAAGTATCTACTCCTCTAATAAAATTTATCAAATTTTCAACTTCTGTATCAGTCGGAGATTGACTAGGGAACATCAAGGGTTTGAGCTCATCCCTATTTGATGTTGTGAAGTTATTCATTCCAGTCGAACTTATACCAGTTGTAAATATTTTTCTTGAAGCAGCACTTTTGTTATTTAATTTGTCCGCAGCATCCCATTGAACTGCTCCAAAAGTTCCATTTGAATTTAATTTATATTTCTTAAGGCTTCCTTTCCATTGCTTATTTTTTTCGTACTCAAATGTTGATTGATATACAAAATTTCCTTTTGTTACATCTGACATTACAGCAGGCGTGGTAAATGTTAATCTTCCAGAAATAGCTTGTTTTATTGCATCCGTTAGTTTTGCTAATAATTGTGTTTCATTGTCTGCATACAAAGGTGATGTTGTTCCACCTTTTTGAGCAAGTGTTTTATAATTATTATTTGCACCTCCAAGTGCAAAACCAACAGCAAAAGTTTTTATATTGTAAGTATTGTTGAGTTGATCTGCTACTGACAGAACAGAATTATGACTACCCCAATATCCATCACTTATAACTATTAGATAGTTTTGAGAACAACTTTTATCCCAATTGGATACCTGACCACTTGTAAAATAATTTCTAGCAGTATTCATAGCTAATAATAAATTCGTACCTCCACCTGCTCTTTCAGAATCAATTCTGTTATATATTTCTTTTGCACCTGTATCGCTTATCCCAACTCTAATCCTAGCATAACTGCCCCATGCCATTAATCCAAAATTTGCTCCTGAAGTTAAATCAGTATTTGAAACAATTTTCTTAATTACTTTTTTAGCAGCATCCAATCTCGATCCTGAACCTCCACCATATGTTGCAGTTTCATTTAAACTGGTATCATATTTTCTAACTGCATAATTATAAAAATCTGTAACATATATATTATCATTGCTGTCTATATGCATTCCATAAGGATATCTAAATCCAGAAGAGGTTGAATACGATCCTGTTTTAGATTGATAAGTTAAAGAAGAATTAAATTTTTGTATTCTGTGTCCATTAAGATCAGTTGCGTAAATATTTCCATTACTATCGTATGCAACATCTGTCGGACGTCTAAAATATCCATTGTTTGATGAATAGCTTGATGCAGACGATCTGGAATGACTTAAGTTATAACCATTTACATTAAATTCAATAATTTGATTTCGATCATAATCCGCAACCATTAGTTTGTTTCCTGCAGAATTTAATGACATTCCCCAGCCATACCGATGATATGAATTTAAATTTTGAGGTCCCCAAACTGCAGTTCTAAGAGTAAATTTATTCATTACAGCAATTCTTCCATGAACCAAACCAAAGCCAATAAACACATAGTTATTGTTTACTGCAATGGCATGAGGATAATAGGCTTTTTGACGTGGCGAATAGATTCCATCTTGTCTTTTACATCTACCATTTAAATCCAATACCTTAATCATGTGATTGTAAGTATCAGCTATATAAATTTCATCGTTATTTATTGTAAACTGTCTGGCATATCTCCACCTATTACAACTATTTCCATAACCTCCAAAGCTTCTTAAATAGTTTCCTGAACTATCAAATACTTTTATTCTGTTGTTGTAATACTCCATTACGTATACGTTTCCTGAACTGTCAGTTGCAACATCAAGGGGATAATATACTTGTACAGAGCTATAAAGTTTTGCAGACATACTTCCAGAATTATCAAGCATTATTAATATGTTTGCGGGAATATCAGAAGTTCCTGTGCCTGGTGGTGGGTTTTTGGCATTCGCTTGAAAGCTAGTAATTACTAAAATCAGCGTAAATATTATTTTTGAGAATCTAACCATTCACCTACTTTTTTGTTATATTCTTGGAGACCAGTAAAAAAAAGTTTGCTTGTTATATCTATGATCTCTGCATTACCGTCATGAATATTTGTTCGTATGTATTCAATATTTTCAATACCAGTATCCCATATATAGCTCCCTCTCCATTTTTTCTTTGGTAATCCCTCGGGGATATTAAATTTACCATACTTATTCATTGCATAATCCATTAAGATGTTGTCATCCATATTGGGTCTGTAAAGCTGGATTCTTGAAAGTTTATTTTCCAAATACAAGTATATTACTGTAGTCCCATATAGACTTTGATTTGTTTTACATAAGTCTTCAATTGGTATAATCAAACTTTCTCCGCCAAATCTATCTGGCATTAATAATGGTGGTAATGGCTCAATTTTTACTTTTTCTTTTGGGTCACCAAAATTAGATATTCTAAAATTACATGC
>CAJWSY010000073.1 GCA_913045935.1 uncultured Chloroflexota bacterium | reverse complement strand
TTCAGAAGCTTTAGAGAGTTTAGGTTTCGAAATAGAAAACAAAAAGGAACTAAACCCTAATTATGAAAACATCGTTGTAGGTAAAGTACTTGAGGTATATGAACATCCTAATGCTGACAAAGTTCGTATTACTAAAACTGATGTTGGTAATAATATTTATGAAATTGTTTGTGGAGCTTGGAATTTTGACGTAGGAGCAGTCGTTCCCGTTGCGTTACCAAATTCAGAGATAAAAGATAATTTTAAAATCGACAAACGTGACATTAGAGGAATTCAATCAAATGGCATGATTTGTTCAGCTTCAGAACTTGATCTTTGGGATGATCACGATGGAATACTTCTATTGGATGACAAGCTACTTCCAGGAACTGATTTTTCTACAATCTATTCAAGCAATGATTTCATATGGGAAGTTGGTGTTACACCAAATAGAGGAGACTGTATGTCTTATTTGGGTATTGCAAGAGAACTTTCTGGATATTTCAATAAAAAACTAAAGACTAAAAAATCAAATCTGAAACCAACGATTTCAAATATTTTGAATGCTGGCAGTGGAAAAATTAAAGAATGTAACTCTTATGGTTCAGTAGAAATAGAAAACTTTAATGTAACTAACTCTTCTTTTGAAATGAGATACAGGCTCACACAGGTTGGAACAAGGATTATTAATAATGTGGTCGACATAACCAATTACATTTTATATGACATCGGTCAACCATTACATGCTTTTGATAGAGATAAATTATTTGGAACAATATCTGTAAGAAAAGCTAAAAACAACGAGAAAATTACAACACTTGACTCTCAAGTGAGAAAATTAGATTCAAATGATCTTGTTATAACTGATAATGATAAGCCAATTGCTTTAGCCGGAGTAATGGGGGGATTAGAAACTGAAGTATCAGAGGCCACCACAAATCTTCTTATTGAAAGTGCGTATTTTGACAAAGTATCCATTATGAAAACTTCAAGGAAATTGAACTTGATATCTGACGCATCCATACGGTTTGAAAGAGGTATTGATTATAAAATTCAAAGATATGGCTTAGAACGTTTTTTAATGGAATTAAAGGATAATCAAGCTATTAATTATTCAGAAATAAATGTTGATGATAAAGGCAGCTTGAAAAATAAGAAGGTAATTCTTAAATATTCTGAAATTAAAAAACTGCTTGGTATTGATTTAAAAGAATCATTTATTAAGAAAGTTCTAAAATTTTTAATGATCGATTCTGAAGTTAACAAAGAGAGTGTGAAATTCACACCACCCTCATGGCGATATGATCTAGATAGACCAGTGGACCTTATAGAAGAATTCGCAAAACACTATGGTTTTAATAATTTTGAATCAACTCTACCTCAGGGAGTTCACAAAAATAATAAAGGAAGTTATTGGGATCTTAAGAGTTACTTATCAAGTGTTCTAACTTCCAATAATTTTCAAGAAGTCCAAACATTAAGCTTTGTAAATAATGACAAGAATTTTTTATTCAATCCAGAAAAAAAATATGTTGAGGTATTTAATGCAATCGATCAATCAAGTAAATTTATGAGATCAAACCTAATGTCTAGTTTGATAGATGTTTATAAATTAAATTACGATCAAAATAATTTATCAAATAGTTATTTCGAAATAAATACTGTTTTTGATACTTCTAAAAATAAAATCTACGAGGATGTACCTAATCAGAATATTGTTTTAGGATTTCTGACATCTTCTACCTTATCAAATACGGATACTAGGTTAAAAGATCAAGAATTAGATCTTTACTATGTAAAAAACATATTAACTCAATTACTAAGCTCATATGACCTAGAACCGATTACGAAACCTGGATTTCATCAAAATTATTCATTTTCAATTATTAAAAATGGTCAAATTATCGGGCATTTTGGACAACTTGCATCAGAGAAACAAATGACGCTTGAACTTAATAATGAAATATATTTGGGTGAAATTTATATTAATAAACTAAATTTAAATAACCTTAAAGAAATAAATTATGTACCACTTTCCCAATATCCATTTGTAAAATTTGATTTATCTTTTTCTGTGCCAATTGATTTATCTGCTCATCTTCTAGTTGATGAAATTAATGAATTACTTACAGAGAATGAAAATTCAATCGAAATTTTTGATGATTTTCAACAAGAGAATTCAAGAAATTTAGGAATTAGAATAATTACAAGAAGCTATGAGAAAACATACGACGATAATGAAACAAGAGAGATTCTAATGAATATATCGCAAACTTTGGAGTCTAAATTTAACATAACACTCAACTCAAGTAAAAATGACTGATAACTTAGGATTAAACAATAGAGTTTATCAAATTCTTTCACAAAACTCACAAAAAGCTGCTGTAGATATTTTAGGTATGAGAATATCAACAAAGTATAAAAATAAATTTACTGAAATTATGATTACCGAAACTGAAGCATTTGGAACTGCCAAAGCTGACGAAATGTCATTAGCGAATCAGCTAAATAGAAAAATACCATTATCCCTACCACTTGGACCACCTAATGTAATGGTTCTTAAAACTTATGGTTCAAACAACAGTCTTTATTTTTTAACTTCGAAAGAAGGGTCATGCCAAGCTGTTCTTATTAGATCTGGAAAAGTAATTTTAGGTAAAAATTATGTAGAAACAAGAAGAAAACAAAAAATGAAAAATGACAATATATACGGTCCAGGAAATATAACTAAAGCATTAGGTATTGATATAGAACAAGATGGCGAGAACCTATTAGATGGTTCAATTGCTTTA
>CAJWSY010000072.1 GCA_913045935.1 uncultured Chloroflexota bacterium | reverse complement strand
CTGATAACACAAAGTCCCATCATTTGCGACGTTAAGTGCAGGATTATAAATTCCAGAATATAGTTCACATTCTTGTACGGGGTAATTTACAGGTTTACAGTCACCCGAAGTACCATTCATAGTATACGGAGGATCAATTCTTTCTCCAGAAACTGCCACAACCACAGATGCAGGAAAATCTTCTTCTAAGTAAGCATCAGTTCTTATTATTTTTTGAATTCCAGTAACTGCAGAATTTCCATCTTCATGCTCTCCAGTAATTAATGGAAGCTCCAATGGATCTTGAAATAAAGAAGTACGCAGAGCCAAAAATGGACTTATATAATCACTTTGATTTGTAGAATTTACAAATGCACCTCCAAATAAATAATATCCTCCCAGATCTTCACTAACTCCATAACCAATTTCAGTAGAAAATTCATCAAAAATCGGATCAAACTTTTTCTCAATGAAAGTTAAATCAAAAATTGCCGGAGGATAAATTCCGGCATTATTCAGAGTAAAATTAATTTCACCTTGCATTTCTGAATTCAAAGCTATATCCATATGATTGGCTTTGGAAGAGTCATCTCCTTGTTTAAAACCAGTTCCAGAGATATATAGAATTCCTGGTTCGTTACAAGAATTTCCATCTTCAACAAAATAATCCATATAACCAACAGATATATTGTTAAGAACAACATTATCAAATTCATCACTAGTAAAATTTACAAAACTTATATCTAATTCAGTTCCCATTTTACTAATATTTGTACCATTCATATATGTGATCCAGCCACCCGGTCCTTCCAAGAATGCAATTATATCAATTCTTTCCTCTTCACAATTACAAGTTAAATCATAACTGGAACAAATAAATTCTGTGTTGGAACCATATCCTTCGTAAAGTTCAAAGGACGCATCAGAACAATCAATTTCAATTGGTCCATCTTCGGCAGTTATACCCATAGTTAATTCTCCATATCGTCTAACACTATTTTCCTTTGCGACATCATACATATCATCAATTATTTTTTTTGTAGTAGATATTACTTGATTTTGTATTTCTTTTGTAAAATCTTCAGATACGACTTTCGAATCTTCATTTACATTATCATACCAATAATAAAAACCCGAAAAAACTGTCAAAGAAATTAGAACAACAATTGTAATTGATAATATTTCAGATATCCCCTTCATAAAAATATACAAATTTTTTCAATATAACTCTTATTATAATTTGAACTCGCCACCAGTTCCAGCTTTACCTGAAAAGTCCATTGAAAACCCAATACTAGTATCCTCTGAGTAACTTGTCAACGAACAATCTCCTGAAAGATCTATAGTTATTGCCTGAGTTTCACCAACTAAAATATCATTACCGCAACCTTTTGTACATTCTGCAATTGAACTACCCAGATACGTACTACATATCACCGTTCCATCACCCTGTTGCAATATTAACGAAGTCGTAGGAGAATCGAGACCCTTATTTACAGGAATATCTACTCCGCCAGTATTTCTTACGATTAAATTAATGTCACCAGAAGAATATTCTGAAGTTACAACATAAAGATTCGAGTTTATAGTTTCACCCAAGTCCGTAGCATAGTTTTCTCCGCCGGATTGTAATTCACCTTGTATTCTTACAAACCAAAAAAATCCTGCACCCGCAGCAGCCACAGTCATCATCATAAGTAAAATTACTGCTATTATTGGAGTGAGACCTTTTTTATTAGTCATCTGTATCCACCCTAAACGTTCCTGATGCAGTTGTTTTACCGCTAAAAGATATATCTGTATAAATTAAAGTGTCATCTGGATAAAGTGTTGTTGAATTCAGACTACAAGTATCATTTCCATCAACAGTCAGATTTATAGTTCTAACTTCTTTTAATGCCAATTCACTTGTACATCCAGAATTGCAAATTACAACATTATTTGTTAATGACCAATCAGCAGTACAAATGAAGTCCTGTTCTGAATCATATAATGTCCATTGAACTTTAGGACTCGTACTTCCGTTATTTATTGGTATCTTGGTTGTTCCAGTATTCATTATTGTAAGCATTAATGTTCCGTTATCATCGCTAGTACCATTTCTTTCAAATGTGGCACTCATCCATTGAACATCTGATGTCATTCGTTCAAAAGTTTGTTCTTGAAATTGTTGAGTACCTCCTTGTAATTCACCTTGCAAACCAAGCAACCAATAGAAACTCGCACCTGCCGCAGCAACTGTCATCATTAATAGTAGAATCATAGCTATAACTGGAGTAAGTCCTTTTCTCATAAAAAAAATGTATATCTTAGTATATAAGTCTTACAGAGATTTTGTACGTTTATACTTTACCGAGAGACCATTCGGAAATCTTTCATTAAAATAAGATTTTCTTTTAATTGAGTTATGTAAGTTTTCTGTTTTTTCTTTTAATTCCGATTGAGATGTTTCCAGAGACTCAATCTTATTTATTAATTCTGATAATTTGTTAATATCTTCTTCCTCTGTTTGAATATCAGAGTCAAATATCGAAGTTATTTTATCTAATTTATTCATCATTTTATTCAAATTTTTTATTGTTATTTCAAATTTATTTTCAATTTTATTAATGGAATTTAAGATATTTACATACTCTTTCGGATTAGAATTTACCAAAGATTTTGTAGGTTTTTTCTTTAAATCAATTAATTCTTGTTTTAAATTTTTTAATTCCTTTACAGATATTAATTCAAATTCATCATTCATAAAGTATATCACTTAGGTAGCTTAAAATTGTTGCTAAAAATACTCCTTAAAAGTCTTACTCAACAAGAAATCAAA
>CAJWSY010000071.1 GCA_913045935.1 uncultured Chloroflexota bacterium | reverse complement strand
TTTGCAGAGACAGAAGGACCATTATATCTTTCAAATAATGAATAGAATTTAACAGCAATTTTGGTGGAATTAGTTAAATCAATATTAATGTTTGCTCTTAAGTTTGATCTTTTAATATCTATATTATTGTTGAAATTATTTAGAGGATCCACTTTGAGTAATCCCGTGTCATTATTGTGAGAAACCGATAAATAATATTGAGCAATGTCACCACCTCCGTTAACATTTAAATTAGCCTTTCTATTAATTGTATAATCTTTAAATAATTCATTGTACCAATTAACATTTGGATATATATTTGGGTCACCACCATTTAATGTCCCATAAATTTTTGAAATACTATAAGTAAGGGGCGCTGATGCGTCTCTAGTTCTTGTGGCCCTATTATATAAATTCATATAATCTACACCACCTAAAAATTCGTTAGTTTGTGAAGGTGCTGAAATTGAATTTTCATATCTAAATGAAACTTTAGCCTTTCCTTTTTTTCCTTCTTTTGTTGTCACCAAGATAACTCCGTTTGCACCCCTAGCACCATACAAAGAGGTAGCAGTTGCGTCTTTCATTATTGAGAAACTTGCTATGTTATCCGGTTCTATTCTTGCTAAATCATTTGTAGTTACTTCTAAACCATCAATTAATATGAGGGGGTTGTTTGCATAGCCAAAACTTGTCACACCTCTAATGAAAAATTCGGCATTATCTGCTCCGGGCTCCCCTGATCTTTGATAAGAAATCATTCCTGCTAGTTTTCCTGCCATTGCATTTGTAATGTTGGAGGTTGGAATTTTTAATTCAGACGGGTTAATTGTATTTATCGATCCGATAACACTATTTTTCTTTTGTTTCTGAAATGCTACAACCTGAACCTCTTCCAGAGATTCAAGACTTTCAACAAGAATTACATCAATATTCTTTTGATCTGAAATTAGTATTGATTGGGATTCAAAGCCAATGTAAGAAAATTGAATATTTTGATCTCCATTATCTGCTTTTATGGCATAAGTACCTTCGAAAGAAGTGGATGCACCGCGATTTGTACCTTCAATTAAAACTGTAACACCAGGTAACGGATTTCCCCCTTCATCAACAACTAATCCACTAACCAAAATTGATTGGGCGTAATTAAATGATGTAACAAATAGCAATAATGCCAGTAGTTTAGCTCTTAACTTCATTTTAAGAAAACGATTTAGTTTAATTCAGCTACAAAAGTACGACTAATTTATATCTGTACAATAAAGAGGCAGTAATTTTATAAATATTTTAATTTATCATTGCTTTATTAGAAAAACAATAAAATAAAATGAGTAAAATTGATAATTTGTTAAGAAAATTTTCTGTCGATAGAATACTTTCCAGGCCCCATCATCATAATCACAACAAATCCGATTAAAAATAAAATCGCTTTTTCTTTTCTAGCAAAAGGATCACTTAAATGAACAATAAAAGCTGCAACAAACATAGTAGCTGCTGGAAAGAAACTAAAAATCTTAGTTTTATAACCTACTAAAATAAATAAGGGAGCTAAAAATTCAGAAAAAACGGCAAGAACTAATGTTGGAGCTTCACCAATACCTATCGGATTTGCAAAACTTAAATTACCTTCTATTAATCTATAAAATTTACTTAAACCATGACCATAAAGCATAGATCCAGCAAATACAATTCTTATTAATAATAATGCTATGTTATTCATTTTATATTTTGTTTAATAATCAAAGATAATTAAATTTAGGAAAGACCAAATTTTAATGAATAGGAGAAATTTTATAAAAAACACTGGATTGATGGGATTAAGCCTTGCCAGTATCCCTGTTTTTGGAAAGTCAATTACATCTAAAAATGACTTCTTATCAAACAGACCACTAGAAAAAAATAGAACTTATCAAAGTGATGCTGTAGAAGAAACCATCAGCTTTATAAAATCTAAAATTAAAAATAAAGAGTTGTCGTGGATGTTTGAAAACTGTTATCCCAATACAATTGACACCACAGTAGATTATGAAATTATAGACGGTAAGCCTGATACTTTTATAATCACAGGGGATATAGACGCTATGTGGCTTCGCGACTCTACAGCACAAGTATGGCCTTATTTACCTTTGGTTAAAAAAGATGTAAAAATTAAAAATCTAATTAAAGGGTTAATAAATAGACAAGCAAAATGCGTAATTAGGGATCCCTATGCTAATTCATTTTATAAAGATTTATCAAAAATATCTGCTCATAATAAAGATGTACCAACTCCAATTCCAGGAGTTCATGAACAAAAATGGGAAGTCGACTCATTATGCTATGTAATTAGATTAAGTTACCATTATTATAAACTAACAAATGATAATACAATTTTTGACGAAACATGGATTAAATCAGCTAGAATTATATTAGACACATTTTTAACCGAACAAAGAAAAAATGGTAAATCACCTTATAGGTTTGTTAGATTTGGATCAGCTATGGTTGATGCGCCTCTATTTTCCGGAACAGGAAGACCATTTAAACCAAATGGATTAATTTGTTCAATGTTTAGACCGTCTGATGACGCAACAATGTATCCCTTTTTAATCCCTTCAAATATTTTTGCTTCCATTTCAATGAAACAGCTTTCTGAAATATTTACTAAAGAAGATATTGATATTCATTTTTCGCAAAGATGTTTAAGCCTTTCAAAGGAGATAGATTCAGCAATAAAAAAGTATGCTGTGAAAGAACATCTTGATTTTGGAAAAATATATGCCTACGAAATTGACGGCTTTGGAAATAACTTATTTATGGATGACGCCAATGTACCCTCTCTAATGT
>CAJWSY010000070.1 GCA_913045935.1 uncultured Chloroflexota bacterium | reverse complement strand
GTAACTCCTCCTCCTGCATCTAATATTGTAACTCCTCCTCCTGCACCTAATATTTCGTCACCAGATGACCTAACTAAATTTATTTCTAATGCAATTCAAACAGCTATGATTTCAGGAACATTAGAAAACCTGGACCCCAAACAACTTTGTTCAAGCGCTCCTGACTTTTCAAAAAGTATGTGTATACAAAAAACAACCTCCGACATTCAGATGGCTGCCCAAATGATTAACTCATCAAATAAATCAACCACACATCAAGCCCCTACTAGTCAAATTCAAAAAGGCGATAAATCTAGTATAGATATGAATTCAGAAAATCCATGTGCAAATGTTCCTGCTGTGGCAAGGGATGAATGCTTAAAAGGGATAGCACAAGCAAAAAAAGACAATGAAGGTAGTGGAGGAGAAACCAAAGATTTTTGGGACAAGTTAAAATATGCAGATAACTTTGATCCTTCTAATCCTCTTAAAATAGCCAAATTCAATTTTACTGAAATTGAAAAATTTTCAAAAATATCAAAAATCAGGTCTGGTGTAGGTCACAATTATACGCCTAGTACTGATGAATACGATCCCACAAATAAAAATTGTAAAAGTATGAAACACTATCTAATCCCAGTTGGAGTCCCTAATTCTAGTGATTTATATGCAAAAACTCCACATACTTTTGAATGGATGTCAATTAAATATTTTTCTCCAGTAGATGGATATATTATTGGTGTTTCATATAAGGAAAATCCATACGGGACTGAATCTAATTTTAAAATTGTATCGAAAAATAATCCTGGTTATTATTTTGGATATTTTCACGTTGCTCTATTGGATGGATTAAAAGAAGGCTCAGAAGTAAAAGCTGGGCAACAGATAGGAACATTTGGTGATGAAAACACATGGGGTGAAATAGCAGTTGAAGTACAAGTAAAAAACGGAAAAACCTATGCTCCTTCATTTTTAGAAGTATCAAGTGAAGAAGTATTTAAACAATTTAAAAATAAAGGTGTTAACTCTTTTTCTGATGTAATTATTCCAAGAGAATATAGAGATGCGAATCCTTTAGCTTGCGATAATACTGATGCTGGATGGTTTATTGGAAGTGGAAGATCTGGAGTTTCTGATAGAAATTTTGAAAGATGGCAATTTGAATCTACAGACAACTGGTTCTTTTTTAAATAAATTAATTTAGTGGCCAATATTTAATCATCGGCTCACCGATGATTAAATCGTAACTTAAAACACCCCAATTTCTCGAATCATTACTTACCCACCTATTATCACCTAGTACGAATACATGCCTGTTGTCTATAGTCACAGGTCCAAAGTCAGATAAATCTTTATACTTATCATTATCCAAGTAAGGTTCTATGATTCTTATGCCATTAAGATAAATCTTACCCTGGTTAATTGTAATTGTATCTCCAGGTAATCCAATTATTCTTTTTATAAATTTGCGATCTTGGTTCAAAGGATAATTAAAAACAATAACATCTCCTCTCTTAGGATTGAATGGTTTAAAATAATCATCATTAATAAAATTTTTCATATAAGAAAATTTCATTAATAACAATCTATCTCCTTGTTGATATTTGGGGACCATGCTATCACCAACAACTTCATAATTTTGAAGGCTCATATTTAATATGAAAAAAAACAATATTCCAATCAACAAACTTTCTGAAAGTTCGTTTATTCCTTTCCACATTTTATGAAAATATTTCATAGACTTCGTTTTGTTATAAATATTTATTATTATTTTAGTCTTATTTATGTAAACTATAATTAATTTGTTTAAGATTAATATAATATTATGAAATTGTTATCAAAATATATACTTACATTACCAATTATATTATTTTTAATTTCCTGTGGTGAGAATGAAATAAATAACTCGCAAGGGAATCAAGATAATATTCCAGTGAATGCAAAAGTTTATCAGGATTCAAGCCTAGCTAAGAGTATGTCATCACAAACTAGCACCATTATTTCCAATTCACAAAGTGGAATCACTGTTTCAGGATCTTCGTCAGTAATGGTTGAAGCTGATTTGGTTGAAATCAGCTTAGGGATTGAAGCAACAAATTTAAGTGTTTCAAAAGCAGTAGAAGAAGTGTCTGTTGCTAACCAAATATTGCTTAATGTATTAAATAGCAATAAAATAAAAGAAAATGAAATAGCAACTACTCGATATACTATTTCTCCTCAGTATCAATATAGCCAGGGAAAGTCTAAGTTAACAGGTTATAAAGTGACCCACAACACCAAATTTAAATATAGAGATATGAAAAATGTGGGTTCACTAATTGACCAATTATCAACCGGACCAAATTCAGTTGGAAATAATTTGAGAATAAACAATATAAACTTTTCAATCGAAAACCCTTCAAAATACGAAAATGAATTACGAAAAAATGCTGTAAACAATGCTATACAAAAAGCTCAGAGTTTAGCTGATTATGCTGGCGTTTCTCTTGGATCACCGTTCTATATATCTGAGCACTCACCTACTAATTTTACACAACCCGAATCAGATATGATGATGACCAAAATGGCTTATGCAGCTCCTTCTACAGAAATAAATTCAGGACAATTAACTATAACGTTTAATGTAAATATGGGGTTTAGTATTAAATAATTATTGGAGTAAAAAAATGGTTTTAAGTGATAAAAGTATAAAAGAAGAATTGAAAAATAATAATATTGTTATTGAACCCTTAGGAGAAAATGCAATACAACCTGCTAGTGTAGATGTAAGATTGGATGAGAATATTTTAGTTTTTAGAAATACAGACATTCCGTATATTGATGTTAAAAATATTTCTAATGACCT
>CAJWSY010000069.1 GCA_913045935.1 uncultured Chloroflexota bacterium | reverse complement strand
ATTCATTGCTCTAGATGTGTAAGATTTGGAGAGGAAATAGCTCATGAAAAGGAATTAGGACTGTTGAATAGAGGTGAAAATATGGAAATTAGATCTGCAATTGTAAACGGTGTAAATTCTGAATTATCAGGAAATATGATTGATTTATGTCCAGTAGGCGCATTGAACAATAAACCATATAGTTACAAAGCAAGAACTTGGGATTTAAAACAGCATATTGGGATATCTCCTCATGACTGTATAGGATCAAACATTTTTTATCATACATACAACAATAAAATTGTTAGAGCAATTCCAAGAGATAATCCTGAAATAAATCAGACCTGGATTGCAGATCGTGACAGATTTGGATTCGAAGGAATTTATTCAGAAGATCGTTGTAAAAAAGTTATGAAAAAAGTAAACGGAGTTCTTGAAGATTTTGATGAAGATATGTTATTCAATGAGATTAATAGCTCTATTAAAAATCATATTAATAAAAATTCTAATGATGATATCGGTTGTTTTATATCTGGACAAACTTCTAGCGAGGAAATGTTTTTGATGAAAAAGCTATTCAAAATTTTTGAAATAGCAAATATTGATCACAGAACAAATGAGATAGAATTTGAATACGAAGATAGTTTTCCAATAATGCCTTACCTTGGATGTAGTATTAATGAACTTAGAGATTATGATAATATTTTATTATTTGGGGTAAATATTAAATCAGAATTTCCTATTTTGTCAATTAGATTTAATGAAGCTGCTAAATCAGGAACTAAATTCTACTCATTTCATTTTTCACCTTTTCAAGAAGCATTTCCCTTAGAAAAATCTTATTGTATTTCTCCTAAAGAAATTATAAATAAATTAAAAGCCGGGATAAAAGGAGTTGACAGTACACAAAAAAATCTTCTCATAATAGGCCCAAGCATTAATTATCTACCGTATCAAACGCTATTTCACTCAGCACTTGGGTTATTTAGCGATGAAATCAAAGGTAAGGTTGGATATTTAACAGATTACTGTAATTCAACATCTGGTTGGTTGCTTGGTAACGTGCCAAATCGAGAGATTGGAGGGATGATTTCTAGTAAAAAAGGTCTTAACACAACTCAAATGCTGAAAAATAAACTTGGTATGTTAATCTTTTACAACCTGGAACCTGAGCATGATTTTGCCAATTGTTCGGAAGTGATAAAAGCATTACAAGCTTCAAACTGTAATATATTTTTTACATCCTATATGACACCACTAATTGAAAAATATGCAGATTATATCATTCCAATTACAACTTATGCTGAAACAAGCGGGAGTTATATCAATATAGAAGGTAAATTACAAAGTTATAATAAAATCGTTAAACCTGATAAAGGGATATTAGAAGGCTGGAGAGTTCTTAGCGAATTATGCAAGTTGAATGATTCCATAATAAATAATATTGAAGAGGTGAGGGACGAGATTAAAGCAGTCTTAACAAATACAAAATTTGGCCCTACTAATATGAAAATTATTAATACAGAATCTATTACAGAGGATCTGAGTTTTAGTAAATATATGCTTAGACATATATATTCAACTGACCAAATTGTTAGGAGATCGCAGCCCTTAAGTCTTACTAAACAATCAAAAAATAAAAAAGTGTTGGTATCATCTGATTTATTAGAGCATACAGATTATTCCAAAGGGCTATCAATTTATGAAAATGGTAAAAGATATAAGATCAATGACTTCGAAGTCAATAAAAACATACCGCCTAGATCCATTATATATAGTTCCTGCTTTAATAATAGATTTGTTGAAGGAAAATCATCAGATATTAAGATAGATAAATGATAATTTTTAATACAATAATTAATATTTTAATAGAAATTATAATTGTAGTTATTCCATTATTTTTAATTGTTGCTTACACAACATATTCTGAGAGAAAGATAATTGGTTATATGCAATCAAGATTGGGTCCTACCAGAGTTGGTCCAAGCGGTATTTTTCAACCTATTGCAGATGTCATCAAATTAGCAACTAAAGAAATTATCATTCCTTCGAATTCTAATAAGGGACTTTTTCTAACTGCACCTATAATAATGTTAGTTCCCTCTCTAATGGTATGGTCGGTTATTCCTTTGTCCGAATACTTTGTTATAGCAAATATTAATGCTGGATTGCTCTTCGTATTAGCTTTAACTTCTCTTAGTGTTTATGGAGTAATCATAGCAGGTTGGGCATCTAATTCTAAATACGCATTCCTTGGATCAATGAGATCAGCAGCACAAATTATTGCTTATGAAATTGCAATGGGATTTGCATTAGTAGGAGTATTGATGGTAGCAGGAAGTCTAAATTTACAAGAAATAGTCATATCCCAAAGAGGCGGTGTATTACATTGGTATTGGCTCCCATTGTTTCCTCTATTTTTAATTTATTTTATATCAGGAGTTGCTGAGACAAATAGAGCTCCTTTTGATGTTTCTGAAGGAGAGTCGGAAATTGTAGCTGGTTTCCATGTAGAGTATTCTGGGATAGCATTTGCAATGTTTTTTTTGGCTGAGTATATGAATCTTATTTTAATAAGTATTTTAGCAAGCATTATGTTCTTTGGTGGCTGGTTGTCACCTTTAGAAGGCACTTTTTTAAATCCTTATTTTGATTGGATTCCCGGCTTTATCTGGTTATCAATTAAAACAATCTTTTTTATTTTTATTTTTCTATGGCTCAGAGCTACTTTACCAAGATATAGATACGATCAAATAATGAGATTAGGATGGAAGATATTTTTACCAATAACACTTATTTGGATTTTCTTTGAAGGTATTATGATATATTACAGTGTTGAACCTTGGTTTGTTAAATCATGAAAAAATT
>CAJWSY010000068.1 GCA_913045935.1 uncultured Chloroflexota bacterium | reverse complement strand
GCTTCCCCCATTAGAAAAGGGATGATCTTTGATATTGAAATTTCTGGAAAACAGCTGCAATTGATTAATCCTAAATTGCTTCCAAGCATTAATCATAACAATGGTTATGGTGTAATTCAAATGTCCAGTTTTTCAAGTGAGAATCATGAATATATAACCTTAGTTTCTTCTAAAGAAGATTCTTTACATGCTATAGTCTTTGATACAAAAAATAATTTTAGTTTATTACAATCGAGAACAATTGCTATTAATGGCAACCCTTTAAATTTTAATACTCCTATAATGCCCTATAAGTCAAAATATAAAGGTAAGGATGGGCTTTTAATTCCAATTAATCTAGATGATGTTTTTCTACTAAGTATTCTTGATTCTAATATTTTGATTTCTGCAACAAACATATCAAAGCAAAACGCATTCCCAACGAAAAGTATAAATAATTTTGACTCTGTTTTAAAGTTCAGAGAAAATGCTGTTGCTCTTGGGGCTTTAAATACAATCTCAAACAATAGTTCTTTACAAACTGGAAAAACTCCACTCCCTATTCCTGGTGATGCTCAATATTCAGAACAAGATAATTTCAATATGAAAATGATTACCGGTGATAGAAACCATACCAGTATACCAAAATCAAAACAAAAATTATTTTATAAAAAGGGAAAAAATAATTTTGACAAAAAAAATTACAATATGCTAAGCCCAACACTTAGTGATTTTTTAACGGATATAGAAAAAGATAAAAAAAGCCCAACAAAAAAAGACACTAAAATATCTGTGCCTAATGCAAATCTAGATATGGAAAGTATTAATTGGGCAGATGAAGCAGGGTTTACCAATATGGATTTAAGTGAATACAGTATTGAAAAAATAGACACTTTAAAACCCAATCCAATCCCCGTGCTCGATACAGCAATAACTATGTTTACTAATGAAGCACAACAAATGTTGGAAACCAATTTTGATTACCAAGATTCTATTTTACTCACCCAAAATATAGATGAAATTGATTTGTACTATGTTTTAGTAATGACACCAGCAACTCAAACTCGAGATAGATATATATTCGATGGGGAAGCACCCTTCGGTATAGCTGTAAATCAAGTTCCCCCAACTGGGGATCCCACACATTTCCAACATGGGATTTCGGCAAATATTGCAAATTTAAATCCAGGAGAAAAATACGATTTTGCATATTCACTTCGGGATGCAATTAAAGATTCAATAACTACATTTACGATGGTTCATGATTTACAAACAAATGTTGTCTTGATGTCAATTACGCCTAGTGAAGATTCAGTTTCACAATCCTATCAACCAGAGTCTTTTGATCCTAAATTATTTGAGTTTCCAAATTATTTTTTTGAAGGGTTCCCAACATCACTTGATATGGATTTTACAGATAAATTAATTAGGTTTAGCTTTGACGGAGTTGAAGATTCAATTTATCAAGGTATTTATTTGTCCTCCACAACGCCATCGAATCCGCCACAATCACTTGCAATATTCTTGGATCAAGGTACAATCCAATCTGTGAAAGGTGAAGTCGTAGTTCGTGCAAATGGATCAAAAAAAATCACAACTCAGTTTGACCTGGTTGGTTCAGTAGATCCTTCGCTAATGTTTTCCAAGCTTATACAGGAAGAGTTTCCAGAAGATTTGAAAGTAAAACTTTTACAAGGTGCTTCGTTAGAAGAACCTTTATTTGGACCCAAAGGAAAATTGCCAAAGGTTATTCGTGAACCCAGGCTTCCAGAAGTACAATCAGCACTCCCACAACAAGTTATTCCTGTATCACCTAAACAAAGTATTGTACCCGAAATAAACACAAAGGAATTGCAACCAGAAGGCATAAAAAAAACAATCACTTCAAACCCTACAGAAAGTGAAACAGCTTATCCAACGCTTAATGTTAATAAACTAAACAATAATGAAAATAGTAACGAAACCGACTCACTTAAACTTGAAGAGTCAAAAATATTGACAGATCCAAATTTAGGAGAACCGCCCGCTTCACCAGAAAACAACCAGCCAGAAATAAACAAAAAAGATGAAGACGATGAATAAATATTTGGTTAAATATTTCATTTATATTTCTATCAATTTTTATATTTTATTTGGGCAAAAAATTGTTCAGATGAATGGTACTTATGACTTAGATGGTGACAAAATGTTAGAATTTATCGCTCTCGAATTAAACCCCGATAAAGATGTTTTTCCCAAACTAGTACGTTACTATGAAATTGATTCTGATGGTTATCAAACTATACTATGGGAATTTATACCTCCTGTTGCATTAGAAGGTGAATTCGTAGACGCAAAAATAGGAGACATAGATGGTAATGGGGCACCAGAATTAGTAGTTGTAATGAACTTAACTAAATTTGGTGATAATAGCACACCACATGTTTTTATCGCCACTTATGATTGGGATGGAACTCACTTTTCTGAGGTTCCTTCTGCTAGCTTAGATATTGGTAAAGAAAACAGATCTCTCAGATGTAATAATTTTGAATTACTTGACCATGATTCAGATGGGGAGCAAGAGATAGTTCTTTCTTTGGGAAGTCCGTTTAGGGGGTTTGCTATAGTAAACTCATCAGCTGGGGGATTATCTATAACTAAAAAAATCAGGCCAGATAAATTATTAGTTGGTTCAGGGTTATTGTATATTGCATCATTAGACTACGATTATGATGGATATGATGATATTATAGCTTTTAGCCCAGATGGTAATATCATAAAAGCTCAACCTTTTTACAATATTGGCGGAGTTTTTGATTCTGGTCATTTAGTGAAAAAAGAAATTGATGGACTAAGCGGGATTTTAACTAATTCATTAGAGTTAACTGA
>CAJWSY010000067.1 GCA_913045935.1 uncultured Chloroflexota bacterium | reverse complement strand
TGTAACTGGTATTTTCAATTTACACTATAAAAATTTTAAAATTATTGATATAGCTCAAGCAATAATCGAAAAAGTACCTTCAGCTAGTATTGAAACTACTCCAATAAAATTTCAAGACGCAAGAAATTATCAAGTAAGTAGTGAAAAGTTATATAAAGAATCTGGATTTAAAGCATCGACAAATCTTTCTAAAGGAATTGAAGAAATTTATAATTTAATTTCCAATAACAGAATAAAAAATGTACATCATAATAGATACTCAAATCAAAATTTTTTAGAAGAGTATGGAATTTCATAATGGAATCTTATGCTGAACCATTTATTTACTCCAAAGAAGAAACCAAAGATTTTAGAGGTTCACTAGAATACTACAATTCACTTGATCTTGATAGGTATAAAAGGTTTTATATTGTAAATAATCCTCAAATAGGAACAGTAAGAGCATGGCATGGACATAAAATTGAATCAAAACTTGTCAAAGTAATTAAAGGCAATTTTTGTATATTTACAATCAAAATTGATAACTGGGATAATCCATCCAAAGACCTTATTCCAAGTAAATACGAAATGAACGAAAATTCAGGAATACTTTATATTCCGCCAGGTTATGCCAATGGTGCAATTAACACTGAAGCAAATAGTCAAATAATGTATTTTTCTTCAATGAATATTGAAGATTCAAAAAAAGATGACCACAGATTTGAGTCAAAATTTTGGAATCCTTGGAAAGAATATTCACCGGAAATATATGAATAACAACAGAATATTAGTTTTAGGCTCGAATGGGATGTTGGGTAAAATGGTATCTATTTACCTATCTTCAAATAGAGATTTCGATGTAACAATAACCGCTCGCAATACGAGTCAATTTATAGAAGATAATTTTAGTGGCAATTATTTAAAGTTTGATGTAGTCAATGATAATTTAGATAAGGTAATAAAAAAACAAGACCAATATAGTTATATTATTAATTGCATTGGCATGATTAAGCCAAAAATTGATGAGAAAGATAATACTTCAATACAAAGTACTGTTTTGATTAATTCATATTTTCCTTTAGATTTACAAAGAATAGCCTTAGAGAAAAATATTAAATATATCCAGATCGGAACTGATTGTGTGTTCTCTGGTGAAAGTGGTGAATATTCTGAAAATTCATTTATGGATGCAAATGATTTATATGGAAAATCTAAAATTGTTGGTGAGATAGAAAGCAATAATAAGCATATATTAAGATCAAGCATAATTGGGCCCGAAGTTGGAAATGGTTATTCACTTATGAATTGGTTTTTGAAAAACAATGAAACTGAAGTTTCAGGTTTTCAAAATCATGAATGGAATGGTGTCACCACGCTTAACTTTTCAAGAGTTATTGAGGGAATCATAAAACATGATAAATTCAAGTTTAAAACACAACATTTAATTCCAAAAAATACTATTTCAAAAGCTATGCTTTTAGAAGAATTAAAGAAAAATTTTAAAAAAGATATAAGAATTGAACATATTGATTCAGAAAATGTAATAAATAGAACTTTGTTAACAAATAATAACGAACTAAACGAAAATCTGTGGAAACTATCAGGATATAGTAAAGTTCCTACAATTGAAGAAAATATAGAAGAACTAGCAAATTCAGAATTTCTACATAGAATAATTAATTAGTATGAAAGATTTAGCAATTGTACTAGGCATAAGACCTGATGTGATCAGGGCAAGTAAAATTTTAAAATTGTTAGAAAATCAAAATGAAATTAGTTTTGATTTTCTTTGGTCAGGACAACATTATTCAGAAAATATGAAAGATGTTTTTTTTAACCAACTTAATGTTCCAAAACCTGACTTTGAATTCAATGTAGACAAATCAAATGATTCCACAATAGTTTCTTCAACAATAAAAAATTTATTTTCACATTTTGAAATAAATAAATACAAAGCAGTTGCATTTCTTGGTGATACAAATACTGTAATGGGTTCAATTGCCGCAGCACAACACAATATTCCAGTTGTGCATATAGAAGGATGTATGAGATCTTATGATTGGAGGATGCCTGAAGAAAAATACAGAACTGTTATTGATCATTTATCTGATAGGATTTATGCATATTTAGATGATTATAAAAAACAAGGGTTAAAAGAGGGTATTAGTGAAAATATTATTAAAGTAACTGGAAATCCGATAGTAGATATAATAAATGAAAATAAACAATTTTTTGAATCGGGTGCAAGTTATTTAGATAATGAAGTAATGGAATTGTCTAATAATAAGTTTGCCCTTGTTACATGTCACAGAAGAGAAAATATATTAAACAAAGAAAGTTTTAGAGAAATTACTTCATTGTTAAATTCCATAGATGATATTAACGTTATTTTTCCCATTGGCTATAAAACGCAAGCAATACTTAAAGATTCAAATACAGCATTAAACAATAACATAAAACTAATTGATCCAATTGGTTATCTAGAGTTCATGTATTTATTAAAAAAAGCAGATTATGTTGCTACAGACTCTGGGACAGTTGTTGAAGAAGCTTGTATCTTAAACGTTCCTTCAATTCAAATGAGATACTCTACCGAAAGACCTGAGGTTTACGATGTAAAAGCTTCCGTTAAATTTGATCCAACTGTTCATGATAATAATTATGGTCAGATTATTGATAAGGTAAACAACTTAAAAAGAGGATGGAAAAATCCTTTTGGTGATGGAAATTCATCTCAAGTTATTGTTAATGATTTAATTGAATTAAGCAAATCTGATAATTTTAGAAAACATATGCCATCAGATTATTCTTTTGACACAAGTAGGTCATTTAAGGAATGAATCGAATATTATTTCATTCTCTGACAATTCC
>CAJWSY010000066.1 GCA_913045935.1 uncultured Chloroflexota bacterium | reverse complement strand
ATTCTATCTTCCCAGCATCTTTTGTGATTGACTACGTTAGACTATATATTAAAGAGTGAGATTTTATCATTTTTTTATAGCGATTATTCTATACTTCCTTAATTTTTTATTTTGTCAAAAACCTTACCGAGGAGCAGAGTATCGAACAATTGATGAGTTCTTATACGGCAGGTTTGAAGTAAAAATGAAAACTGCGATAGGTTCTGGAGTAGTATCTTCGTTTTTTACTATTGATGATTATTGGGCAAATGGGCAAAGCAGTACTTCAAATTGGAGAGAAATAGATTTTGAAGCATTGGGTAATATTAGCAATGCAATACAAACGAACATTATAACCGCTTATGAAACACATCATGAGGAGTTAATATATACGCCATTTTATCCATATAATTCATTCCACATCTATGCATTTGAATGGACTCCATTAAGTATAAAATTTTTTATTGACGATCAATTGGTTAGGCAAGACTATAATGATTATGTTTCAACACATAATACTGCTCAAAAAATTATGATGAATATTTGGCAACCAATTTGGGAAAATTGGGTAGGTGAATTTGATGAATCCATTCTTCCTGTGTATGCGTTTTATGATTGGGTTAAATATTATTCATATACACCAGGCGAAGGAACCTATGGGAGTTTTAATAATTTTACTTTTGATTGGGAAGATGAATTTGAATTCTACAATGATCAGATTTGGCAAAAAGCTACACATACTTGGTCTGCTAATAATGCTCAATTTGTCCAGCAAAATGCTGTTTTGCAAGATGGCTTTTTGATATTATGCCTCACTGATAATTTTTCCTATGGATATTCAGGTGGTGAGTTATCCGTCTCAGAAAGTTTTCTTAATGAAAAAAAAATAGGGTTTAAAATCTCACCAAATCCTTTTAATTCATCGTTTGCAATTATAATACCTAAAAATTTAGAAAATAAAGTCTCTGATATTATTTTTTATGATATTAAAGGTAATGAGGTCCTACGCAATAAGGTTAATCTAAATGGTAAAACACATATAAATTTTTCCAAAGCAAATTTACCGACTGGATTATATTTCTTAAAAATTATATCAGGGCACGATGAATACTATTCCAAAATTACTTATTTAAGATAGGTTATCTTTTTTACTAATTCTGAATTAATATTTTTTATTTTTAGTAAATAAATTCCTGAACTAACTTTTTTATAATCTTGGGAGGATTTCAGATTCCAATTCAATTTATTTAATCCTTTGATAGCAACAAGGTTCTTCTCAAACACTTTACTTCCAAGCAAATTGTAAATTGTTATTTTTGTTTTACTCGCAAACGAGCTTTCCCATTGAATATTTAAGTTTGAATTCAAAGGATTTGGATAGCATAGCAATTTAAAGTTAGTAGGGGTCGAAGATATATCCATTTCGTTGAATATAATATTTTTGAAATCAAAACCTCCATTAATTGCTTCAACTTTTAAAGTAATCTCATCTTTAATTGAAATGTTCCCTAGGCTAACTATACGCCAACCATCACCTAATCCTAGTGTGTTTGGAATATTTATAGGCCCTAATGTATCTCCGAATTCAGTTGTAGCGATAATTCTTCCATTGGTGTTATATGATGATACTTCTAAGAATATTTCATAATTATTAGGTTCTTCGGACAAAATCAAATATTTCATCCATTCTCCATTTTCTATCCATCCAATATGGTAATTACCTGTTCCACCCGCACTAAAGCCTATATCAACCCCATCATTTCTGAAAGACCAGCCGTTATTCCATGATTTTGTTTGGGGAGAAAATTTATTTGGGTCTTCTGATTGATTATCAAAATATGCTACGTTATTATTTCCTGTATTGTAATTGACCGCAGGTAATAACCCTGGTGCAATAAAGTTTGAAAATGATTTGTTTGCCGAGTTGTAGGTTGTATCGGATAATGCTCTGGTTAGTCCAATGTTTACTTTACAAGAATCAAAGTGAAGGTTTCTTGCCATTGACATTAACCCTGCAAAAGCTTCTGCGGTATCTGGTCTTGCAGCAGTACCCCCCCAATAGTTAATCAATTTTTGATATTCATCTGTTATTTTATAACTAAATAAACTAGAAATTCTTTCAACGCTTTTAAAATTCCACCAGCTCCATCCTATTTCATTTCTGTTAAAAAACTCTTTAATTCCATTACCCCAATAATTAGAATTTTCACCAAATTCTCCTACCCAAAGTGGTACATTGTATTGTAAAGCAATTCCATTTCTATATTGATTATACATAGTTAAAGTGTCTTCAATTCCGCCAACATAATGATGAAAACTGTAAACCATGTTTAGATCAAAAGGAGGCAATAAACCGGTATGATCATTGCCATACCAATTACCTTCAATGAAAACTATGTGTTTTTGGTCTACAGTTCTAATGGAATCAATAGTCTGTTCATATATATTTCTAAGAGTATTAGCTACGCCAGCTCTTGCTGGCTCATTTAACAAGTCGTAGCCCGCAATTACAGCTTCATCTTTATAATAATTTGCAATGTGTCTCCAGGTAGATGCTAGCCATCTCTGATTTGTATAATTAGTAAAAAGTTCAGAATCTCCATTCATTTCAGAATCTGAAAAATCATTTGTGTTTTGAGCGCCAGGAGCTGCATGCATATCAAGAATGAGATAAATATTATGTCTATTCCCCCAAGTTATAAGTGAGTCTAATAACTCAAAGCCTTTCGTACTAAATTCTAAAAAGCTAGGTGAAAAATCTCTATAATGAAGTGGAATTCGTAATGCATTAAAATTATTATCTGAAATATATTTAACATCTTTTTCCGTAATATAATTTTTTCTATACAAATCGAAAAATTGATTTTTCTTTTCTTCACC
>CAJWSY010000065.1 GCA_913045935.1 uncultured Chloroflexota bacterium | reverse complement strand
AATAAAGCTTTTTTTAAAGATGAGTTAGATTTTATAAAAGGCCTTCCAGCCATTAAGGCTGATCCATTGATAATTGAAAAATTAAAAGAATGCAATGCACTCATTAATGACGAAGATTACCATCATTCATATCCACACTGCTGGAGGCACAAAACTCCTTTAATTTTTACATCGACCCCTCAATGGTTTATTTCTATGAATAAGAATAATTTAATCAAAGGTGCTTTAGGTGCTGTAAAGGATGTTAATTGGGAGCCTTCTTGGGGTCTTCAAAGAATAGAGTCTATGCTTGATGACAGGCCAGATTGGTGTATATCAAGACAAAGAAATTGGGGTGTGCCAATAACTTTAGTTGTTCATAAAGAAACTGGAGATATTCATCCTGACCAATCAGAATTATTTGAAAAATTTGCTGTAATGATTGAAGAAAATGGCATATCAAGTTGGGATAAACTTGAATTAAAGGATTATATTTCTGATGCTGATGATTATGTAAAAACTTCTGATTCTTTAGATGTATGGTTTGATTCGGGAGTAACTCATTTTGCAGTATCTTCAAAAAGGTTTGGCAAAAATATAGTTTCTGATTTATACCTGGAAGGTTCTGATCAGCATAGGGGTTGGTTTCAGTCATCTTTGTTAACCAGAATTGCAATGAACGGCGATGCTCCTTACAAAACAGTTTTAACTCACGGATTTGTTGTTGATGAGGAGGGTAGAAAACAATCAAAATCTCTTGGAAATGTTGTTTCACCTCAAAAAGTTTGGGATAACTTAGGAGCAGATATTTTAAGACTTTGGGTTGCATCTACTGATTTTAGAAGTGAGATGGTTGCATCTGATGAAATCTTGAAGAGAACTTCAGATCAGTACAGGCGTATTAGAAATACATTTCGCTTTATTTTAGGTAATTTGAATGATTACCAAGATAAAGATCAAATTAAATTTGAGAATCAAGTGGAATTAGATAAATGGATTATTAATGAAGCAAAAAGCTTGCAGAATGATGTATTAAAAATGTATGAGTCATATTCCTATCACAAAGCAGTACAAAAAATACATAATTTTTGTGTTAATGAATTGGGAGGTATTTATCTTGATATTGTTAAAGATAGACTTTATACATGTAAATCTGATTCTGTTGCAAGAAGATCTTGTCAAACAAGTTTAGATTACTTACTAAATATTTTAGTAAGGCTAATCGCACCAATTCTTTCCTACACTGCGGAAGAAATTTGGCAATCAAGCGAAAGATTAAACAATCAAGAAGAGTCTATTTTTCTATCCAATTATGATCTTTCAGAAATTAATGAAGAATCAATTATTACTAAGTCTGACTGGAACAGAATTTTCGAGATTAAAAATGATGTCAATCAATCTATAGAAGAGATGAGAAACGAAAATCAACTTAAAGGATCTCTAGATGCAAATGTATATATAGAAGCCAGTAAAAATGATATAAAAATTCTAGAAAAACTTGGAGCAGAACTCCATTTTTTATTTATATGCTCAGAAACAAATATTATAGAAAATAATAATTTTAAAATTACAGTGAAGTCATTAAGTAATCAAAAATGTACAAGATGCTGGCATAGACACGAATCTGTAGGAACCTCTAAAAAACATCCTGATTTATGTAATAGATGTATTGAAAATGTAGATGGTGAGGGTGAAAAAAGAAGTTTTGTATAAATTAAGTTACCCAGTCTTAATTTTTCTTCTTGTAGTATTAGACTTATTTTCAAAAGATTATGCAGCTAATAATTTCTTATTTGCACAATCATATTCAACTTTTATACCATTCATTGATTTTTTGCTAATTTATAATTCTGGAATTGCTTTTGGTATATTTGATGGTTATGGCAATTTAGCCTCAAACCTATTATTAGTAATTACCATTTTTATTCTCATATATCTAATTAGATTGCTTGTAAAAGAAAAAGTTCAGATTGCTAAGTTTGCATTGTCATTAATTACTGCTGGTGCATTAGGAAATATTATTGATAGATTTATTGATGGGAAAGTTACTGATTTTCTTCATTTAGAGTTTGGAAGCTTATCCTTTTTTATTTTTAATCTTGCAGATGCATTTATAACGCTTGGAGCCATTTTGATTATATACTTTGAATTAATTTATAAGGCAAAACAATGACTAAACAGATTAAATTAGCAAATCCTCGCGGTTTCTGTGCTGGCGTTGATAGAGCAATTGATATTGTAAATAAGGCTTTGGATATATACGGGGCGCCAGTTTATGTAAAACATGAGGTCGTTCATAATAAAGTTGTTGTTGCAGACTTAAGAAATAGAGGTGCAATTTTTGTAGAAGAAATTAATGAAATTCCAGATGATTCACTTGTAATTTTTAGTGCACATGGTGTTTCAAGCGCTGTAGAAGAAGAAACGAAATCAAGAAATTTAAATTTTTTTGATGCAACATGTCCGCTTGTCACAAAAGTTCATATGGAAGTCAGAAAGCATGCAAAAGCTAGTAAAGATATTATTCTAGTTGGTCACGAAGGTCATCCAGAAGTTGAAGGAACAATGGGTAGGCACATAAATTCTGATAATAGTTCAATATACCTTGTTCAAAATGAGTTAGATGCTAAAAATATAAAAATCAATAATCCAACAAAATTAGCTTTAGTCACACAAACCACATTAAGCGTTGATGAAACAAAATCAATTATTGATATTTTGAAATATAGGTTTCCAGATATAGATATACCAAAGAAGGATGATATTTGTTATGCCACACAAAATCGACAAGATGCCGTAAAGCAGCTTGCGCTAGAATCAGATTTTATGATAGTAGTTGGTTCAAAAAATAGCTCAAATTCAAATAGACTTAGTGAGCTAGCTGAAAAAT
>CAJWSY010000064.1 GCA_913045935.1 uncultured Chloroflexota bacterium | reverse complement strand
TCCAACTGCCCATGCATACTTCCAGACATTATCAGTGTAAACTCACCAGTTTTGTCAGCATTAGTACACGATGAAATAATGAAACAAATTGTTAACAATGTAAAAATAATTTTTATTACTCTACTCATTTATATTATCCGCCGCTAAATTTTGATTTATAACCTTTTTCTTCAAGTAAGATTTTAATATGGTCTCGTTTATTTCCTTGAATAATTATCTCATTGTTTTTAACAGAGCCACCTGTCGCACACTTCTTCTTAAGGTCTTTTGCTAATAGTTTAAGCTCATCCTCTTGCTTATGAAATCCTTTGATAATCGTAAGGATTTTACCACCTTTTTTTCTTTCCAAGTGCAATCTTATTTTATTCTCCAAATGCATTGATTCTGGCATTGGATCTTTTTCTTTAAGATTTATGGAATCATCAGTTGAATATACAAGTTTATGATTAGGCATTGAACTTACTTTAATTAATAAATGGTTATATTGTTCCAATATTTTATGAATAAAAATACTAATTTTATATCAATTTAAATACCTATCGAATTAAAAGTGAAATCAGTACAGAACTATCGAACAACCATTCTTACTGCTATACTAATACTTTTCACAAATAATTTCACAGTACTCGGACAAATCAATGGAAAAATTGATGGTGAAATTTCCGAATCTGGTATATTTATAAAAGATATAACATTAAGCTATTCTCCTGAAAATACTGATATAGATATTTATAGTTTAAATCTTGAAAAATTTCAGTTTGGATTTTCGGATTTAAAAATAAAAAATAGAAAAGATAATAATAATTCTCAATCACAATTAGAATTTACAGGTCCTCAGTTATTGCTTAAGAACTTAACTCTTCATGCAGATCTATTTAAATCTGATTGGATTACTGAAGAAAAATTAAAACGAATGTACAAACGAGAATCATTACCAAAAAAAGCAATAGAAGAATTAAATAATGCTATAGAGTTATATTATACGGACCAGAATATCTTCCCAAAAAACACCGATGATCTTATTATCAAAAACTATATAGATATAATGGAAACTCCTTTTAATAATACATCTTGGATATATGTTCTTGATCTCCCCAACACAGTTACCGCAAAGCCTAGTCGTACCAACCCTATTCCCAATACGAATTCAATAGTATACGACTTCAATTCAAAAGAATTCAAAATAGACCAGCGCATTGATTCCTTAAAAAGTGTTCCATTATTACAATGGATATATACTTTTGAAATAAAAGAAATTAATGCATCCAGTTCTACAAGCCTGGATATCCAATTCAATAATAGCAATTCTAATTTTAGTATGGTCATGGAGTCCGGGAAGTTTAAAATAAACCATATAAAGTTCACTGCAAATCCTGAAGGTCAGCTTAACAATAAATCGATCATATCATTGCCAGAACTCCTGATTGAAAGTAAAAATCTTATTATTGATGGGCATTATGATTCATTATTCACTTTCCATAAGGGAGAAGGCCAATTTAGGATAAGGAATTTTTCATTAAAGATACCTGATGGATTGGGAAAAGAGCCTGAGATCGAAAGTTTATTATCTCAGATTGGAGTCTGGAATAATTCTATCAATATCAGACTTATTGATATAAATATTCAAATGATTAACCAATTTACCGGGAATATTTCATTGGTATTTAATACACCATTCATAAAAGTATCCATTCAGGGAGATATTTCTTTTCGTCAGCAAGGCAACCAAGTTCCTGAGTTTAGATTTCACAATGCCGAATTAATCGCTCATCCTATCGCATTGGGATTGAAAAAATGGATACGGGATTGGGAAAAAAGAGAAAGAAAGACCTTAACAAGAAAGGGGCCGGCAATAATTATCAAATTCAATGGACCCATCAATAGCTTCAATCCTCAATCTCTTAAGGACATAGCTATTTTTTAAAGCTCAATAGCCAGTCGTATACTTCTTGGTTTTCATAGGTTATAGTCCAAGAATCATGCATAATATTTGGATATGTCGTTAATCGAATGTTTTTATTTTTTTCTTTTAAATATTCGTAGATAAATAGTGAGCTTTCAATAGGTATAACATCATCTTTTTCTCCATGGAACATCCAAATGGGTATCTTTTCTAGTTGTTTCAATTGATTTGTGATAGTTCCACCACATATTGGTACAATTGCTGCAAATAAATTAGGGCATTTGGATGCTAGTTCAAGGATACCATATCCTCCCATACTAAGTCCGGTCCCATAGATCCTATTTTTATTAATATGTAAATCAATAATCATTTTTTTCATTAATTTTTCTAAACTACAAAGATTCCTTGGGTGTGACCACCATACTCCCTCATGACATTGTGGAGACACAGAGATAAAAGGGAAATTCATTCCCTCCTCAATTCTTTTAGGGATACCATGCTTTTTTATGACTTCTATGTTATCACCTCTTTCTCCAGCACCATGTAAAAATAGGACCAAAGGATATCTTTTCTTAAAACTAAAATAATCATCTGGATAATAAATAAGGTATTTAAGGTCAACCTGCTCCCTATTTTCCTTTAAAAGAGTTTTTGTTTCAACTATCATACAGTCTAGAACTAATGATTCATAAATTTATCTTTGGATTATTTAAGTAAAATAAGTTTTATAACATTTTGAGAGTATTCCGAACTTATAGTACAGAAATAAATACCTGGTGCTATACCATTCCCATTTGCACCTTTCCCGTTCCATTGTATTTTTTGCGTACCTGATTCTAAAATCCCATTGAACAATGTATATATATTTCTTCCAAGCAAGTCGATAATATCAATATCAACTCTACTTTTTCTACTCATTTCAATAATTATTGTTGTGTTAGGGTTAAAAGGATTCGGATATGCCATAATTTTATCATTGTAGATTGT
>CAJWSY010000063.1 GCA_913045935.1 uncultured Chloroflexota bacterium | reverse complement strand
GTAGTTTTTGCCTGTTCAGGAGTTGGAGTTGTAGGTTTAACTGAAGTAGTTTTTGCCTGTTCAGGAGTTGGAGTTGTAGGTTTAACTGAAGTAGTTTTTGCCTGTTCAGGAGTTGGAGTTGTAGGTTTAATTTCAGCATTGTTGGAAGTCTGATTTTCTGAAACAGGATTACTTATTTGATTAGTGGTTGAAGAATTTGAACCACAAGCAAAAATAATTAAAGAAAATAAAAATATAACAGATAATTTCATAAAATTGATGTTATACAAATTATATTAAAAAAACAATGTTCATTTATTTTTGATTGGGATGCAGATGCTCAAGGTAATGCAGAATGGGAACTTTGGTACTGGAAATAATTAGATATCTATTTGTAAATGTATAAGAAAAATATATAAATACTTAATTTGTAGTTTATAATATCAAACATATTTAATTTTTATAAAGGTAAAACTATGTATGATTTTTATTCAGATACAAAAACCAAGCCGTCCTTAGAAATGCGAAAAACAGTTTTGGATTGCCCTGTAGGTGACGAGCAAAAATCTGAAGATCCTACAACTACAGAGTTATGTGAAAGAACAGCAAAACTACTTGGAAAAGAATCAGCTGTCTTCTTACCTTCAGGAACAATGTGTAACGAAATATCTATAAAAGTTCATACTCAACCAGGCGAAGAAATCATAGGTGAGTATAATTCTCATATTATAAACTTTGAAACTGGAGGCCCGTCAGCACTAAGTGGTGTAATGATTCGAGCTATACATGGAGATAATGGTACATTTGAAAGTGATCAGGTAGTTGAAGCTTTTCGTCCTGCTTCTCGTTATGCTCCTAAAAGTTCTCTTTTATGCGTAGAACAAACTGCTAATATGAGTGGAGGTGCTATTTGGCCATTGGAAAAAATGGAGGAGGTGGCAACAACTGCTCACGAATTAGGACTCAAAACTCATATGGATGGAGCTCGCCTTATGAATGCAGTTGTTAAAACAGGAATTTCTGCCGCACAGTATAGCAATTACTTTGATTCTGTATGGATTGATTTTACAAAAGGTCTTGGAGCTCCAATAGGAGCTGTATTAGCTGGGTCAAAAGAATTTATAGATAATGCATGGCGAATAAAACAACAATGGGGCGGAGCCATGCGTCAGTCAGGTATTGCTGCTGCAATGTGTATTTACGCTCTAGATAATAATATTGACCGTTTAGCTGAAGATCATTCTCTTGCAGAAATTATAGGCCAACAAATTACTAAATTTAAAAGAGTTAAAACTGTTCTGCCAGTAGATACAAATATCATTATTTTTGATTTAGATTCAAGTGCTCCTTCTGCTGCTGATATTGTCAAAGAATTAGCAAAAAAAAATATTTTAATAGGTGCTTTTGGTGAACGTAGAATCAGGATAGTTACGCATCTTGATGTAAATCCTAGTGCAGGTGAAATTCTTATAAAAGAGCTAGCAAAATATTTGGATAACTAAATTAATCATAGCTGTATAAGATGGAGATTGGTAGGCTGAAGTTTTTGATTATAAAAAGTAGAATTTTTGACTTAATGGTTATAATTTAGTTATGAAAAAATCAATTATATTCTTAATACTTCTTTTACCATTATTAATTTTGAGTTGCTCTTCGAGTAATGATGATGAAATAAATCAACTTCAATTACAAATAATAGAATTAGAAAACCAAAAAAAACAACAAGAACTTGATGAATCAAGAAAAGAAAAACAAGAAAAAGCTGAAGCAGCGGATTTAAGTGTTCGAAAGCTTTTTGCAATACAAAACACGATTGATACCAACATTGAAAATTGTGATTCTTTATTTTCAAATTCAAAAAAAATTGATGCCAAAGATTTTTTTATTGAACTTGATAATAAATTAAGGGATACACATGAGATAGGTAAATATTCATTCGTATCATTTGAAGGAGATATTGCAAGAAATGGTCCTTTTTCTACATGGGTCTATGAGATGTTGATAGAATATTCGAAAAAATACAATCCAGGGAAATTTGAAAAAATTAAATTTGCTGATATAGAAATAACTTTAGATGATTACTTAGAATATAAAAATAAATTATGTGATACTTATCAGAATCAAAAATTTAATGGTACATTAAGACAATTGATGATAGATATTAATGTTTTGTTAAAATTTCGAACTGACTGGCCTGGTCATGCATCTAAGTGGCTGCCTTTTCCTTATATTGATACTGGTCCCAAAGTAATTAAATCTCCTAGTCCTAAAGGTTTGGAGTTTTACACTAAATATATAACTGGAGGAGGAGTAATAATTGTTAGCGGACCAGAAGTGGATGACGGAGCATTATTACAAGCAAGAAAATCTGTAATTTATATGACTTCTAAAATTCCAGAATTAAGAAAAATATTACAAGATAATGAAGTGAGAATATCTGTTTTTACAGGCACTGCAGGATCATTACCTGAATATCCTGGTAGCAATGAGCCTGGGGGGTTTGCAATGGGAATGACTGATGCTTCTATGACAGCTAATGCAGATTGGTTATGTAGACCAGGGAATTATGATAGAGGTGGCGATCCAGTTATACATGAATTAGTCCACACAATTAATCATGTGGTTTTTGAGCAAATTAATGAAATTTATTTTTATGAAAGAATATACAAAATTGCAGAAAACTCAATTAACAAAGGGATATTTGATACTGGTTTCACTCAGAATTTAGAAGGGAGAACCCAAAACATGTCGCATTTTGTAGGAGAATTCTGGGCTATGACGGTAGAAGGATATATGATGGACAAAGATAATTTTAAAAACCCTCCATATGACAGAAGACATAAAATTAAAAAGGTTGATCCTGAGTTATACGATCTTATAACAAGATATTTTCCTGAAACCAAATGGGATTTTTG
>CAJWSY010000062.1 GCA_913045935.1 uncultured Chloroflexota bacterium | reverse complement strand
ATCAGTTTAGGAAAAAATTTTCATTATATGGTGTGCCAATTGATCTTTTGTTTATAAGTTCATCAAACCCGTATAGCTCCTAAATTATATAGATATTTCCATTATTCTTTAATTCATTATCATACAGCTTATCAAATTCTTCAGAAAACTTGCTTACCGTCATTAATTTTGATTTGTCTTCTCCTGGCATAAAAATATTTCTATAATCTGTATCTACACCTTTAGGACACACTATATTTGTTGATATGCTTGTATTCTTATTCTCTTCTGCAAAAGTAAGAACCACTTTGTAGAGCCCACTTATGAGAGAGTCATTACCTCCCCAAAAGGGCTTATTTTTTGATTCTAATTGAGACGAAATCATTACTATTTTCGACTCATCTGAAGTCTTTAGCAAAGGTTGAAAGGATTTTAGCAGCTTAAGATTTGATAAAAGATTAATTTCAAAAGCTTCTCTAAAATCACTTTCTTTTATTGAAGTAATTGGACTTAAATTATGATTAATTCCTGCAGCAGACAAAAGTAAATCTAATTTTCCTTCTTGGGAATATATCTGAGATGCCAACTCATCTAATAAATCAATTTTTTTTAGATCCAAGGGCACAATTGTACATTCACATTGATTTTTGATTATTTCATCATTTAGTTTTTCGAGCTCAGAGATTCTTCGACCTGAGATATATAAATGGTCAAATCTCTTAGAAAGAGTTAAGGATAAACCATAACCGATACCTGAAGAGGCTCCAGTAACTATTCCTATTTTTCTTCTACTTTTAGGCAATGTATTTGCCTGCATCTTCAATTCTTTGAGGTATCGTATTTAAAAATTCTTCTCCATATATGATTATTTCAATCAGAGATCCGTTTTGAGTAAATTTAGGCCAAGACGAATACGGAAAAGAAGCATTAATCGATGAGAATATAAGCACAACAATAATATAGCCTCTTAATAAGCCGAATATAGACCCAAACATATAATCTGCAAAACCCGATTTACTCGGTTGTATAATGCCAATTATTACCCGATTAAATGTCGAGAGTAAAATATACGAGCAAATTAAAATAGATAAAAAAATGCAAATATCTGCAATGGTTGAATTTTGAATATATTCATCAACATAAGGACGCAATATATTAAAGCTTAGTTTGATGAGAACAATTATAGCAATCCATTTCCCTAAGTTAAAAATACTTTTAATAAGCCCATTCTTGAAAGCAAAAAAACATGAAATAAATAGTATGATTAATACAGTAATATCAAAAAAATTTACTAGATCTCCAAAATTAATATCAAACATTTTTAAACCTTAATATATTTTAAAAGAGTGGGAAGCAAGGTCAAGCTTCCTAAAAGAGCAATGAACATTGCCATTGCTGTAAATATTCCAAAATAAATAGTTGGGTAAAAGTTTGAAAATATTAATATTGAGAATCCTGCAATTATCGTAAATGAAGTGTTTTGTATTGCTCGTCCGACAGTATTTTGACAAAGGCCAATGGTTTCCAGATGGTTATTAGTTTGACTATAATACTCTTTGTAGCGATAAACATAATGAATACAATTATCTACAGCTATACCAATTGTAATCGATGCAATAGTAATAGTCATAAGATCTAAAGGAATTTTAAGCAGACCCATCGTTCCTAAAATTGTGAAGCATGCAATAATATTGGGTATAATAGTAACCAAAGCAATTTGAAGAGATCTAAACAAGACCGATAACATAAAAAATATACCAATCATTACAATCAATAAAGACTTTATTTGTGAGTCAAATAAACTTTGAAGCATATTGTTATATAGGATTAAAATACCAGAGATAGATACATGGTATGCATCAGACTTAAAATTTTTATTGATATGTGTAGTTAAACTATTGATAAATTTATTACGTCTTAATTCCTCATGTGTATCAATTATTCTCATTGAAATACGCGCTTGGTTTTTTTCAATAGATAGGTAGGGACTAAGAATTTGTTTTTTTAAATCTGAGGGTAACTTTTTGTATAGTATTCCAAGCTCAAGAGAGTCAAACTCATTATTATTGTTCAATTGTTCGGCTGTTCGGACAAGTGAAGCGAGAGATAATATTTTTCCTGAAAATGGATAGCTATCTAAATGATCATGTATATCTTTAACAATATTGATTTTTTCTTTTGTAAACCAATAATCTTCTGGGTTGTAATCAATATCAAAATCTAGAAAATCTTCATCTATTTCATCAATATCATCATCATCTGAATTAAATTGAATTATTATGTCTAGTGGAGTTGTTCCACCAAGATTTTGATCAATTTTCTTCATCCCTTTATAAATCTCTGTATCTTTCTTGAAATAATCAACAAAACTATTTTCAACTTTTAGTAGTTGAGCTCCATATATCCCCCCAATAAGCATCAATGTGAATGAGACGATAACAAATAGTTGATTATTTGATACAAGTCTGAGCAAAATATTATCTTTATTACTACTTGCCAAATTTATGTTATTTTTTAAATTGAAAAAGCTTAATGCAATAGGAAGATAAATAAAGCTTGTGCCTAGTGTAATCGTTAACCCTAAGCACATCATAAGACCAAAATCCATTACTGGTTTAATTCCACTTGAATATAATGTACCAAATGCAAATATAGTTGTCAGAGCTGTGAACAAGCAGGGGTAAATCATTTTTAGGAAACAATTCTTTATTAGGTCCAATCTTTCTAAGTTTTTATTATCATCAATTATTTGTCTGTATCTTACGATAATGTGTACAGTCATTGATAAAGATAGAATTAGCATCAGTGATATGAAATTTGATGAAATGACAGTTATTTTCCAATTTAAGAATGATACAACTCCTACCATCAGTATTAATGAAAATATGCAATTAGAAAGTGCAATTGCAATCCAAATTGGGCTTCTGAAGATTAGATAAAGTACTATTAAAATGAAGATTAATACTCCAAAG
>CAJWSY010000061.1 GCA_913045935.1 uncultured Chloroflexota bacterium | reverse complement strand
GGTTTAATTGAAGTAATATTAAACGATGATAATATTCAAGACATCTCCATAAATGCGCCATCCAACATAAATGAAATTTCAATTGTTCATCAAAAATATGGAGAATGTAGAACAAACATAACTTTAACTCAGAAAGAAACAGATGCTATAGCCACAAAATTAAGATTAATTTCTGGAAGACCGCTTGATGAAGCAAATCCTGTTCTAGATACTAACTTAATTTTACCAAATTCAACAGCAAGAGTTGCAGCCATACAAGAACCAATAAGTCCAGATGGTATGGCATTTTCATTCAGAAGGCATAGAGAAAAACCTTGGACATATCCGCTTTTTATAAAAAATAAAATGATAAATCCATTGGCTGCAGGATTACTAAGTTTTCTAATTGATGGTTCTAGAACTATATTGATTGCAGGTACTAGATCTTCAGGTAAGACGTCATTTCTAAGTTCCTCATTAGTTGAATTAATGAGATCAACTCGAATATTGACAATAGAAGATACATTAGAATTACCGATCAGGAGTTATCAAAAACTAAATTACGATATTCAATCAATGAAAGTTCAATCAGTTTTATCTCAAGGTTCTGCTGAAATGACCGCCGAAGACGGAATCAGAGCAGCCTTACGTCTCGGAGATTCGGCATTAATTGTCGGAGAAGTTAGAAGCAAAGAAGCAACTGCACTTTATGAAGCAATGAGAGTTGGTGCACTTGCAAATGTTGTAATGGGAACAATTCACGGAGATTCACCATATTCTATTTTTGATCGAGTAGTTAATGATCTCAAAGTACCAAAAACTTCATTCAAAGCAACTGATATAATTGTAGTTGCTAATCCCGTTAAAACTGCATCTGGCTTAGATCGTAAAAAAAGAATTGTACAAATAGCTGAAGTAAAAAAAGAGTGGACTGACGATCCATTGAAAGAAAACGGGTTTCTTGATTTAATGATATATAATCCAGAAACTGACCAATTAGAACCTACAGAGGCTTTAATTCAAGGAGAGTCAGAAGTTTTGAAGAATATAGCATCAAAAATTCCCGAATGGGCAGGAGATTGGGATGCCGTATATAATAATATATTACTTCGTGCAAAAATAAAACAAAAAATTGTTGATATATCAGAAAAAGATGAGTCTTTGCTTGAAGCTGAATTCACAATTTTGTGTAATGATATGTTTCACAAAATAAGTAAAGAAATTTATGATAGATCTGGTAAAACTGACCCGGAAAAAATTTATTCTGAGTGGGAGGACTGGCTTAACAAATGGCTAATGAATTCGAAGACAGATTAAATAAAGTAAATAATCCGAATCAAAAATCAACATCTTATTCTAAAGAATATCAAACATTTTTACAGGAAAATAAAAAAATATTATCTAGTACATACGAAAAATCCGTAAATTTTTCATCAAAAATTTTGAAAATAAAACCATCTAAAAAAGATTTACCAAATTTAGAAAAATACATTCAACTTTCTCACTTAAATATAAATCCAGAAGGAATTATGTCATTAGCAATACTTTCTGCAATTCCATTCTTCATTTTAGCAATACCTTTATTTTTCTTTGGACAATTCTTCTTTGGATTTATATCAATTCTTACTTCATTATTTTTAATTTACTACTTATCAAATATGCCAAAATTAATCTTTGAAAGTTGGCGAGCAAAAGCATCAGATCAATTATTGATTGCAGTTTTGTATATTGTAATTTATATGAAGCGTGACTCAAATTTGGAAAGAGCAATTTTATTTGTAGCAAATCAAATACCCGCTCCACTTTCAATAGACTTCATAAAGATATTATGGGATGTTGAAACTGGAAAATATCAAACTGTCGAAGATTCAATAAATAATTATCTTGAAACTTGGAAAGAATCTGAACCTGCATTTGTTGAATCTATACACCTTATCCAATCTAGTTTACAAGAATCCAATCCTCAAAAATCAAAAAAGATTTTAGAAAAAGCAACTGAAGTTATAACAACAGGAGTACAAGACAATTTAACTCATTATGCTCATAACCTTCAATCTCCTATTCAAACTGTAAATATGTTGGGGATAGTTATGCCACTACTACTTCTAATTATGATGCCTATGGTATCGGCATTTCTTGCAGATACAATAAAACCAATACCATTAATTTTTACATATAATTTAGTTTTGCCGCTAGTTGTATTTTTAATTTCAAAAAGAATATTATTAACGCGTCCAGGAGGAGTATCTACTTCTATATTGGATAAAAAATACACTCACAAGGGTAGATTAAAATTAATTTCAGGTTTATTATTTTCTGTAATCGGTATTCCTGCATTCTTGCTTATTGCATGGTTTGCAGGCTCAGATAATTGGTCATTCTATAAATTTGAAAACAGCATATTCTATTTGTCACTATTAATTATTTTTGCAATAGGACTGTCGTTATTTGTTTACTACAATTATAAAACAAAAAAACTTATTGGATCAAAAAAATCACTTGAAAAAATTGAAGATGAATTTTCTTCTGCAATTTTCCAACTAGGAAATCTTATCAGTCAAAATATACCTACTGAAGCAGCTTTTGCCAAAATGGTTGAGAATACAAAAGGTTCAGAAGTAAATAATTTCTTTTCTATAATAGATTCAAATATAAGACAAAGAGGTATGAATTTAGAAGATGCAATTTTTAATAAAGAAAATGGTGCAGTTTCAAAATACCCATCTCCATTAATTAACTCAGTAATGAAAATATTAATTGAGAGTTCAAAAAAAGGTTCAGCAATTACTGCAGATTCTATGACAACTCTTTCATTATATTTACAAAAAATGCACCAATTAAAAGAAAGAATGTTCGATTTACTTTCAGATTCATTATCCAGTATGAAAATGCAAATTTCATTTTTGGCACCAGTTATGTCTGCACTTGTAGTCAGCCTTTCCGTGTTAGTTACAAAAGTATTACTTAATTTAAGTAATCAATTAGAAGGATTTAATGCTGCCGATATAGAGAGCCAAGGAATTGGAACAGGAATAACAAACATATTTCAGGTTGATGTCGCAGTTCCTCCATTTATTTTACAATTAATGATCGGAGTTTACATTATCCAGGCCATTTATTTATTGAC
>CAJWSY010000060.1 GCA_913045935.1 uncultured Chloroflexota bacterium | reverse complement strand
ATAAATGTTGGAACATCTATTATTTGGACTAATAATGACACATCAATGCACACTGCCACATCAATAGACTCGAAATTTGACTCAGGTTATTTATATGAAAATCAAACATACGAGTTTAAATTTCTTAATGCTGGAATATACACCTATAGATGCAGTTTGCATTCAGGAATGATAGGAAAGATAAATGTTTTTGCTGAAAACGGTTTACTTATAGATCCTACCCCGACTCCATCACCCACATCAACACCAACACCAAATACCAATAATCAAAGTGATCAAATATCACCCCCATCTTCTTCACAAAGTTACTACTAATCAAAATTACAATTAATATTGTTTAATATAAACAATATATTTTCTTTTTTTTAAATAAATAGTTGACTATATACAATATTAGTGATAAATTGTTTAATATATTGAATAGTTAAAGGATAAAAAATGGTTATATTAAACAAATGCCCTAAATGTAGAGGAACATTAGTATTTACTAACACATTAGACCACGAAGAAGAATTAAGTTGCATAAACTGTGGATTAAGTACACCAACTATAGATAATTTTCACAAACTTTCAGGTAGTGAAATGATAATGATGCTTGAAGAAAAATATGCTTCTTACAGTAGAGTAAGTATTAACAAATAATTAGTCTTTAAAAAATTCACCTATGTTGCTATCTAAACTGTTAGCAACCTTGTGAAGCACAGAAATACTTAAATTTCTTTTCCCATTTTCAATAGTACTTATAAAAGCTCTATCAATCGAGGCCATATTAGCCAACTCTTGCTGACTAATACCCTTTGAAATTCTTAAAGTCTTAATATTAATACCAATCTTAACTAATGTGTCATCAATAGAATCAGCATCACTATGATTCATCGATCTATTCAAGAAACTTTTGCATTCCTTAGACTCGAAAGCAGAATTACTGCAACAAATAAAATCTGGTTTAGATTTTATTCTTACAGAATCAGAAAAATTTTCATCCGTTTGATTAAAATCAATATCCTTGTCCGTATTTAAAGACCTAGAAACTCCTGGGCCTCCCCAGATAACTTTTATATGAGGAAAGTTACTTTTGAAAAAATCAGTTAACTTATTGCATTCAACAAAAGCCATATCTGTAGCAACTGAAATTGCAAATAATTTTGGCTTTATTTCATTTACGTACTTTATAAAATCATCATTTGGTATTTGATATTTGTTAATATTATGATTCGTTAAATAATCTACTCTCCAGCCCTCCATCATTAAAAAATCAGCGAACATTCTTGCACCTATTGTATGATTATCATTTTTCGGAATAGTTACAATTGCAAGTGGTGCGCTAGGATCTTCAATCTCAAAATTAGCTCTCAACCTAGACATTATTTCAAGAGTTATTCCTGCAGCTCTATTTTCATGAGATATTGATATTTCACCGTCATGCCACATTTGACCAATTTCTCTTTGTGCAGAAGTAAATATTTTCTTATAAACAGTCTTAACATCAGACCCATTTGCAAGTGCCAAATTTATAGAAGCTAGTGCATTTTTTTGATCGCCATCGATTAATGAATCTTTATATCTTCTAATAATTTGATTTAGAGATTTAGTTGTTGTCATGTAGTTTAAACTCAACTTATTTATTAGTTATTCGTTGATTATACTACACATTTGTGGGCTTAAGTAGATTTAATTTAAAATTCCTCCCCCATTAACATTTAAAGCTTGGCCAGTAATTTCTGAAGCTTCATCTGATGCTAAAAAAGCAATTGAATATGCTATATCTCTCGGTTCCTGAGCTCTTTTTAAAGGAAAGTATGACTCAGCTTGCTGTTTAAATATTTCAAATGGGTCCATATCAGCATAATCACTATTCATTGATTTATGATTTTCTGCAATTTGCTGCCAAAATGAGGTATACAATCTACCTGGGCAAACTGTATTAACATTTATATTGTGTTTTCCTAATTCTATAGCAAGGGCATGAGTAAATTGAATAGCAGCCGCTTTTGACACTAAATAGGGATTTAGTACATTTCCTCTATCCTTATCACCAATACCTCTTGGCTTTCTTCCACCTTGAGATGAAACAATAACAATTTTTCCATCATTATTTTTAATCATGTGGTCTTTTACTGAGTCAGTGGTATTTACTAGACCTTTTACATTAACTGAGTATGTTATCTCCCAATCTTCATCAATATAATCTTTTCTTTTTGAAAAATCTGAGCTACCAATTGCCCCTGCATTTGGAACACAAATATCTATTTTCCCAAATTTAGAAATAATTTGATCTGAGAAACTGAATAATTCATTTTTTTGAGTAACATCAATTCTTTTAGATAAAACTTCTATTCCCTTTGTTTTATAATCATTTACTACTTCCTGCAGAAGGTTTTCATTGGTGTCACATAAGGCAAGTTTTGCACCTCTTTCTGAAAATACATCTGCAGCTGCCTTACCTATTCCATTAGCAGCCCCAGTTATATAAACAACTTTATTTTCAAATTGATTATTCATTTATCACCTCACTTGGTTAAATATTCTATTTAATGCTTCTTTTCTGTAATTAAATATATTAATTAAATCCTTTTTTACAAATAAATTATGTATTAAAGACCCTCCTGGGACAATATAGTTGACTATATCGATAACTTTTGTGTTTTCCCCTATTCTTTCAAAATGATGCTGGTGGTGCCATTTTAAATATGGTCCTATAAGCTGTTTATCAACAAACTTCAATGGCGGATTCCATTCTTCAATCTTACTTTTCCAAAAAATAGGAATTTTGTGCAGATTCAATCTATATTGAAATATCATTCCTTCGGAGGTTCTAGAAACTTTATTTCCTAAAATTTTAAAATTTAAAAATTTTGGAGTTATTAAATTTAAATTATTTGGAGTTGCATAAAATTCAAATACACTTTCTATATCTTCATAAATTAATTGTTCTGTGTACAATTTAAATGACCAAAAGCCATCATTGAAAATATGTATTTCATCATCTGTTCTTATTGATTCAGGGTTACTCATATTTTATACTCCAATAATGAATCCATATCCAATTTTATCACTCAACAAATATTAATGTTTAGCTTGGGTGAAATTTGTGCATTACTTTCTGCTTTTTTTTGGGGCAACTCAGGCGTACTTCTTAAATCACTTCCAAGCAAGGTAAGAGCTTCATTCATATATTTTGAAAGTATAATTTCTGGTTCAATTTTAATACTTTTAATTTCAA
>CAJWSY010000059.1 GCA_913045935.1 uncultured Chloroflexota bacterium | reverse complement strand
TGGGATTTGCTCAAGAAGTTGCTCAAGAATTCATTTGTTGACTTAATGGTTATAATTTAATCAATAAATATTTTACAGGAGTAAATTATGAATGGATTTGAAGCGATTGCTAACATTTTAAAAAAAGAAGGATTTGAATGGATGGCATGTTTTCCTGCAAATCCTTTAATAGAAGCTGCTGCTAATGCTGGGATAAGACCTATTGTATTCAGACAAGAGAGAGGTGGTATTATGGCTGCTGATGGGTTTTCCAGAATGTTAGCATCTCAAGGTAAAAGAGGAGTTTTTTGCTGTCAGGGAGGTCCTGGGGTTGAAAATTCTTTTGGTGGAATTGCTCAGGCATGGGCAGATTCAGTTCCAATTTTATTTCTTCCTGCAGGTGATAGAGATCCAGATATTGAACCAAATTTTTCTGCTCCAAAAAATTATGGACAGATAACTAAATGGGCTGCCTCAATAAATTCTGCTGAAGATATTCCAAATTTAATGAGAAGAGCAATGTCAGCATTAATTAATGGTCGTCCAGGACCTGTTTTATTAGAAATGAAAGGTAAGGCAATGGTACAGACAATAGATAATATTGATGATTATTCCAGTCCACAAGTCACTCTTTCTGCGCCTAATAGTAATGATATTAAAAGTGCAGTATCAAATATAATTAATGCAAAAAATCCAATTATATGGGCAGGTCAGGGAACGCTGTATGCAGGAGCTACAAATGAATTAAAGGAATTAGTTGAGTTACTTCAAATTCCTATTTTAACTACTATGCAGGCTAAATCAGCATTTGATGAAAGACATCCTTTGTCACTAGGATCTGCTAATAGAACAGCTCCAAAAACAGTATGGCATTGGTTAAAGGAATCAGATTTGATTTTAGGAATAGGAACAAGTTGGACTAAAACAAATTTTGCTATTGATATTCCAGAGGGCAAAACTTTAATTCATAATACAAATAATCTCACAGATATTTCCAAAGAATATAAAACAGATATTGGACTTTTGGGAGATGCTAAATTAACTCTTGAAATGTTGATTGAAGAAACTAAAGCACAGCTTGGATCAACAAAAAGAAATAATGATTCTATAATTGAATCTATTGCAATAATTAAAAAAGAATGGAATGAAGAGTGGAGTGGATTATTAAATTCAGATCAGACTCCAATAAATCCTTACAGACTAATAAATGAAATTAACAAAGCAGTGGATCATGAAAATACAATTATAACTCATGATGCTGGGCATCCAAGAGATCAGATAATGCCCTTTTATCCTGCTACTGTTCCACATAGTTATATTGGGTGGGGGAAAAGTACACATCTAGGCTATGGAATAGGGTTGGCTATTGGAGCTAAAATAGCAAACCCTGATAAATTTTGTGTTAATTTTATGGGTGATGCAGCTTTTGGGATGGCAGGATTGGATATAGAAACTTCTGTAAGGTCTGGCAATCCAATTACAACAATTGTTCTTGATAATGGAACGATGGGAGGATATGATCATCACCAACCTGTGGCAATGTCTAAATATGGAGCAGGAAATATGACTGGGTCATATACAACAATTGCAAAAGGATTGGGAGCAGTTGGCATAAATGTTGAAAAACCAGAAGAAATAGTCCCTGCTATCAAAGCCGCTGAGAAAGCAAATAAAGACGGGAAAAGTGTTTTAATAAATGTAAAAACAAAGCAGGAAGATAAATTTAGTATATATTAAAGGAAAGATAAATACTTTTGACTTAATGGTTATAATTTATTTTTTAAGTTTATAAGGATTTGGGCTGACAGGGCATCCTGGTGGACATTTAGGAGAAATATCCCTAGTACTTCCAGGTGCTGTGAATTCTGCTTCTTTATTTGCAAAAGCTAAGCTCCATCCCCAATTATTTGGATCTGTAATGATTATGGAAAATTTTGATGTACTTCCTAAAAAATTATTTTTATGAGTTAAATCAAAATTTTGACCTGATCGTAATTCAAGAACTTTACTTTCTCTAAAATTTCCATTTTCTTCAGATTTGAAAACAACTTTCATTGGTCCGCCAATTCCAGAAAATAGAAATTGCCAATCCTCATTAATACTAATATTTTCGATAATTGTGTTTCCCCATCCATACTTGCTATATAATAAGTTGCCAGATTTAAATCCTAAGTCTTTAGGGTAAACCATTGCTCTTGAATCTAATTGTGAATCTACAATTCCATCAAATAATAATACATCGAGAATATTACTACCAAATGGATTTTCTTCGCCACTAAGCATCCAACCCATTCCGTCAGGAAGTCCTCTGCCTCTTTTCCAATCAAATCCAAAACTTTTGCTATCCCATCCTTCTTTAGGATTTCTATAAATATCAGCAAATTTACTAACCACCTCTTCTGAAAAAATAGCAGGCACAAATACTGTTCTTGGTTGCTTAATTAAAGAGAAAGCAATATGCGAAGATGCTCCTTCGCTTCCCACCATTTCGTTAAAAGAGGGGACATACATATATCCCAATATATCTCCCTTTTTTACGAATTGACCATTTTTAACTAGTATAAATTGTTTAAAGAAATCTTTTGGTTTGCCAATAATATCAGGAATCATATATGGTTCCATTTGATATATAAATTCTACATAATTGTTATTTTCTTGTGCTATTTTTAAAGTAAAGCCATAAGCTACATGCCACCAAGCAGGATCTGAGTCAGAGTGATCAACCACATTGTAGAATGATAATTGAGGAAGATTAATGTAACCATCTGCCACAGCATAAATAGGGGGATAATCAGAAGGTTTTTTTGCATTAACCCACCTCGGGTCTGTATTAGAAAAATACACTTGGGCATCATTATGAGGCCTAGGGCTTCTAGCTCCTACATATGGATGCCCAGCTACAATATCTTCAAAGTCAACAAGAAATCTATCACTTTTATTTTTTGCAAAATAACTTATATTTGGAAGAGATTTTTCACTTTTCGACGTATGGGGTATGGATTTTTGATTGGAATTAGCCATACCTACGGGTATTCCCATGGCATTTTGTATTTGTGTTGTGGCACTACTAATACAACTATTTATTTTGTCCGGATCTATGTTTGCACATAGTTTTGATGGATCAAGGTTGTTTAACGTTCCATTTTTTATGGCATTGAAGATTTGGTTTCTTATATAAGAAATCAAATCTTCAGAATTTGTAGTTTTTGCCTGTTCAGGAGTTGGAGTTGTAGGTTTAACTGAAGTAGTTTTTG
>CAJWSY010000058.1 GCA_913045935.1 uncultured Chloroflexota bacterium | reverse complement strand
TTGAAATTAAAAGTATTAAAATTGAACCAGAAATTATACTTTCAAAATATATGAAGGAAGCTCTTACCTTGCTTGGAAGCGATTTAAGAAGTACGCCTGAGTTACCCCAAAAGAAAGCAGAAAGTAATGCACAAATTTCACCCAAACTAAACATTAATATTTCTTGGGTGCTAAAATTGAATATGGATTCATCCTAGGAGTATAAATTAATGAGTAACCTTGAATCAATAAGAATAGATGATGATATACATATTTTAAATGATGGCTTTTGGTCATTTAAATTGTATACGGAACAATTAATTTATAAAGAGATAGAAAGTGTATTTGAATTTTATGCCACTCCAAATAATTTAAATTTAATCACTCCAAAATTTTTAAATTTTAAAATTTTAGGAAAAAAGGTTGATACAACATCTGAAGGAATGATATTCCAATATAGATTGAATCTACACAAAATTCCTATTTTTTGGAAAAGTAAAATTGAAGAATGGAACCCCCCATTGAAGTTTGTTGATAAACAATTAATAGGACCATATTTAAAATGGCGCCACCAACATCATTTTGAAAGCATTGGAAAAAACACAAAAGTTATAGACATTGTGGATTATATTGTTCCTGGCGGATCTTTAATTCATAATTTATTTGTAAAAAAGGATTTAATTAATATATTTAATTACAGAAAAGAAGCATTAGATAAGATATTTAATTAAGTGAGGTAATAAATGAATAATCAATTTGACAATAAAGTTGTGTATATAACTGGGGCTGCAAATGGAATTGGCAAGGCTGCTGCAGATGTATTTTCAGAAAGAGGTGCGAAACTTGCCTTATGTGATACCAATGAAAACCTCCTTCAAGAAGTAGTAAATGATTATAAAAAAAAGGGAATAGAAGTTTTATCTAAAAAAATTGATGTTACTCAAAAAGATGAATTATTAAGTTTCTCAGATCAAATAATTTCTAAATTTGGGAAACTAGATATTTGTGTTCCTAATGCCGGAGCAATAGGTAGCTCGGATTTTGCAAAAAGAAAAGATTACATTGATGAAGATTGGGAGATCACATATTCAGTTAATGTAAAAGGGCTTGTTAATACTACTGACTCAGTAAAAGATCACATGATTAAAAATAAAAATGGAAAAATAGTTATAGTTTCATCTCAAGGTGGAAGAAAGCCAAGAGGTATAGGAGACAAGGGGAGAGGAAATGTCTTAAATCCTTATTTAGTGTCAAAAGCTGCTGCAATTCAATTCACTCATACTCTTGCTATTGAATTAGGAAAATACAACATTAATGTTAATACTGTATGCCCGGGAAGATTATTTACATCATTTTGGCAGCAAATTGCAGAAAATCATAAATCAATGAATAGTGATTACTCTGATATGGACCCATTTGAAATATTCAAACAACAAGCTGAATCCTACTTTCCATTAAAAAGAGCCCAAGAGCCAAGAGATGTGGCATACTCAATAGCTTTCTTAGCGTCAGATGAAGCATCAGAAATCACAGGACAGGCACTAAATGTTAATGGCGGAGGGATTTTAAATTAAATCTACTTAAGCCCTAAAATGTGTAGTATAATCAACTTATGTTATATAAATTAGTTGAGTTTAAACTACATGACAACTACTAAATCTCTTAATCAGATTATTAAAAGATATAAGGAATCTTTAGTTGATGGTGATCAGAAAAATGCATTGGCCTCTATTAACTTAGCACTTGCAAATGGATCTGACGTTAAAACAGTTTATAAAAAAATATTTACTTCAGCTCAAAGAGAAATTGGACAGATGTGGCATGATGGTGAAATATCAATTTCTCATGAAAATAGGGCTGCTGGAATAACGCTTGAAATAATGTCTAGGTTAAGAGCTAATTTTGAGATTGAAGACCCAAACGCACCACTTGCTATAGTAACAATTCCGAAGAATGATAATCATACAATCGGTGCTAGAATGTTTGCTGATTTTCTTATGATGGAAGGTTGGAGAGTAGATTATTTAACAAATCACAACGTTAATAAATATCAAATTCCAAATGATGATTTTATTAAATATGTGAATGAAATTAAGCCAAAACTTTTTGCAATTTCAGTTGCAACTGATATGGCATTTGTAGAATGTAACAAGTTGACAGAATTTTTCAAATTTAATTGGCCACATATTAAAGTTATCTGGGGAGGTCCAGGTGTGTCTAAATCATTGAAAACTGATAAGGATATTGAACTAAATGACATCGAAGAAAATTTCTCTGAATCAATTAATTCAAAACCAGATTTTGTTTGTTGTAGCAATTCAGCTTTTGAATCAAAAGAATGTAAAAGTTTTTTAAGTAGATCCATGAATCATAGTGATTTAGATTCGGTAGATGACACTTTATCTAAAATTGGAAATAATATAAAAGCATTAAGGATCTCTAAAGGTATTAGTCAACAAGAACTAGCTAATTTAGCTTCAATTGATAGAGCTTTTATAAGTACAATTGAAAATGGGAAGAGAAACTTAAGTATTTCTGTTCTTCACAAGATTGCTACTAATCTAGATAGTAACATTAGTGAAATTTTTAAAGACTAAATTATTTATTGATGCTAACTTTATTGTAAGAAGCAAATTTATCTTCAAGCATCATTATCATTTCGTTACCAGATAATTTATGGAAGTTATCCATTGTTGGTGTACTTAAGCCGCAATTTATACAACTAAGTTCTTCTTCATGATCCAAGGTATTAGTAAACACTAAAGTGCCTTTACATTTAGGACATTTATTAATTATTACCATAGTATTTCCTTTAACTATTTATTATATTTAACAATTTATCAGTAATATTGCATATAGTCAACTATTGAATAATAAAAAGTTATATTTATTGTTTATATTAAACAATATAATTTAAGTTTTATATTAGTAATAACTCTGAGGGGAAGATGGTGGAGATATTTGATCACTTTGATTATTATTAGGTAAAGATGAAGGGTCAGGAGTGGGTTGAGGAGTAATTAAATATCCATTTTCATCAAGAACATTAATCTTGCCAGTCATGCTTGGATGAAGAAGACATTTGTATGAGAAAGTCCCAGATTCTTCAAACTTAAATTCAAATGAATAGCTTTCAGGAAGATATCCTGATTCAAATTTTGAATTAATCGATGAAGCAGTATGTGTTGAACTGTCATTATTTGTCCAAACGACTGTTGTTCCTAAATTAATTGTGATTTCATCTTGAATAAATTTAAAACCTGAAATTAATACCTTTTTTATAAGTGCTCCTTGTTCAGGCGTTGGAGTAGGCTCAGGGGTTGGAGTAGGTTCAGGTGTTGGAGTAGGTTCAGGTGTTGGAGTAGGTTCAGGTGTTGGAGTAGGTTCAGGTG
>CAJWSY010000057.1 GCA_913045935.1 uncultured Chloroflexota bacterium | reverse complement strand
GATCTGCAAGTTATAAAGTGCACAAGAAACAGCCTAGATAATTAAGATTTTTATTAGAATTTATTTAATAAATATATGTAAATAACTGATAAGTATACTTATTTACAATTGTCGTTTCTCACACCCCATGGTAACTTTGTTTTACAAAGTACGGCTTTATCAATATTGATATTGAGGATTTTTGCGTGCCTTAGATTTGAATATCTAAGATCAGCATTAAAGAAATTCGTATTAATAAGCTTAGCGCCAGTAAAATCTGTGCCAGATAAATCCGCACTTGAAAAATTGGTATTCGATAAGTCTGCGTTCATAAAATTAGATTGCCTTAAATTTGATTTAATGAATTGAGCATCAATTAATTTGGTGTCTACAAATACTGATCCATGAACATCTGAATGACTAAGATCACCATCTTCAATATTTGCTTCCGAAAAATTAGACATAGATAAGACCGACGCACGCATTACTATATTTTTCATTCCTGCTTTAACAAGAGATGACTGACTAATATTTATATTATTTGCCCAGGCATTATTTAATTCAGCCTCATCAAGAATTGTGTTTTTAAGACTTGTATTTCTTATGCTTGAATTGGATAAATCCGAATAACTTAGATCCGCGTCCATCAAATCAGAATCGTCCAGTTTTGCTGATTGAAATGAAGTGTATCTTAAATTAGAGTTTTTAAAATTTGCCGCCGTTATTGTCGAATTCTTCAGTGATGCATTAACCAAAGTTGAATGAGAGAAATTAGTGTTGGCTAAATTTGTATTTTCTAATTCAGCATTATTCAGATTTATATCACTTAAATTAGTGTTTGAAAGATTACACCCGTTGCAGATGTTTGAATCAAGAAAATTATCGAGCTCTGAGCTTCTATCTTGTGCAAAAACTAACTTAATTGTAAATAACAAAAAAATATGAAGCTGGATTTGTTTATTTAGCATTGAAGTCAAATTTATGAGTATTAATACAATAATAATAATAAGGACAATTATGTCAACCTATGTAATGCTCTATTCCTAATTTTGAATTAGTTTTAAAACTAATGATTTTTATTAAATGAAACTTTCATATAATCAACTAGAATCATGTGCGGCACAGTCAATGCTGCTAGGGCAATGAAAGTTATCCTTATCAAGTCTTCTGAAATCATTTTATTGTCACTGACATAATAAGCAGCAGAAAAAATTAGCACGAATGTGACCATGCTATATATCAGGGTTTCTTTTATTGCTTGATTCTTCTCTTTCTTACTTAACTTCCTTAAAACTTTATTCATATGTCTAGGCCCATGTATCAAACAAAAGTAAATTGTGAAAGAGACTAGAGGTGGAAACAAATAAATCAAAATTAATAAAATAATTAATTGGACATACCTTTGTACGAAGGATTTTCTTCTAATAAAATTAACCGTATATAAAAAGAATACTAAAACCCAACCATAAAATAGGTATGTAATTAATGGGATTAGAAGCGTTGCTGCATCACCAGCTAATAAGAAAAATATATCTATTACTTCTTCAGTATGCATCCATGGAATGATGATTGGTACCAAGCCAGCGTGCGAAAAAAAGGATACCTTATTTATCTTTTCATCATCATTATATTCACTATTTGCGAAGTGAAGACCGGAAATCAATAAAAAAATTATGAGTGAAATCAAAGGCTGATATAACCAAAATACAATAACTAATAGAGAAATGACGATGTAGGAAAAATGAAAAACAAAAAAATAATTTACTGTATCAGGCCAGCCCTTCATTCGGGCAATCGTGTTATCTAATGCGCCATGTGGAATACCGAGGAGAATAATACATAACATTGCTATCCAGTTGTATATCTCCATATAACTTATCCTCTATTGGCTCTTTTAAGTATCTGCCCAATGAATGGTTTTTTTGGCATTTGTGCAATCACTTTTAACCAAATATTGAAATTTGTTTTGTTTGTCATAAATTTTGCAAATTCGTCTGCCGATAATGATTTTGTTGTATTGAGGAACAGATCAACGGCAATCTGAGGGTTATTTATTAATACTTTGTTGAATATCTCGTCCATGAAAGTAACAAATTTATTCATTGCAACTGGAACATCATAACAATCATTCCTTATATTGTTTGCTAATTTGCCAACTTGAGACTGAATATTATGAAAAGCATACCCTGAGGACAATCTTACGGCTCCTCCTCTAGCACCAATGCAATGGATACCCTCATTTTTATACTCTATTTTACCTTGAGGTATAACACCTTTTTCAGATGAAATCTTTTTTAGATAATCTAAATTTTTATTTTTCATCCATAATTTTATTTGATCTTCATACCATTCTATCTGATTAAGCTCTTGCGATATTACAGTTGACTCAACGAACAACCTCCTCTCTGAAAAAGGAAGTGCGTATATAAAGTGCAAACCATTAAATTGATCAACATCAAAATCCATTAAAACAACTGAATCAATATGATGAGGTTCAGTTAATTCATACTCTATACCGTAAAAATGTTGTCTTAATAAATTCGTGTGCAGTTCTGGTGGCCTGCTATCATAAACATGGTCTGCAAAAACAGTATTGTTTTTACAGATTATTTCTTTTCGGTTATTTTCTTTTGAGATCTCAACTACCGCGTCTCTTAAAATAGAAACATTAGAATTATTTAATTCATTTTCAATTTGTGTTAAGTACTTGGCTGCATCTATACATATGTATTTATAATTTGAACTGGAGTGATTAATTTTTTGTGTTTTATTAGAAACTGTCCAACCTTCCCAGCTACCCTTTATTGAATTTTTAAAAATAGATACATTGTCTTTATGTATCCAAGTGCACCAATTTGCAGGTTTATTCTCCGGAAACTCTGGCTCAATAACTATTATCTTATTTTTTGTTTGATCTCGAAGTAAGTTTCTCGCCAGAGATAGCCCAGCATTACCGCCACCAATAATTGCAATATCAAAATTCATTGGCACCTGACAAACCTTGAAAATCTTTATGCAGCTTTTTTTTATGAAGAGAGACTTTTTTTGGAAAAATACAATTCAACGAAATAATACTTAACAATATTTTCTTCTTGTTACTGACAATTGTTCTTCCTTTCCACCATTGAGTACCATTTTGAATCAGTTTAACTCCAATTTGACGATATAATTTAAGTGCGATAGCTATGGCAATTCTCGATCTTACGGGAATATAATAAATTCCTTCTGAAGCACTTTCATAATATGTTTCTGCAAGTGAAAGTAGTTTTTTAGTAGCTCTTGAAATAGCCTCTTTATCGGATGGATCTTTCTGGGCTATCTTCTCAGGCTCAATATCTAACCACGTTGATGGAATATACCTTCGCCCAATTTGAGCATCTTCAAGGATATCTCTAGCAATATTGGTCAATTGCATTGCAACACCCAGGTCTACAGCAAAATATATCGACTGTCTTTGAGAGCAATTTAGGATGCTTTGAACCATTACGCCAACAGTTCCTGCAACGGCATGACAATA
>CAJWSY010000056.1 GCA_913045935.1 uncultured Chloroflexota bacterium | reverse complement strand
AATTAATGAGTTTAAGTTCTAAACATAATATTTTTTTAATTGGTATTGGCGGAATTGGAATGAGTGGTCTTGCAAAATATTTTATTGAAAAAAATAAAAATGTGTTTGGATACGATAGAGAAAAATCAATGATAACGATTGATCTAACAAAAATGGGAGCAAAAATAGATTATAATCTTGAAAATATTACAGAGAAATATAATGCTCTACCAAAGGATGATACAGTTGTTGTATACACCCCCGCAATTCCTGATAATCATATTCTTTTGAATTATTTTACAGACAATAATTTTGATATTTATAAGAGGGCTGATATTTTAGAAAACATTTCTAGAAAAAGTAAGTGCATTGCAATAGCAGGTACTCACGGAAAAACAACAACAACATCAATTTTAGCTCACATTCTGAAGTGTGCAGATGTATCCTTTACTGCATTTGTTGGAGGTATTATGGAAAATTATAATTCTAATTTTTTATACAATGGAGATGAGTTTATTTTGGTTGAAGCAGATGAATTTGATAAGTCGTTTTTAAAATTAAATCCGGATTTTGCGTGCATTACCTCTATGGATGTAGATCATTTAGATATATACCGAAATAAGGAAAGTTTATCTCAGGCATTTTATGATTTTGCTGATAATATTAAGTTTGGAGGTTTATTAATTACACATGAAAACCTGGAATTTAACTCTTCTAAGTATGGTGAAAGAAATGATTCTGATTTTAAAGTGTTGAATATAAACTGTAAAAGTGAACTTAGTATTTTTGATTTTGAATCAAAGAAATCAACCATTGAAAATATTAAATTACCATTAACTGGTCATTATAATGTATTAAATGCTACATGTGCCATTGCATTAGCATTGGAGTTAGGGATTTCCGAAAATCAAATTATTAGTTCTTTAATCTCTTTTAAGGGAATAAAAAGAAGGTTTTCATATCAAATTGATAATGAAAATATAATATACATTGATGATTATGCTCATCATCCAGAAGAAATAAACAAGGTATTTGATTCATTAAAGAATATCTATCCAAATGACAAATTAACCGTTATTTTTCAGCCTCATTTATATTCAAGAACTAGAGACTTAGCAGAGGATTTTGCAACAGCTTTATCTCAATTTGATGCTGTGATTCTTTTAGAAATTTATCCAGCTAGAGAAATTCCAATTAAGGGAATTAGTTCAGAATGGTTGTTAGAAAAAATTGATTCTAACCATAAAACTATTTCAAGAAAGTCTGACATTTCAGATCATATTAAAAATATAGGATATAGGGTAAACATAACATTAGGTGCTGGTGATATTGCAAACGAAGTTGAACACATAAAACAAGAACTTGAATATGCGTATTAACTGGGCAAACATATTATTTGTATTGATTTTAATATTATCAATTGGGCTATTTTATGGTTCTAATTTAAAAAATAATGATAGAATTATTTCTGACGTAATTGTTTCAATAGAGCCAAATACAACCTACTTCATCTCAGCTGATTCTATTAAAAATTTGGTTTTAAAACACATTAACTCTTCAAAAGATTCTATTGCGCTTGTCAAAATAGAAAATGAAATTGATAATAACACTTACGTTGAGAAATCTCAAGTTTTTAAAACAGTGGGTCAGCAATTACATGTAAATGTGCATCAAAAGGACCCTATTGCTAGATTAATCACTAAGGACAGTTCTTTTTATTTAGATAAAAATTCAAATTTTATGTCTCTTTCAAAACTTCAATCTGTAAAAGTTCCTGTTGTTTTTGGATATAATTCTGAAACCAATTTAGATTTCTTAACTAAAGTTTCCTTATTTATTAAGGAGGATGATTTTTTGAAAAACAACGTATCTCAAATCATGGTTAACGATAATAAAATAAGTTTAAAATTAAGAGACTATAGGGCTTCAATTCTGATTGGAGATAATAATAGATTAAAAAGTAAGATTACAAATTTGAAGGCCTTTTATATAAGAGCTAAAGAAGAAGGTGATTTAAAGAATTATAGTATGATAAATCTACAATTTGAGAATCAGGTTGTAGGGGTAAAAAAATAAATGTTATGAAAGAAAATATGATATCAATTGGTTTAGACATAGGAACAACAAAGATTGTTGCGATGATTGGACAAACAAATGAATATAATAAAATGAAAATTTTAGGTGTAGGAAAATCTATTAGCTTGGGTGTTCATAGAGGAGTTGTTAATAATATAACTCAAACAATACAATCAATTCAGCAAGCAGTTTCAGAGGCTGAAGAAATTTCAGGATTCAAAGTTGATGCAGTTACTGTAGGGATTGCTGGGCAACACATAAGAAGCTTACAGCATAGTGATTACATAACAAGAAATAATTCAGAGCAGGTAATTGATGAAAATGATATTGAAAGGTTAATTAATCAAGTTCACAAGTTGGTAATGTTGCCAGGAGAAGAAATTATACATGTTTTACCTCAGGAATTCAAAGTAGATGGTCAAGCTGAAATTAAAGAGCCTATCGGAATGTATGGAGGAAGGTTAGAAGCAAATTTTCACGTCGTTGTGGGTCAGGTTTCTTCTATCAGAAATATTGGAAGATGTATAAAGAGTGCTGGGCTAGATCTTGACGGAATTACACTAGAACCCTTAGCTTCTGCAAATGCTGTATTAAGTCATGAAGAAAAAGAGGCTGGAGTAGCGCTTATTGATATTGGTGGTGGAACAACCGATTTAGCCATATTTAAAGACGGAATAATAAGACATACGGCTGTAATTCCTTTTGGTGGAAATGTGGTCACAGAGGATATAAAAGAAGGATGTTCAATTATAGAAAAACAAGCTGAACTGCTTAAGGTAAAATTTGGTTCTGCATGGCCTGGAGAAAATAAAGAAAATGAAATTGTTTCGATTCCTGGTTTAAGAGGCAGAGATCCAAAGGAGATATCATTGAAGAATTTATCAAAAATAATTCATGCTAGAACAGTGGAAATTATCGAACAAGTTTACTTAGAAATAAAAAATTATGGTCATGAAGATCAAAAGAAAAAACTAATTGCTGGTATTGTTTTAACTGGTGGAGGAAGTCAATTAAAACATTTAAAACAATTGGTAGAATATGTGACGGGTATGGATACAAGAGTAGGATACCCAAATGAACATCTAGCTGGTGATACCGATAAGTCTGTAACAAGCCCACTTTATGCAACTGCTGTTGGATTAGTAATGGACGGATTGCACAGATTAAGAAAAAATGAACCAGAAAATATTGAGGGTGAATTATTTAATAATGATCCACAAAACGAAGAAGGATCAAATGAGGATAATGAATCATCTTCAGATGAATTAAAAAAAGAAAATAAAAAAATTGAAAGAGAGTCTTTTTTAGATAAGCTAACTAAAAATTTACAAGATTTTCTAGACAATGCTGAATAATAATTAAAATTTTAAAACTGTACCATGGATGAAAATTTAGATTTAGGAATTAGTTTTGATTTACCTAAAAATCAATCAAATGTAATTAAAGCCATTGGAGTAGGTGGCGGAGGAAGTAATGCAATTAATCATATGTATAAGCAAGGAATAAAAGGAGTTGACTTTGTAATATGTAATACTGATGCACAAGCTTTAAATAATAGTGGGGTTCCAAATAAAATACAATTAGGAGTAAATCTAACTGAAGGATTAGGTGCTGGAGCAAACCCTGAAGTTGGAGAGAAAGCGGCACTTGAAAGTTCTGAAGATATAATCTCAATGTTAAACGTAAATACAAAAATGGTATTTATAACTGCTGGAATGGGAG
>CAJWSY010000055.1 GCA_913045935.1 uncultured Chloroflexota bacterium | reverse complement strand
TAGTTTTTGCTTTTGTTGTAGTTTTTGCTTTTGTTGTAGTTTTTGCTTTTGTTGTAGTTTTTGCTTTGTCATTCACATCAGATATTTCGACTATCTGAATTGATGTAAGAGATTTTCTGTATCCAAATCGTTTTCTATTTCTAGTTTTATTTTTATATTTTCCGGAAATTTTCTTAGAGCTCTGGTAGTGATTAAGAACTTTTCCTGAAACGTGTTTACCAGGCAAACTAGGGGTTCCAATTTCTGCTTGCCCATCATTGTACAGAAACAATACTTCTTCTATTTTTACAAAATCTCCAATATCAGTATTAATTCTGTCAACATCAACAACATCACCTACAGAAACCCTGTATTGCTTAGACTTAAATTTTACTATTGCATAATTATTCATTTTTTACCCGAAGAACAATTTTATAGGCGAATCATGAAATAAGTCAATGAATTATTTGATTATCTTACTAATTGTTAGGCATTTTATATAATTCATTTCTAATTAATGTTGAATTTGTATTATCATAACTAGCTGTACCAAGAAAAAATTTTGATTGATTATAAACTTTATAATTCTCAAATTGTTCATTAATTTTAAAATCAATGGTTTTCTTTTCTACATACTTGTCAATTAAATTGTCATTAATTTGGATAGATCCATAATCTTCCAACAATTCATCTGGATGTTTAAGTATTTGTTCATCAAACAGTAAATTTAAATCTTGTGTTAACAAATCTTGTAAATCGATTGAATTTGATATTTCAAACGGACCAACCCTTGTCCTTTTCAAATTGCTTAAAAAAGATAAAGAATCAAATATCCTTCCTATTTCATCAGCAAAAGTTCTTATATAAAAACCCTTACTAGTCGTCACACTAATTACCAAATCTATTCCATTCCAATCTTTAATTGAAATATCATGTAAAATTACTTTTCTAGGTTTAGGAGTTATTTCTATATTTTTTCGAGCATAATAATATGAAGGTTTTCCCTTTATTTTTACAGCACTATACTTTGGGGGTGTCTGAATTATCTCTCCTACAAATTCAGATAATTTTAATTTTAATTTTTCATAACTCAACTCGGGAATCTCTTTTTGCTCAGTCACTTCTCCTTCTAGGTCAAAAGTATTTGTGGCCTGACCAAAGGTAATTTTACACAAGTATTCTTTTGTACAATCTAAAGCATATTTAGAAAATTTTGTTGCTCTATTTAAAAAAATCAACAATACACCGGAAGCTAAAGGATCTAAAGTGCCTCCATGACCTGCTTTTTTAACACGCAATCTTTTTTTAACTTCTGATACTGTTTTAAAAGAAGTTATATTTGGAGGTTTGTTAATTGATATGATTCCGTCGAACATTTAAAAATTAATTTATTGAATCAATTATATTTGTTATCTTTAATACTTCTTCAGGAGATTTATCATGCTCAAAAATTAATTTACCTATTCTAATATTTTTTATTGACTTTTGAAGTAATTTTCTAACATAACCCTGACTAGATTTTAATCCTTGTAATACCAATTTAGAATCTTTTGGATCTGTTAATAGGCTTACATATATTCTAATAGTACTAAAATCTTTAGAAGACTTTATTTTTTGTACAGTCACCATAGTACTCACTCTAGGATCGTTTATATCGTTTTCTATTATTCGAGAAATTTCTTCTTTCATTAGAGAATTAATTTTCAAAAATCTAAGACTATCCATAACATGACATTGAGTTAATTATAAAATTCAATTTTATCGCCAACTTTAAAGTCATTAAAATCAGCCACTCCTACACCACCTTCCTGTCCAGATATTAATTCTTTGACATCATCTTTGTAATGCTTTAAGGATTTAATTTTACCAAAATAAATTTCTGCACCTTTTCTAAATACCTTTAATCTATTAGTTGAGGTAACCTTACCTTCGTTGATAAGTATTCCCGCTACAGGTTGGTTATCAAAATCAAATACAGCTTTGATATCTGCCGAACCATTTTTGACTAAAGTTTCTTCAACAACTTCTGATTTCAAAATACGTTCTTCAACAGCATCTATCAGTTCATAAATAATATTATAACTTTCTATAATTACAGTATCGTTTTTATTTTTTTCTAAAACTCCCTGTTCAACGCCCACATTAAAAGCATAGATTACTGAATCAGAAGCAACAGACATTGATATATCATTTTCATTCACATTACCTATTCCATAATGAATTAGTGCAATATGAATAGAATCTTTGTTAAATGAATTAAGAGATTCAATGATCGCGTCTAAGCTTCCTTGTAAATCTGCTTTTACAATAATATTAATCGTATCAATCTTTTTTTGCTCCACAGAAGCATGAGTTAAGTTAATATTATTTGAAGATTGTGTTGTTTCTTTTGTTCTTTTTAACAATATTTTTTTTGCTTCTTTTTCTGATTTAACCCATTCAAGCAATTCCCCTGATTGAGGCAAAGATTCAAATCCTAAAATATCAATTGGCGTTGAAGGTAAGCACTCTTTTACTTGTTTTCCATTATCATCAAGCAAAGCCCTCACTTTTCCTTTTGTGGTATTAGTAATAAATCTGTCTCCAACTTTCAATATTCCTTCCTGTATTAACCCCTTCACAACAATACCTTGCTTTTTGTCAATTGTAGATTCTAGAATTATAGCTTTTGGTGGTACTTTAGTATCAGTTTTAAATTCATTAACTTCAGCAACTAACAAAATATAATCTAACAATTCAGTTATTCCTTCGTTTTTTGGAGAAGAAACATGTACACAAATTGTTTCTCCCCCCCATTCCTCTACCATCAATTCTCGTTCTGCTAATTGCGCCTTTACTTTATCAATGTCTGCACCTGGAACATCTGTTTTAGATATAACTATAATAATAGGAACACCCGCAGATTTTGCATGTTGAATTGATTCTTCAGTTTGAGGCATTATTCCATCATCTGCAGCTATGATAATTATTGCAATATCAGTTACTCTTGCTCCTCTTGATCTTAGAGTAGAAAAAGCTTCATGACCAGGAGTATCTAAAAAAGTAATAAAAGAGTCATTGTATCGTAATTTATAGGCACTTAATTTTTGAGTAATACCTCCATGTTCTGATTCAGCAACCGTAGATTTTCTTATTGTATCTAACAAAGTTGTTTTCCCGTGATCCACATGACCTAAAATTGTCACTACAGGAGCTTTTATGTCGTCACCATCTAAATTAGATTGGAAAATTTGTTTTTCTTCTGAGGGTAATTCTATTTGGCTAGATTCAAAACCAAAACTTTTTGCAATTAATGACGCAAGATCATATTCTAGTTTCTGATTTATAGAAAGCATATAACCTGCTCTCATTAGTTGTTTGATGACATCTACCGAATCAAGATTTAATTTATTTGCCAGATCTCCGACCGTTAAAGAGCTTGGAATCTCAATCATTTTTGATTCATCTGTTTTCTTTTCATTCATTATTTACTCTTTAAACTGTTTTTAAATCTATTAAAAAAAATTTACATCTTTATTTCACTCGTAATTACTTATTTTTTTTATTTTTTGAATTATTATTAGATTTACTTTTTATTTCGTCAATATCCTCAGCAAATCTAATTTGATTTTGATTATCACTTGTTCCGAATAATTTTTCAATCGAGAACAGATCTTCATCCGCATCTCTTAAAGTGGTTAATTCATCATTATTTTTATCTGTTGTGTCTTCTTCAACTGCATCTTCTTCTTCAGCTGCAACTTCTTCTTCAACTGCATCTTCTTCTTCAACTGCTGCAACTTCTTCTTCAGCTGCTGAAACTTCTTCTTCAACTGCTGCAACTTCTTCTTCAACTGCTGCAACTTCTTCTTCAGCTGCTGCAACTTCTTCTTCAGCTGCTGCAACTTC
>CAJWSY010000054.1 GCA_913045935.1 uncultured Chloroflexota bacterium | reverse complement strand
CAGGGTAATTATCTGTGTTAATAATCTGAGTCCCGTCAAACGGCCCTCCATTTCTATTAGGATCGGTTATATCCTGATAAATCTGATTTAAAACTCTTTGATTCATAAAGTTTTCAAATCCAGGACCATCTAAAACATTTATATTTCTTCTTACAGAAGTCACATAACTTTCATAACTAACGGAAATTTTATCTTTCCCGTTTTCATTATTTGCAGTTTTTGACGTAATTAAAATAACTCCGTTAGCACCTCTTGCACCATAGATAGCAGTAGCTGCAGCATCTTTTAAAACTTCAATCTTATCTATATCATTAGGATTGATAAAGCTTAACGAGCTTTGAGATCCACCGCTATTGTCCATCCCTGCTGCATCGGTTAAGGGATCAACTGGAATCCCATCAAGTACATATAATGGCTGTGTTCCCCCTAATATTGAATTTGTACCTCGAATTGATACTCCTGAACCCCCACCGGGTTGTGAACTTTCTGACACAACTAATCCAGAAACCTGACCTTGTAAAATACTTTCAACTGATCCGCTTCTGTTTTTCTCTAGTTGATCTGATTTTATTTGAGTGATTGATCCCGATAAATCTTTTTCGCTTATATCGAAATAACCAACACTAACAGTCACTTCTTCTAATTGATTAATGTCAACCTCCATGTATATGGAAATGGGAGAGGTAATGATAGGTAACTCAATCGTTTTCATTCCAACGTATGAAACTTTTATTTTATCACCTATTGTTACTTTGATCTCAAAATTTCCGTCAAAATCAGTAACAACTCCTGACTCGTTTCCGATTACTTGAATTGTTGCTCCTGCCAATGCAAGGTTCGTATCTTTTTCAAGTACTGTTCCTTTTAGATTTAAATCTTGGCTGTAAATTAGCGTTGAAAAAAGTAGGAGTAAAGTTGTTATTATATTTTTCATAATTATTTTCTAATCTGTTTACGTAACCACCAATCTCTATCGGGGTTGTATTTGTATTTTTTTTGTAATTTTTCTGACTCTTTTCTTAACTCATTTTCAATGTCATCATAATTAGCATTATTAATTAAGTTTTTCATTTCACCTGGATCGTTAATAAGATCATATAATTCATCTATATCATCTTTTAAAAAATTATCGACTAATTTATATTCATTTGTTCTAACCGCAACTTGATCTGGGCCTGCGTATGGCCATGCATCGTCAACATAGTATTCAAAAAATATACTTTTTCTCCAGGTTTTGTCTTTTTTTCCGCTTATTAATTTAACCATAGATTCACCTTGCATGTATTTAGGTTTATTAATACCTGCTAATTCTAAAATCGTAGGTGCAAGATCAATATTTAAACATTGCTCATGAATTACGGTATTTTTAGAAATTAATTTTGGATAGCTTATTATCATTGGAACGCGAATTGAGCTTTCATAAGCTAATCTTTTGTCTTTGTATGTGTGTTCACCCATAAAATATCCATTGTCGCTGCTGTATATGATTACCGTGTTTTCCAGTTCCCCAATTTCATCTAATGCTTTTAAAACACTTCCGAGTGATTCATCAATAGCGATCAAACTTCTTAAGAGTTGCATGTTTTTAAATTTATTGATAGGCCATCTTTTTTCCTCTAAAACTTTAGGTATTTTTTTGTTTTTATCCCATTTAAATCCAAATGTTTTTCTTCTTTGCCATTCGGGTTTTCCTTTAAAGGTTTCTTTATGCATTTCATAGGGGGGTTCGGGAAGTGGCTCATTTTTAAAGAGATCCTTATGTCTCGGAGCTGGCAAATGCTTCTCGTGAACTGCCTTATGCCATAAATTAACACTAAATGGTTTTTCAGGATCACGCTTGTTTTTAAGCCAATCAATTGTTTTTTCTGTCAAAATATCTGTAATATAACCTTCCAACTTAATTTCCTCTCCGTTATCATTTACATTTGGATTAAAATATTGGCCTTGGCCAATAAAGCTAAACCAATAATCAAATCCAGGTCTTACATGATCTTTACCTCGTTTGTGAGCCATATGAATTTTACCAATATGCGCAGTTTCGTATCCAGAATTTTGTAAGTGTACAGAATATGGAGCGTAGTTTGTCCAATCAGGGTCAACATATTTGTTATTTTGATTAACCCCGTGAATATGAGGATAGGTTCCGGTTAAAAAACTGGCTCTGGAAGGGGAGCATATGGATTGAGTAACAAAGAAATTTTTAATATTTACCCCTTCTTCTGCTAACTTATCAATGTTGGGAGTTTTTAAAAACGGATATCTATTTGAAAATCCAACAGCATCATGTGGTTGGTCATCAACAAGAACAAAAAGAAAGTTGGGTTTTTTTTTGTTATTATCAGCATTTAAGCTAAAAGTTAAAAGAACGATTGTAAACAGAAGAATTCTTTTCATTATTTAGGAAAAATATAAAAATAAGTTATATGTTTAAATATTTACAAATAATTAAACATAATATATTTTATTTACAAAATTCGCAATAAATTAACTTATTTTTTAATGAATTTGATAAGATGATCATTAATGTCTAAGAAATATATTCCTTTATTTAAAAACGACACATTAATGTATTTTGCAGGGCTTAATTCTTTAATTATTTTACCCTCAATGCTTAGAATTTTTAAATCAGTGATTTCTTGATCAAATTCAATAAATATATAATCACTTGAGGGATTTGGGTAAATAGTTATTTCTTTTTGTGATACAATTTCATGATTTGAAAGAAATGCATTATTTGGATTACATTCTGTTTGTGTGAATTCGTAACCTTCTGAATTTAAATTACTAGGTGAAGCATATTTATTTTCTGCTATCGACTTTGTTGAATTAAAATTACTGTAAAATTCACCAATTTGAGTGTAGTTGTTGTTTTCATCAAAAAAATCTGCCTGATCTGTTACAGGTGGAAAAAATGAATACCTTTCAATGTATTCAGTTTCTTCAAGATAGGGTAGTGCAAGTTGTAAAAATTGTCTATGTACCCATTCATTTCTGTATCTGTTTGCATTGAACTCGGTAATCCAAATAGGTAATCCATATAAATTATAAACGTTTTCAAGGTAATTAACAAATCGATTATAAATGTCTTGTGGATTTGCATTTGGGGAATTTTCCGGATTTGAAGTCCAATCATACCAATGAACAGCAATCACGTCAATTCTGATTTCTTGATTTTCAGCTTTATAATTAAACTCATTTAACCAGTTAAACACTTCTCCTTGTCTGGTTGCTGGGGAAACCATTCTGAGACCAGTTTTAAGAAGGTTTTTATAGTATACAAGTGATGTATCTACAACACACATATTTCCATATTGACCTGATTGGTCATTACAGTTATCAGGTTCGTTAAATGCTAAAAGATGTGTTGATTTATATTTTTGCTTAATAATTTCAATATCATTTAAATCATCTGCAGCGCCTTTTCCCCATGCCATGGGAGTATATTCCCTTAACATATCAGAACTGCCGTTATTACTCCATTTATAGAACCAATTGTTATTCATAGATTCGGTGTCACCAGCAGTCCCTTTTTTGGTTACCCAATTCCATGGAATTACTCTAATAAATGAAATTTTATTGTTAAGGTATTCAGGCAGTGTATTCATTATAATATCATTTTCAGACGCAATGAAAACTTTACTTTTTCCTGTTCCGTCTTCATTTTCAGCAAATGTTGCCATGTATCCTTTATTTAATTTAAATGATGAAATATCATCGTTTAAATTATTTGAAATGGATTCACCTTCAAAAACAGTGTTATTGCTAATATTAGTAGATTCCCCTCCAAGGTTATTTTCGCTAAATACTGTAAGATTTGAAAATTCATCAGAATTAATTCTGACTATAGATCCATCATTGTAATAATTATCAAACCTGATATTTTCAGGATATGAAAGCTGTTCATCTTCATAAAAAATATTATCATGATAATAATAAAATGCACTTGAAGGGTCTAAATTGTAAAAACGAATCCATGACTCATTTGAATTGATATGCACTGATATTCCTTCAAACAATGGATAAATGTCAGTAAGATTTAGGTAAGCAGAATTGTTAAGAATAATTTCACCAAATCCTGAGATTTTTTCTGAATTTAGTTCTCCTTCCGTTATTGTAATTTTCCCATTTTCATTTAGTATGATTTCCCCATCAGCAAAAATTTCACAGGTTAAATACAATGAAAAACCAATTGATTGCCCTGGATTTATACTGTTTTCTGGAGGAGTGTTGTTGGATATAAATTCTACCCAGTTTAATTCATCAAAAAAATCGTTGTTATTTGAATTTCCAGTCCATCGATA
>CAJWSY010000053.1 GCA_913045935.1 uncultured Chloroflexota bacterium | reverse complement strand
ATCAATTTTAATACTTTAAAAATTATTTTAACATTTAAATATTTGTATTTTTGAATCCTAAATTTGAGAAGTATGAACACATTTGATGTTATTGTTATTGGTTCTGGGCCGGGAGGTTATGTTTCAGCTATTAGGGCTGCACAATTAGGTATGAAAACTGCATTAATTGAAAAGTATTCGACTATGGGTGGAACGTGCTTAAATGTTGGATGTATTCCTAGTAAATCCTTGCTAGATTCTTCACATCATTATGAAAATGCAATTCATAATTTCGAAGATCATGGGATTTCAGTTCAGGGTGAGATTAAGCTTGATTTAGAAAAAATGATGTCAAGAAAATCCTCTGTAGTTGAACAAACTACAAAAGGTTTAGATTACTTAATGAACAAAAATAAAGTAACAGTTTTTAATGGTATAGGGTCTTTTGAAAACTCAAATAAAATTAAAATTCAAACTGATAACAAAACCGAAACCATAGAGGGAAAACATATTATTATTGCTACAGGAAGCAAACCATCGAAACTTCCTTTTGCTGATTTTGATGGTGAAAGAATCATATCATCTACTGAGGCGCTTAAATTAAAAGAGGTTCCAAAACATTTAATTGTTGTTGGAGGTGGAGTAATAGGTCTTGAGCTTGGTCAAGTTTATAGTAGGCTGGGAGCTAAGGTCACAGTTATTGAATATCAGGACAGAATAATACCAAATATGGATGCAGGTCTTTCAAAAGAACTTACAAAAGTTTTCAAAAAGAGTGGGATTAAGATAAATACTTCGCACAAGGTTACATCTATTGAAAGAAATGATAATTTAGTCGTCGTTTCTGCAGAAAATAAAAAGGGTGAAAATATAAAATTTGAAGGTGATTATTGCTTAATTTCCATTGGTAGGAGTGCTTACACTGATGGTCTTAACCTTGAAAATATTGGTTTATCAACTGATAAATACGGTAGAATTGAGGTAGATGAAAATCTTAAAACAAGTATCCCTAATATATATGCTATTGGAGATGTTGTAAAAGGAGTTATGCTAGCACATAAAGCTGAAGAGGAAGGCGTATTTGTTGCAGAGTTAATTAACGGTCAAAGGCCTCATATAAACTATAATTTAATTCCTGGTGTTGTATATACATGGCCAGAGGTTGCATCTGTTGGATATACAGAAGACCAATTAAAGGATTCTAACAAAAATTACAAAGTCGGTCAATTCCCAATGAGAGCTCTGGGAAGAAGTAGGGCAAGTTCTGATTTAGATGGCTTCGTTAAAATTCTGGCTGATTCTGAATCTGATGAAATATTAGGTATACACATGATTGGAGCAAGATGTGCTGATTTAATTTCGGAGGCAGTAGTTGCAATGGAATATAAAGCTTCAGCGGAAGATATCGCTAGAATATCTCATGCCCATCCTACTTTTTCAGAAGCAATTAAAGAAGCAGCTTTAGCTGCTACAGAAAATAGAGCTATTCACATATAAAGTAAATTTTTTATCTATTCATTTCTATTATATTTGTTTTAAACAAAAGAAATGCTACTAGAATTTGAATCTTACCTAAAAGATAAATTTCCTTATTTGTTAAAGGAAAAAAGCATTCTATGCTGTTCTGGTGGTATTGATAGTGTGGTATTATTTTATTTAATGCTTTCGGTTTCAAAAGATTTTGTTGTTGCGCATTGCAATTTTAAATTAAGAGGTATTGAAAGCGATGAGGATGAGGGTTTTGTAAGAGATCTGTGTAAAGAAAATTCAATTAAGTTTTATACTAAGTCCTTTGATGTAAAAAAAATAAAGTCTCACTCTAATAAATCAACTCAGATGATTGCTAGAGATTTACGATATGAATTTTTTGATCAGTTATCTTCTGATTTAAACATCAAACATATTCTTACAGCACATCACTTAAATGATAGTTTAGAGGGGTTTATTATTAATATTTCTCGAGGCTCTGGATTAGACGGTTTGATCGGGATTCCAATTGAAAATAATAAGATAAAGAGACCTTTAATTTGTTTTGAAAAATCTAAAATTATTGATTACGCAAAATCCAATAATCTGAATTGGAGAGAAGATTCGTCAAATAAAACAGATTCTTATCTTAGAAATCAAATACGGAACAATATAATCCCTGAATTAGAAAAACTCGAAGGAAATTTTATAAAAAATTTTAAAAAGAGTATTTCATATCTGCAAATATCTAATACAATAATTCATGGTAAAATTAATGAGCTAAAGAAAAATTTACTTGAGTATAGAGGGGATGAAATTGCTATCAAAATTAAAAATTTACAAGAGGTCAATTCAGAAGCCTTTCTCTATTATTTTTTGAGAGATTTTGGTTTTATTGATTGGAACAACATATTTAAACTAGTACATTCAGAATCTGGTAAAAAAGTATTAAGTGAATCACATATTTTATTTAGAAATAAGTTGGAATTAATTTTAAGACCTGTGAGGCAAATAAAAAAAATAAATCACTTAATTAATGACATAAATAATTCCTTTTTTATTGATAATAGTTTTGAAATTAAATTTAAAAAAACCACTAAAATTTCTAAGAATAATATTAATGTTGTTACTGTAGATATTCAAAAATTAAAATTCCCATTATTGGTGAGAAATTTCAAAGACGGTGATTCTTTTTACCCCTTTGGAATGGATGGAAGTAAAAAAGTTGGTAAATTCTTAAAAGATAACAATATTAATCAAATAGATAAGCAATCAGCTGTTGTTTTAGTTAACGGGGATAATAAAATTATATGGGTTATTGGTATGAGGTTGGATAATAGGTTTTCTGTAATAGAAAACACCCAAAAATTATTAAATATTGAATATTGTAAAAAAAATTAAAAAAAAATTATCAAGTTTAGGACCAGGTTCTGTGGTAGCTGCAGCTTTTATCGGGCCAGGAACAATCACAATGTGTTCAATTGCAGGTGCTCAATTTGGTTATAGTTTAGTTTGGGCATTGATTATTTCAATTTTGATAACTCTTGTTATTCAGTCAACCGTTGTTAGAATTTCAATTGTATCTGCCAAACCACTTTCAAAATTATTGATAAATCAATTTCGTAATAAGTATCTAAAATTTTTATCAATCTTTCTTTTAATCTCTGCAATATTTGTAGGGAATGCTGCTTACGAAGCTGGAAATATAAGCGGAAGCGTTTTGGGTTTAGAGCTTATTTTTAATGATGAGTTAGATGTATTTGGCCTTAACGGTTATGTGGTTTTGACAGGGTTAATTGCGTTTTTGATAATCTTTTTTGGAAATAATAAATTCTTAGAAAGAATTTTAATCTCCCTTGTGCTTGTAATGAGTATTTCATTCATATTCACTGTTTTTTTAGTTGGAGTAGATTTCAGTGAATTAATATCACCCTCTAATTTTTTCAAAATTCCTGATGGCAGTCTCCTAATCATTGCAGGTTTGATTGGTACAACAGTAGTTCCTTATAACATATTTCTACATGCAGCTTTAGTTAATGAAAAATGGGGTTCAAAAAATGATTTAAAAGACGCTAGTTTTGATACAGTATTTTCAATTTTAATCGGAGGAATAATATCTTTATGTATTTTGTTAACAGCTGCAGGCTTAGATAAATCTAATATTACGAATGCCATTGATCTTGCAAATAATCTTGAGCCTCTTTACGGATCATTCTCAAAATTTGTCCTAGCTATCGGTTTGTTTTCAGCTGGTTTAACAAGTTCAATAACTGCACCCTTGGCTGCAGCTTATGTTGTGAATGGATGTCTAGACTTAGGTCTAAATAGAAAATCACTAGTGTTTAAATTTATAGCCTTACTGGTTTTATTAATTGGATTATTTTCATCTTTTTTTCAAATAAATTCAATTGAGATTATAAAGTTTGCTCAAATTACAAATGGAATTTTATTACCACTTGTTGTTATTTTTCTTTTTGTCTTGGCTAATAATAAGTTGCTTGTTTCAAAGACGAATAATTTATTTCAAAATATTATCAGTTTTTTAGTTGTTGTTTTTTGTCTTTTACTTTGTTTTAGAAGTATTCTTAAAGTATTTTCTTAATATGATTGTAAATATAAACGCAGATTTAGGGGAAGGAACTGGGGTTGAGAATGAAATAATGCCGATGTTAACTTCTTGCAGTATTGCTTGTGGTGGACATACTGGTGATCTAGATTCTATGAATTCAACTGTTGAAATTGCTTTAAAACACAAAGTTAAAATTGGTGCTCATCCCTCTTATCCCGACAAGAAGGGTTTTGGACGTAGAATAATTTCTATTTCAAATTCTGATTTAAAAAAAACAATTCTTAATCAGATTGAATCTCTATCGAATATTTTAAACAAAAAACAATTGGAGCTTGATCATATAAAAACTCATGGAGCATTGTATAATTATAGTGCAAATAATTATGATCTTGCTATGTTAATAATTGAGTTGGTTAATAAAAATTTTGAAAACACACCTCTTTATGTTCCGTCTGGGACATTGATTTCCAAACTAGCACAAGAGAATAATATATTGATTAAAAATGAGGCCTTTTTGGACAGAAATTATAATGATGATTACTCATTGGTTAAAAGATCTAATTCCAAAGCAATGATAGATTCGTCTAATGAGATGATTAATAGAAT
>CAJWSY010000052.1 GCA_913045935.1 uncultured Chloroflexota bacterium | reverse complement strand
TACTTTCTACATTAACATACTTTCCAAATAAATTTGTTGCACGGGAATAAATATTCATCTTATCATACTCAGCACTGCAGCAGGATTAACATAATATGTTTTAATTATTTTATTAACTTCTTCGAATCTTGTTATTTCATTTTCCGCCATCCATTTTAATATATTAGATCGTCTCATAATTTCATCCAGTACATGATCATGATTTTTTGCATTTGATTCTGCGATTTTTGATAGAATATAGCTTTCATTTTTACTCAAAGAATTTGTTTTTGGATCATAAACAATTGCATCGTTAACTTTTAGTTCCTTATTTTTTGAATCAAATCCCTCAACTTCAACAACTTTTTTGACTTTTCTAAAAAATCTACCTTCTTTTTTCATTTTTTCTAAAAATACAATAATATCCAGGTTTTGTAAAACAGATAGCGGTAATTGAATCGGAGGAGTACTTAATCTATCTATAACTGCCTCCACAGTATCTGCATGTATTGTGGACATTCCCGGATGTCCGGTTGCCATGGCCTGAAATAAAACTTCTGCTTCAACACCTCTTACTTCACCCACAATTAAATAATCCGGTCTTTGACGCAAAGAAGACTTTAACAAATTATGCATGTCAATTTCACCATATTTATCTGGACCAAAACCAGCTCGAGTTACTTGCGGTATCCAATTTGAGTGAGGTAGCTGTAATTCTGAAGTATCCTCTATTGAAACAATTTTATCATTAGGTCGTATAAATAATGAAATTGAATTCAAAAATGTTGTTTTACCAGATGCAGTTGAACCAGCAATTAATATGGATTTTTCCATCTCAAGATTATACCAAAGATACGCAAGAGTTATTGCATCAACCGTTTCAAATTTCATTAAATCTATCGGACTTAAAGGATTTTTGAAGAATTTTCTTATAGTAAAATTACTTCCTCTTCTGGAAATATCAGTACCATATGTAATTTGTACTCTAGATCCATCTTCCAGAGATCCATCCATTAATGGATTTGCAACCGATATGGATCTTTTTGCTTTTTGAGCAAGACGCATACAGAAGGAATCTAATTCGGTTTTTGAATTAAAGGAAATATTTGTTGACATTTCACCATAAATGGGATTTCTATGAAAAATAAAAACTGGCATCCCAATCCCATCACAAGATATATCTTCAATATTTGGGTCTTCCATTATTGCATCAATTAGTTCCAGACCCGAAACCTGTCTAATGACGTAATATTTTAGTATAACTGAATTCTCCATTGAAGGATGAAGATCTAATTTGGACCATATTGATTCTATTTTTTTACTTAAATATTCCTGGATTTCAGATTTATTCTTTAAATTTCCAAATTCTAAATCAAGATTTTCATGCAATTCTTCAATAGTTCTATTAATTATTCCATGCATATATTCATTTATTTTAGGCTCAATTACATTATATCTTAATGTTTGATGTTCATTATCAAAAAATATATGTGCACTGGCAATGACCATGGTCTGATTATTAATTTGTGTGGTTATCAAAGGGTAACTCTCATTTACATTTCTGAGTTCTTCCAATATATTTTCATCAGTAGTTTTATGAACAGAATGATCCTGAGGGAGTTTTATTTTTAAGTTTGTTTCCACTTCTTCATCAACCGTTATGGCAGATTTCATAGTTTTTATTGGAACATTGGACTCATCTAATTTAGCTTTATTTTTATACTTATTTAGAATTTTTATTGCTCTTTGATTTAGCATATTCTTTATTACTATTTTATTATATATGTTTTTTCAGTATTTTCGGATTATATTCAAAATTTAATTTATGGTCCATCTCCGCCTGGATCAAATGGATCTGCAATTTGACCCCCGCCAATCGGATCAATCAGATCACCCGGGCCAATCGGATCAATCGGATTAATCAGATCGCCTGGATCAAATGGATCTTCGGGTTCGACTTCCGTCGTACAAATTATAGATATATCAAAATTATCTGATGCTGCCCCTCCGTTACCGTCATCCGCAGTAGCAACAATGTTAAACACCTGCCCTGCACTACATGGAGCAACACTCGGATAACTACATGTTAAATACCGCTCTCCGCTAATACTACAAGAAAAATTAGGGGAGCTTGGTGAAAAACCCACGGAGTAAGTGGAAGCCGAATCTGAACCATCAACATCATTATGATATGCCCAGAGATCAATTAAAGTATTTGAACCCTGATTCAAGTTAATATCCGGAAGTCCAGATAAAGTCGGAGCATCATTAACTGATGCAACTACTATTTGAAATGTATCATCGGAGCTTGCAGTTCCATCTGAACATTTTACCGTACACGAAGCAGTACCAAACCAGTTTGTTGCAGGAGTGAATTTTAATGTAGCTTCACCCGTTATATCACAGTTTACTTGATCAGTATTTTCTGAAGTTATTGAAAAAGTTAAGTCTTGCAGATCTACGTCAATACAACGTCCATTATCCGGTAACCTCAAATCTTCATCAACCAGGGATAATCCCGAATCTTCATTCACGGATTGATCAGGTATAACTTGGTTCCATTCCGGTACATCATTTATACTATTTATTGTTATATTGAAAGATTCAGTATACGTTTGACTTAAGTCATCTGTTGCAGTGATATTAATTTCAACAACCCCAAATTTATTTGAATTTGGTATTATGGTAATTGATCTGGATGAAGTTGAACTCGAAGGTATAACCATACCCGAGTCCCCGGTTTGATTTACTAACTCCGAATTTCCTGAAATTGAAGAAATAGATAAAGTAGTTAAAGATTCATCAGAGACTGAAAATTCAATAGTTTTTTGAGTATCTTCATTAGTTGATTGGTCAATAATTCCCGATATAGATGGCGGAGCATCAATAATTGGAACTGCAACACCAAGCTCATCATTACTAATTGAAATAATTGTTTGATTTCTAAGAATATTCACATTTCCTCCACAAGAAATAGTATTTTCAAAATCAATATTCTTATTTGCCACATCAACGTATATGTCTGTTTTCTTAAAACTAGAATATGATAAACTATTACCTGACTTTGTTATGTAGATACGTTTATCTCCCGATTCATCTTGGAATAATCTAATACAATAATCATCTTCATTTATGGTATTTGGAAAAGATTTTTTTACTCGATATACGGAATTTGATTCAAATGAAGATAAATAATTGATATCCTCCAATACTTGATTTGCAATAATTTCCATTTGAACCTCACTTGCTTTATTTGTTGAAGTTTCAGTAATTGAAAAGTTCCATATAACTAACGTACCAAAAATTGCTAAACTAATTAGGGTTAATATTCCTACGTATATCAAATTTATTTGTCCTTTCATTTTATATTAAATATTATTTCTGGCTTGTAAATGGTTGTACATCCATTATCCAGACTCGATTCTACAACCGTATTTGTTTGATTATATTTTAATTCAATTTCATGATCTCCAGCAGATGCACCAGCATTTCTACCCGGAATCAATCTTATTGAGAAACATTTACCGGAAGAATCATTCAAAACAGGATAATATAATTGAAAGTTTGTACCTTGTTTGTATAAACAATAAGAATCATCATCTCCTACCGACCCATTAATTGTAGTATTATAGCAAGGGCTTGTCGCAGTAGTATTATCAATTCCAGTTAATGAACCCTCTATGAGTATTTTTTCCCCGGAAGAGTAAGGTAAATTGCTATTTGAATAATAATTTAATCTATTTTTTTTCTCCCAGATTAAACTTCCTGAATCAATTTTGAAATTTATGGTTTTTTGAGATTTATCGTATGCAACTTGTGTTATTGCTTTATTTAATTTAATCATCTGATTCTCAACTTTGTCAATTTCATTAAATTCGGATGATCTTTCAATTAATGGTTGCCCCCATAAGAAAACAATTGAAGTAATTGATAACATAATTAGTGTTATGATTGTAAAACCAACAACCTGAGATTGCCCCTTCATACTTGTATCACATCCGTTTCTAAACTAGGATCACTTTCTTTTTTGAATATTTCATAAAATTTATTTTTTCCAATGTTTATTTCAGAAGTAAAAATTGTTTCAGCATTATAAGAAGATAAATCACAATCCGTATCTTCAATATTCAATACCATATCCAATCTTTCTTTTCGAGAGATAGTTTCGCCACATCCATTTTCAAAAAAAGGTTCTTTTTTTATGCATTTGTCCATAATCAATAGTTTATTTACTGATGCATAATCCACACTTTCATATATTTTGGATCCTGCAGCTATACTATAAGTCGGATTATCTTCCAATATTAATTCATACATAATTGCCTTGGTTCCACCAGATCCATCATTTTCTCTTCCGCCCAAATAAACATATACTTTACCATCAAATAGTCTTACCGCTAACGAGTCAATTTTATAATCTCCTGGTGCACTAGATCCCCTAAATTCTCCAGCTACATGAATTAACTCAATATATACTGGTTGAGCATCCCAATTACCATCATCAAATATGATTAACCACGGAAATTCATCATTTGCTCTGTCCTTGACTAATGTAAAAACTTTATTTCCTGCCTCACCTTCGTATGATTTCATATCAATAACTTCATAATGAGACACTGGATTTGATGTGGTCAAATCAAGATCATATGCCCAAATATTTCCCACCGGAGCAGGCGGAATAGGATCATCACGATAATAAGTATCTAAACAAAAGACGTCAGCTCTACCTGCACTATCATTATAATGCGTATAAATTAAATTAAAATCATTTCTAAGAGTGTTTGATTTGACATTATTTATTCCCATGATTACGGTACCTTCTCCCGGACTATTATGATTATCAAAATTTTCTAAAGTTATCATAGTCTCTACCGAATTAAATTTTAAGTCACAAGAAGCAATTGCTGTTGCATCATAATTGCAAACATTCCTGAAGTTAGTTGGATCATAAGGACAAGTCGGAAATGCTTCATCCGGATATGCTATAGGATCAATATAATTCCAAAATTGACCCTGAATTAAAGGTATCGAAT
>CAJWSY010000051.1 GCA_913045935.1 uncultured Chloroflexota bacterium | reverse complement strand
ATCATGGTCATCATGTTTATCATGGTCATCATGTTTATCATGGTCATCATGTTTATCATGGTCATCATGATCGTCATGGTCATCATGATCGTCATGGCCGCCATGTCCGTGATCATGGTGGGCATGACCAACGTCTATATACGAATGAGCAAAACTTGCTATAGTAGCTCCAAAGATTAATCCGAAAAATAAAAATCCAGTTTGCAATCCATATCTTGCTTTCTCCGAGGAATGTATTGTCGGGATAATATCACTTAGAGCAAGATAAATGAAAAATCCTGACACTCCGCCGTAAACCAATTCCATTGGAATATCAACTTCTGAACCTATTTGGTACGCGAATACTGAACCTACTAGTAAAGTTGATGATGCTACCAAATTTCTAATTATTATTTGCCGTTTTGTAAATCCTGATCTAAGTTGAACTCCAAATTCTCCAATTTCTAAAGGAATATCATGAGCTATTAAAGCCACAGCTGCAATTATTCCGGTAGGACCATCAATTAAAAACGCTCCTCCAAGCGCAATTCCATCAATAGCATTATGAAAAAAATCTCCTACTAAAAATAACCAACCTTGTGTTTTTTTACTCGAATCAATTAATTCATTTTTTGAATCTTCTCTTTTATGATGATGAAATGATTTAAATCCTTTTTCAATCAAAAAGAAAAATAATATTGCTGCCAATGCTGCTTGCATAGCATTTCTTGCCGATCCTTCTTCAACAGCATGTGGTAATAAATCTCTAAATGCTGCAACTAATAAAACACCAGCAGCAAATGGTGTACCAAATTTAATTAGATAATTTGTCCAAGTACCTCTTGTAATTAATATTACCGCTACTGTCAATGAAAGTACGCCAGTCACAATACTTGCAATGATTAGCAATAAAAACGTATCCATAATTAATATCCTTTCGTCTATATGTTATACTAAGTTCAATACATTTTATAAGTATGAAAAAAATACTGTCAAGTAGTATTAAATTTAAGACTAGTTTGCTCTCATAAACAAGATCTGAGAAAGTAAACTGCAAATTAAAATTCAAGGTGTAAAAATGTCTAAAAAAGAACTAGATTTAATCAATCCCAATTGTAGCGTATACGATGTTATGAATATCATAGGTGGAAAATGGAAAATCGATATAATCTACCATTTAGGCGAAGGAACATTAAGATTTGGAGAGCTTAAAAAATCGTTAATCCCGATAACACAACAGATGTTATCGAAACAACTAAAAGAATTAGAAAATGATGGAATAATTAAAAGAAAAGTTTATTCAGTCATTCCCCCAAAAGTTGAGTATTCACTGACAGACACAGGCAATTCATTAAATCCTGTTATAGAATCAATATTAGAATGGGCTTCTTATTACAGTAATAAATTAGATGTTAATATCTGTAAAGATGAATGCGAAAGAAAGCAGGACAATATGGATTGTTGCAAAGCTAATTTGAATTAAGATTTATTTTCGCTTCAACCAACAACTTCTTTAAAAACTCTTAAATAATTCAAGCCTAAAATTTTTCTTAATTCTTCTTCGTTGAATCCTCTTTCTGCTAGTTTCAAAGTTAAATTAGGCCAATCTGTAAATTGTTCATATCCAATAGTTTTATAATCATCATACTGAGGATAAGGTAATCCTAATCCGTTATCATTGACTCTATGTTCTTCTCTGAATCCACTCCAATTAAAGTGTCCTGGTTTCAATCCGGGCATCTCTTTCGGGTATTCAAATAAAGTTTCTGTTCCAGGGCCAGGTCCTAATTTGTCAGTTCCTATACAAACATGGTCAATTCCCATTACATTTACAAGATTTTCAATATGAATCGCCCAGTCATCTAAGGTTGCTGTAGGAGTTTCTTGTATGAATCCTGGAATAACCACTACGCCAAAAAAACCACCATTGTCTGCAATAGCTTTTGCAAATTTATCGCTTTTTCCTCTGTCATGCTGAACTATAGCTGCACTTGTAGAATGCGTTACAACCACAGGAGAAGAAGAAATATCCATTGAATCCCATCCTACTTGCTCGGAGCAATGACTAACATCAACAATCATATTTTTATCATTTAATTTTCCAACTAACTCTCTGCCAAAATATGACAATCCAGTTTTATGGTATTCGGTACAACCATCACCTACAAGATTTCTTAAATTGTATGTTAGTTGCACAACTCTAAGACCTAGATTGTAAAAAAAATCAACTTTATTTAAATCTGTTCCAAAAGAAAGTGTATCCTGAAAGTCAAAAATGATACCTCCTTTTCCTGTTTCATAAGCTTCTTTTATGTGTTCAGATTTAGTGACAAGCATTAATTTTTCAGGTATAGAATTAATTATTGAAATTGCGTCTGACATTCTTCTGACTGAGCTGTTATATGCTGCTTCTACGCCGGCCGCGGGACCTGCATATGTACCACTTGCAATATTGACTCCCGATTTCTCCCATAATTCAATATATTGTGCCTTAGCATCTGAACTGCTTTGAATTTCTCCAGGAATCATGGATGACAATATAGCAGATGTTTCAGCCTTGGTTAGCCCTTCTTTGAAGCATTCATCCATTTTTTTTCGCATGTTATCAGTATACAATCCTCCAATCGTTATTGTTGGGATTTGTGAATCTACCACCAAAGCTTCATGATGTAGTTTTAAAGCTTCGTCCTGGCTTAAAGAAGGTTTATCTCTGTATGTCATATTTTCCTCGCAATAAAAGTATAATTAAAACTAGTCTCTTGATGGTAAAACCATAAAGATTAAGACAATAGGAATTCCAATTCCAGTTAAATATAATAATTGCCACCACCCAGATCTGTTTGTATCATGTAGTCGACGGGCACCAACTGCTATAGATGGAATAAATGTTCCTAAACTCCATACAAGACCAACAGGTCCCGTACCCCATTTTTCAGTTAAATCAGCAAAAAGTATTCCATCAATAATACCCAGTGCAAATCCCATTAAAATTAAAAACAGAAAAAACCACCAATATTCAGATCTGCCTGCTTTACCACTAAATGTTGCATATTTAGCAAAACAAATTTCTATAGATTTTTGAAAAGACATATCACACCTTATTTAGTTTTATAAATTTCAACTTACCTCATCCGTCATTATTATATAATACTTCTTTGTCCTAAAATTTGTATATATTCATATACAAATAAATCAGGATTTTTTAATACGATTTTATTCTATCTATTAGATTTTGAAGCTATTGAATGTATCTAAATGATCCGAAAAATTCAAACTGTTCATAAAATATCAATTAACGATAAAAAATCTTAAAATTAATCTTATATTCAGTATCAAAAATTTACCCTCTTATGATAAATTAGATCAGTTTTAATTATATAAATATAAAAGTGAATATTAACAGCCCGATTTACAGCCGAAATTATGTAAAGCTAACAATAGGTTCTCTTGCATCTTCTATATCATTTTGGATACAAATTCCACTGATACTTATTATCATGTATGAACTAACAGAATCACCCCTTCAAGTTACTTTCGCAAATGTTCTATGGTCCTTGCCTTGGTCAATTTTAGGTGGATTGGCAGGTAATATTGCCACCAGATATAACGATCAAAAAATAATGATTCTTGGAAGAAGTATGTCTTTATTTTCAATGATTATATTATCCGTTTTATCATTCTATGAATTACTAAATATATGGTTTGTGTATGTAAGTCTTTTTATTCATGGAACAGGTGTAGTTATAGATTTCCCTGCAAAGAGACAATTAATGCTGGATATTTTAGGTAGAGATTTCATAGTACGAGGAAATGCTATTGAAGCATTTTTTTGGCAATTTAGTAAATTAATTGGTCCTTTACTTGCAGGTTTGTTTTTATCAATTTTAAGTGATTCATATGCTCTCGTTCTTCTTTGTTTTTTTCTTACTATAAACCTGGGATCAATAATATCTATTGAATATATTTATGAAGGACTAGTTAGTGATGAAAAAAATAAAAAAACCAAAATAACTGATTACTTTGATTTATTAAAGCAGAATAAGGCAATCCTTGTAGTGTGTCTAACAACAATAATCATGAATCTTTTTATGTTTCCACAACAATCATTATCTCCATTTATTGCAGTTGAAGTGCTAGGGAAATCATCTACATTTAGCACAAATATTCTCTCCTCTGAAGCGATTGGAGCAATAATTACATCCATTACATTGCTTGTAATAAATACCAAACAAATAGGAAAAGTATTTATTATTTGTTCAAGTTTATGTTTGTTTTTCTTGTTTATTTATTCTTTTTCCAATTATGCAACTTTAAGTTTAATAATGGTGGGTTTTGTTGGGCTTGGAATAGCTGGTTTTGGATCTACTCAGTCATCAATTTTACAATTAACAAGCACTCCCAAAGAAAGAGGAGTTGCAATGGGATTATTGGCAATGTGTATAGGCACAAGCCCAATAGGCTCATTCTTATACGGTATCGTTGCAGAAACATATGGCGCACAAATGACAATCAGAATACTTCCTTTAATAGGACTATTTCTCATATTTCTTTTAAATTACAGCACAAAAATAATATATAAAATCAAAACAAACACTACGCCTGAAGATCTTAAAAACTTATAATAAAATTATGAAATTTTCTTAACAGAATCACTGAATAAGTATACAAGTATTCCAACTGTAAACAAAACAAATCCGCCAAAAGATAAAGCAACAAGAACTCCAACTTTTTCAACAGAAAAAACAGAATCTATTAATCCTCCCAAAAATCCAACCCATAGACTACCTAACGACATAAAACTAAATGAGAGAACAAAAACACCAACTATTCTTGCCCGAAATTTATCATCAACATACATCTGAATTGCACTCATTACAGCGATTACATATATTGAATTAGAGAATCCTATTAACACAATTAATATAAATGCCATAGGTATTGATTGAATAATCAATGGAGATAAGGAAAATAAAACAGATAAAATCCCGGTACATACCAAGCTTAAACAGATACCAATTCTTTTATTTGGAATTCCTGATTTC
>CAJWSY010000050.1 GCA_913045935.1 uncultured Chloroflexota bacterium | reverse complement strand
GGTTTTAAGACACATTGGTGGGGTATACTTGGTCTTATTGGTTGGGTATATTTTATAGCTGCATCTGCATATCTAATAATCAAAAATTCCTTAGTCGGGATGTCTATTTGTTTTACCATTTTTTTTGGTTTAAATATTCTTAGTAGTAGTGGGATTCCCTATAATATTTTTTCTTGGCAGAATACAAATTGGATTCCAGGCAGTGGGGGGCTTCAGGCGATAGCTTTTGGAGGAATTATTGTATCATTACTTGTTATAAAATTAAAACCTGAAAAAAATATTATTGGCTTTTATTCAGTTTTATTAGGATTGGGATCTATCTCATTTGGGATGGGGATTTTTTTAAGAAATTATTATATCATAAGTAAAATTCAGAATACCCCTTCATGGATTTTAGTCTCATTATCAACGGCGATAATTTTATTTGGTTTGATTCACTGGATTACAGATGTGAAGAAATACTTATCTTGGTATCGTTTTATCAGTATAGCTGGGACTTCGACCTTAACGTGCTATCTCATCCCATACTTTTACTATAATATAATAGCTCTATCAAGTTTGGCAATTCCAACTGCGTATACTACAGGTATAATAGGATTATTTAAATCAGCTCTGTATTCCCTAATGATGATACTGATTGCATGGATATTTACAAGAATGACACTCCAAATAAAAATTTAGGTAATTGTTATTCATTATATATTAATTAATTATATATTAGGGGAGATAATACTGGAGTTTAAAATTACTTTTCTAACAATACTTAAAAATGTAGAGAAATTTATTCTTGGAGAAAAAAAACCTAAGGATCATTGGAAAAAGTATCGAAAATCAAAGAAATAAATTTTCTCCACTGCCTTAAAAAACTGTATTAATTTAGTTTCATTTATTATTTAATCAGATTTATTGCCTAATTCTGAACCATGCATATACACAAATTTAAACAGTGATAAAACCCTCCTCTGCTTTTTTATTTAAGCGGGCAAATATTAAATCCAAAAATCGTGTTGTGCTTGCTGCAATGACAAATAAACAAAGTTATGCTGATGGTACAATATCGCAAAATGAAATAAATTGGCTTGTTCGAAGGGCTAAAGGGTCTTTTGGAATAATTACCACAGCAGCTTCGCATGTATCTAAAGATGGTCAAGGATGGGAAGGTGAGTTCGGCCTTTACGATGATAAATTTATAGATTGTTTATCTTTACTTTCGCGATCCATAAAACGCTATGACAGTTTGATTTTTGCTCAATTATTTCATGGTGGTATGCGCGCACCTGAGCATCTAACCGGATTTCAGCCAATAACAGCAAGTAGAACAATATGTAAGGAATCAAAATCTGGTTATACTCGCATGGCTTCTGACCATGATATTTGGAGAATTATTCAAGATTTTACTTCTGCAGCAGTTCGTTGCGTTGAATCAGGTTTTGATGGTATCGAACTTCATGGTGCACACGGATATCTTATATCGCAGTTTTTATCTAAAACTATAAACAAAAGAACCGATAAATGGGGTGGAGATATTAATGGTCGTTCGCAATTTTTAATTGAAATTGTTAATTCTATCAAGAATAATGTTCCTGAAAATTTTATAGTTGGTATAAGATTATCACCCGAGATTGAGGAGCTCAATATTTCTTTAGAAGATAGTATTAAACTAATAAGAAAAGTAAAAACCATGGGTTTAGATTTCATTCATTTATCTTGTTGGGATATATATGCTCCTTCTTTACAATATCCAAAAGACCCTAAAAGGATTGCAGAGTGGATTACCCATTCTATTGATAACCTACCACCAATAATTAGTACTGGTAAAATATGGTCTGCAGAAGATGCTCAAAATGCAATAGACCAAGGAGCAGATCTTATTGGGGTGGCAAGAGCCGCAATTCCATATCCTGATTGGGCGAAAAACATAGAAGAAACTAAATACAACCCACCCAAAGCTCCTTTCAGCGTCCAACAATTGCAAGATGCAGAGCTAAGTGCTCCCTTTATTAATTATATGCGGAAATGGAAAAGTTTTGTAGAGGATGACTAAAATCATTGTGCATTTCGCTCATAAAAAATTGTATATTCTGAGAAACCAAAGCATCTAATTCTGATTTTGAAAATGCAGAACTATATACCAATCCTTTTACTCATTTTTCTTTTTGGGTGTAACAAGCAACCATCAGAATCTGATTTATTAAATAAAAAAGATCCTAAAGGAAAATATGGGGAACCTGTATCGGAGATTAGTCCTCTCAGCTTTAGTGAATTATTGACAAGTCCTAATAATTTCTTGAATAAAAATGTGTTGGTAGAAGGAGTAATTAAAGAGGTGTGCCCAATGAGAGGATGCTGGGTTCAAATTTCAGATATGGATAAAATGGAATCTGTTCGAGTTAAGGTAAAAGATGGAGATATCGTTTTTCCATTATCTGCAATAGATCATAAAACTATTGTTCAGGGGACTTTTGTTCGTCTTGATTTGTCAAAAGACCAAGCAATCAATTGGAAGATACATCTTGCCAAGGAAAGAGGTGTAATTTTAAATCCTGAAAATATTAACCTCCAAGAAGAAGATTATTACGAATATAGAATTAATTGCAATGGAGCAGTAATATTATAATATGAAAAAATCAGACCTGACTTTTATGTATTCTTGCTAATTGAACGTATTTCTTTGCCCATTTTACATTTTCTTTATAAGCAGCATTTGTCCGTGTTTTGATTATTTTACCAGGGGTGCCTATTACTACAGAATAATCAGGTACTATCATTTGTTCTGTTAAAACTGACCCTGCTCCAACAATGGCACCTTTTCCAATCCGAACACCATTCATTATTATCGCACCCATGCCAATTAATGCGCCATCTCCAATTGCACAACCATGCAAGATAACATTGTGCCCAACTGTGACGTCATTTCCAACTATTACGCCCTGATCATTTTCCAAATGGATCGTACTATTATCTTGGATGTTTGATCTTGCACCAATAATAATTTTATTTATATCTGCTCTGAGAACACAATTATACCAAACGGAGGAATCTTCTTTTAGCGTTACGTCTCCAATGATTTTTGCACCATCCGCAATAAATGCATTGGGGGAAATATTAGGTGTAGCAATTTTGAGATTTTCTTTTAATTGTGTTTTTTTCATTTTTTAAAATAATTCATTTGTAATTTAATTAATATTCATATTAAAAAATTATCATCCTATTATACATATCAAATTTCTATCGCTATGGTTAATAAAAAGATATTATTTCTAGTATTATTGGTGGTAACATGCTTTTATTCTGGTTGCATTTCACCATTAGAACGAGTATTTAGCACTTCAAATGTTTCTGGGATTGTTAAATCAAGGTATGGATACAAGAACCAATCTTCTTATACTCATAAATTTTTAAACGCATCTATAAAAGCTCTTCCTTTAATCATAACTACTGGTACATTCAAAAATAGTGATAAACAATTTACTGAAATTGAATTTAAAGTTTACAATAAGAAACAACCCATAAATTACAAATATATAGAACTATTCAATTCAAAAGGTGATAAATGGGAGTGGGAAGTTTATCCTAAACATAAAAAAATAAAGAAGGAACGTCACTTTATTATTGAATCTTATCGCATACGAATTGATTCACAGGTAAAAGAACTATTGAAGTTTTTTAAGGATAAAACGATTTACCTGAAATTTATTGGAGATGTTAATAACTTTAAAAAATTAGATGAAAAACACAGAGATTCTTTATTAGAAGTCCTAAAATATGCTAATGACATATACAATCCATGATTGATTATCAAATAAAAGCTACATTAGATAAACAAAAGTGATATATATATATCTTATAGTTGCTTCTTTTGTGATTTACTGTATTTATTACGTACGTAAATTTTATTTACTTAATAGAAATCAGTTGTCTACTATTTTCAGAGGTCTTTTATCCTTTAGATCTAATCCTCTAATCAGACAAACCCTAATGGCGTCCCTAATTAAATTTCTTTTTCGCTTGATCAAAAAAAGTATATTCAAATTATAAATTATGAATAAATATTTGGTAATTTTCGTTTTTGTATTTATTACATGTAATAATGGAGCAAAATCAGGAATTATACCTCAATTCAAATTTACCAATCCTGAGTCTGATAAAATTAGTACCTATTACATTTACGATTATGTTTCGGAAAATGATTTGATAACATTTTCTCAAAAAGAAAATCATAATATAGGGAAAACATCCATTCATTATTTTTTTTCCCACAATGCTAATATACCTAGCATAGATTTAAGACAGGCAGAAACCATAACAGAAATAAAGCAAATTTTGAAAGGATATAGCCATAGCTTGAAATATGTATTTTTTAAAAAACATGATGGCGAAGAGTATTTTGAAGACTGTCTTTCAAATCCAAGCGATTCATTGTGTCTTTCACATTAAATAGGTAAAAATCTTTTTTATCAATAATCAATTAACATAGGATTTATTTATAATGAAAAGTAAAAATATATTTATCACTGGAGGGAATCGTGGAATCGGAAGAGGATTGGTTGAGCTACTATCAGCTGATCATAATGTGGTTTTCAGCGTCAGAGATAAACAAAAGGGTGAGGAAACAATTCAGAACATTGGTGGAGTGCAAGCATCTTATGTTGTAATGGATGTGAACGAAAACGAGAGTATCAACATTGCAGTAAAAAAAATGAAAAATCAAATGGATAGTATTGATATTCTTTTTAATAACGCAGGAATATTAATTCCTGAATACGATGTACCTGCCATTGAGACTTCAGAAGATTCAATATTAGAGACATTTGGAATTAATACTTTAGGTCCTCTTCGTGTAATTAAATCAATAGTGAAATTGATGCCAAAAGGATCACGAATCATTAATATCTCCAGTGGCATGGGGCAGTTGGATCAAATGGAGGGTGGTTCATTAGCATATAGATTATCAAAAACTGCTTTGAATGCTTTAACTAAAATTTTATCCGTTGAATTATCTGAAGATGAAATTAAAGTAAACACTATATGCCCTGGATGGGTACAAACCGATATGGGAGGGAGCAATGCAACTTTGACTGTAAAAGAGAGTACAGAAAAAATCGTAAAATTTGCATTAATGGATAAATTCCCAAACGGAAGGTTCCTCAGGCATGGAGAAGTTTTACCTTGGTGACTTGCAGTAAGATTTGTCCTAGCTAATGTTAAAGTGAAAAGATTTCTATCATCTTGTTTGTTGTTAACTTTGAAAAGACTAACTTATACTATTAACAATAAAGGTAATTCATAATGGAAACCGGAAAAGTCAAATTCTACAACAAAGAAAAGAAATACGGATTTA
>CAJWSY010000049.1 GCA_913045935.1 uncultured Chloroflexota bacterium | reverse complement strand
TTAAAAAAGAAAATTTAGCCAATATTAATATAGCTGACATAAAATTAGAATTTTTGGGTTATAGTAATGAGGATTTATCTTCAGAAAATTTAATTGGAAATAGATTCAAAATAAAATTAAACTTAACAAAGGAGGAAGAAATTAATCTTAAAAATAATATTAAATTTATAAAAAAATATGGATTTGTTAACTACTTTGGAAATCAAAGATTTTCCGGAGGAAGTACTAATGAATCTGGAAAATATATTCTTAAGGGAGATTATGATTCTGCACTTAAATCAATTTTAACTGATCATACGGGCGAATTGGGTAAAAAATTTGATAAATATGCTTTAAGTGAATGGAAGAATTGGAAAAAAATATTGAAAGAATGTCCTAGAATTTTTGGAAATGAAAGTTCAGTTCTAAATTATCTTATTAAAAATCCTACGGATTATCCGGGAGCAATAAGATCAATTCACAAACCAATAAGAAAATTATACATACATGCATATCAATCGGTTATTTGGAATAGATCGGTTTCAAACTTTGTAAGCAAAAATAAAAATATATATTCAAGCTCTACTTTATTTGAAAAAGTTAATTTTTGTAGAGATGAAATAAAAAATGAAATTTTACCGATTATCGGATATAATTCAAAAAATAAAAATAAATTTAATGAAATTCAATCTACTGAATTGAAAAAAGATAAATTAACACTTGATTCTTTCTTACTAAAAAGTATGCCCGAATTAAAATCAGAAGGCAGTGAAAGGAACTTGATTTCGAAACCCAAAAAATTAAAATATAAATCGGATGTTTTAGAATTTGAATTAGAGAGAGGTTCGTATGCAACAGTATTGATTGATGCATTAATTAGTTGATGGAGTATTCAGATTTAATTTTTTTATTTTATACATATGCAACACTATTTATATCTAGTTTACTTTTTTTTATTTATTTTTCAAACAAAAATAAAATGTTTAATTATCCAAAATATAAATATGAACCCGTTTCAATCGTAATGCCATGTTATAATGAAGAAAAAGAACTTGGTAACGCAATTGAATCGCTATTAAACTTAGATTGGCCAAAAGATATGATTGAGATAATAATAGTTGATGATAAATCTAGTGATGGTTCTGTAAAAATTGCAAAAAAGTATGCAAAAAAGTATGATTTCATTAAAGTAATTGAAAGTAAAACTAACTCTGGTGGTGCTGCAAGACCTTGTAATATTGGTCTTGAAAATTCCAAATATAACTATGTTGCAATAACTGACGCAGATTCTAAACCCGAAAGAAGTATATTAAAGAAAATGATTGGTTTTCTTCAAACAGAAAAAAATACTGCGGGAGTAACTTGTTCTGTTTTGGTGGATAAACCTCCTAAGACATTTATTGAAAAACTTCAATTAATTGAGTATATAGTTATTGCTTTTTCAAGAAAACTGCTTGATTTTATAAATGCCGTTTATGTTACTCCTGGACCTTTTGCATTATATGAAAAAGAAAAATTGATTGAGGCAGGGAAATTTGATGAGAAAAATATGACTCAGGATATTGAAATTGTTTGGGCCTTAAGAAAAATTGGTTATGACGTTAGGATGAGTTTGGGAGGTAAAGTTTACACTACTGCCCCAAATCGTCTAAAAATATGGTGGAAACAAAGAAATCGTTGGAATATTGGGGGAATTCAAACAATAATTAAACACAAAAATCAAATTCTTAAAAATAATATATTGGGCAATTTTATTTTACCATTCTTTAGCGTATCGTTATTTATTGGTTTAATAGGTGTTATTCTTATGGTTAATAATATAATAAATAAATTAACTACCTTATATTTAACATCACAATATAGTATAGCTTCATCAAAATATATTTTAAATTCTGAGACTATCAGTTTACCACCACTAATTTTATTATACTTCTCATTGGCCTTAATTTCAATAGGTATATTCTTTACTTATTTTTCTATATCTAATATGAAAGAATTGAAATTTGGATTTAAAGAGAATATAAGTGTTTTATTTTACTTTTTAGTATATTTGTCTTTATACCCCTTTGTTATATTAAGTTCAGTTTATAAATTTGTAAGAGGTAATTATACATGGTAAAATACTCATATGATGCTTTTTGGAAGGCATTTTTCTTTTCAACAATAGTTTTTATTTTAGGTCTTAATTTGGGTGTTTTTGTTGAAAGCTCGAATCTAAATGAAATTGAAAGAGCAGTTATATCTTCTGAAGTTGAGCTTTATGATTCAAATATTCGATCATCAATTATACAGGATTACCCGGTTTCTTGTGAAAAATCAATAGATAATACTTTCAAACTAGCGGATAAAATTTATGAAGAGGTTATATTATTAGAAAATTTGGATGAAAGTTCTGCATTGGTTGAAGGATTTTTTGAAATGCACAAAAGATACGATTTATTACGTCTTCAGTTATGGTTAGATTCAAGCAGAATTAAAACATATTGTGAAAATGAATTTAATTTAATCATATATCTTTACGAGTATGATAGTGATGATCCAGAAAAATTATCATTACAAAACCTTTATGCTTCAATTACGGGAGATTTAAAATCAAATTATAGAGAAAATGTATTACTAATTCCTATTGCATATAATATGGATTTAAATTCATTGGATATTATTCTTGAAAATTATAACTTAGAAAATCAAACGGCATTAATAATCAATGATAAATACGTGATAACTGATGCAATAACGTATGATGAAGTTATTCAATATATTAATTGATTCCCACTAATCCGTATCCAACAGCGTCTGCATAATTTATTAATCTATCAGAATTAATTGCATTAATCTGTATACAATTATCTCCAATAAATACACCCTCATTTCTATCAACTATGTTGAATTCTATAACAAAATCCTTGCTATCACAAGACTTTAATGGAACTTCCGGATTTATTGGATTTGAATCTTCTGTAAATGACTCAATCATCTTAGTATTTGAATCTAATCCTGCTAATGAGATCGAATTTGCCAATTCCAATATGGCGACATTTATTTTTCCGTCAATTATATTTGGATTTGTTGATAGATATATTTTATTGTTTGATTGGATTAAATTAAGAACATCTGAGGGGTACTCGTAGTTATTTATCAATCTTGGGTCAAGTCGATAACCCATTTTATAATATTGTCCGTTGGATAGTGGCAAATATACTATGAAAACACTATCTTCTTCCTCGACATAATAAGTACCATTATTTAATTTAGAATTATATTCAAAAACATTATCTGGTAAAATAAATTCTTCCTCGTTATCTTTGATAAATGAAAGTCCGAATAAAGACGAAGTTAAAATGAATACTGTAAAAAATGTAATTATATCTGTACTTTTAATTTTGAATTTTTTTCGTTTCATAGACTTGGTCTACACACAAATTAATAAAAATATCGAAAAAAAAGAAAAAGAGGGGAAATCCCCTCTTATTCTGTAGCTACGTCACCACCAACCGCTGAAACGGATGTTCCGGAAACTTTAACTTCCATCTTTCCATCTAATTGGTTAGCGTATGATCTGTAGTTTTGTAATACAGAAGCTGCTGCTCTTGTATCTTCTGCGTCCCAACCTGCAACAACTAATGCTGTGTTAGAACCGCCGAATGCGTTTTCAACCATTCTAATTAAAGCTGCACCTTCAGGAACACCTGAATCTGCGCCAGTTGTTGGGTAGTTTAGACCCATAGCTTGTGCTGTTAATCTGTTTACAGCAGGACCACCTACCAAGATTAAGTTTCTTGATGCTGGATCTGTTACTTCTGTATCTAGTTTAATTACACTTTGTCCTGCAACTGAGTTAACAGTAACTGAACTGAATTGTTGTGTAGTCGTAGTTGTTTCTGGACCACTTACAATTATATTCGCTTTTACTTCTTCTTCTGGAATAGAGAATTCAACAGAACCTTTACCTTGTAAGTTTCCGTCAGGATCTCTTAAGATTATTCCACCATCTCTGATGATGTCATATTCTCTTGTACTATAATCAGTTTCACCTAATTGTACTTCTCCAGCTACTTCGTCTTCAGCGTTACCGATTAAAGTATCACCGTCTGCGTCGTAACCTAAGTATACTTCTAAATCATCGTCAATTCCTGAGATGTTAGATGCATGAACTGTTACATTAATACCAGCTGTTACACCAATACCAGGTACAATTTCCAAGTATGAACCTGACTTGTATTGTACTTGTAATGCTTCTGTATTGTTTGAAGCAGTTACATTGTGCCAATCACCGTCATCATCTTGGTAATGCCATGTTACTGTTGTATTTTCGTCGGAATTTCCGTTGTGCGCTAAGTTACTGGATAAGAATACAGTATCAACTTCTTCGCTGTTAATATAGAATCCATCTTCTTCTGAAGCTGTGAATTCCCATACATCTACAGTTGTGTCGTTAACACTTTCTGATCCACCTGCGTTAATTTCTACGTCAACATAATTTGATGTTGTCATACTATCGAAAGTAACTGCAGCGTAATTGTTAGGCATTGAAATAGATCCACCAACACCTACAGGTGCCCATGTGTCGTCTAATTCATCTGAAATTGCATCGTATTCTACTCCGATGTAGCTGTTTGCTCCAGCTAAAGAGATTGTCCATTGATATTCATTATCTGAATCAGTGTCATCTCCACCGTATAGTTCTACTGCTTGTCCGTCTGTAGCTGTTTTGGATAAATCTGCACCGATTCTTAAAACAGCAAATCTGTCTTCTAAATCATCGGAATAGAAAGTATCTGAAACTTGAACTTTTAATCCATTTACAGTTTCACTTGTTGAACCAACAGTTTCTTGTTCACCGTCAACAGTGATTACTACGTTAGCGCTTGAACCTGAAGCAACATTAACTAATGAAACTTCTTTTCCATCCACAGTAACTGAATCACCAGTGAATAATGAATATTCATCTGCTAATTTATATGTGAATGCACTTGCAGCCATATCTGTAATTTCTACTGATGTTCCTAAAATTTCAATTGTCAAAGGTTCGTCTGAATCTAAGTTTGAAATTAAATCTGTAGCACCAGAGTTAATTGCGTCTTCAAATACGTATTTATATGTAAAACCTGTTCCGGTTGTACCTAAGTACATATCTGAACCCATTTCTTCTTCACCATTGGATTCACCTGAAGCTAACATAGTCATAGCTGCACCAAGAACTAATTCTTCGTGTACATCAATGTCTGTGTCATTCCATTCGATTTCATCGTCAATTAAACCTGCAACTTCGTTGTCAGTTAATGTTCCGAATGAACTTAGACTTGCGTCTAATCCAATTTCTTTGTCTTCTCCACCTTCAGTAACTGTTGTACTTGAACTAGCACTTACAGTTGCCTGTGTTAAAGTGGAAATTAAGTCACCTGCACCAAC
>CAJWSY010000048.1 GCA_913045935.1 uncultured Chloroflexota bacterium | reverse complement strand
GTGATGGTTAAGCCAAGATTTATTAATCAGGTAAAACAATTTGATCAAGTTATCGAACAATTTAACACTGAGATCATCTCGGAATCAATATGCAGTATCGAAACAATTAATGTGGTAAAAAATATGATGAAAAATGTTGTTGAGAAAAAACATGGTACAGCACATAATATTTATTCTGAAGATTTTTCAATGGCAGGAAAAACAGGTACTTGTCAAACGGAATACTGGAAATCATCTGGTTTATATATCTCTTCTTTTGCCGGTTATTTTCCTGCAGATAAACCAAAATATTCATGCATTGTAGTTATTCATAAACCCAATAAGTCTAAGGGATATTATGGTAATGTAGTTGCTGCACCTGTTTTCAAAGAGATAGCACAAAAAATATATTCTGAAATCCCGTCTGTTGAAATATTTAACAGAGATGATTTTGATTGGAAAAGTAAAAGTATTGATTCCAAAGTCTTAACCCAATTAGAAAATATGATAATGCCTGACCTGAGTGATTATGAATTAATGGATGTAATTCCACTCTTAGAAAACGTAGGTTGTAAAGTTTTAGTTGAGGGTTACGGAAATAAGATTAGGCAATCTGTTAGGGCAGGATCAACAATTAATAAAGGACAAACGATAAAAATAAAATTGATTTGAAATTAATTAGAGAAATTTTATATAAAGTAGATATAAATCGTGTTTTTGGAAACACCTCTTTGTCTATAGAAAAAGTTGAGTTTGATTCAAGGCTAGTTACAAGTTCTGACATGTATGTCGCTATAAATGGAGTAAATGTTAACGGACATGATTATATAAGTCAAGCTATTGAAAATGGTGCTAACTGTATCATTTGTGAAGAAATGCCAGAAGATAAAGTTGATGATATTGTTTATATAAATGTACCTTGTTCTAGAGAAGCATTGGCCATTATTTGCTCTAATTATTTTGATAATCCTTCCTCAAAATTAAACCTTATAGGGGTTACTGGTACTAACGGGAAAACTACGATTACAACTCTTTTATTTGAATTATATAAAAACTTAGGAATTAAATCTGGATTAATTTCTACTGTTAAGATTGTAATCAATAAAGATGAATATGAGGCTAATCAAACAACTCCAGATTCTCTTTCGATTAACAGATATTTAAATGAAATGGTCCTTAAAAATGTAAGGTATTGCTTCATGGAAGTTAGTTCACATGGAATTGACCAAAATAGAATTAAAGGATTGGATTTTAAAGGGGGAATTTATACAAATTTAACCCATGACCATCTAGATTATCACAAAACTTTTGAAAGCTACAGAGATGTCAAAAAAACTTTCTTTGACCAACTAGGTAAGTATTCTTTTGCATTAACAAACAATGACGATAAAAACGGTTTATTTATGCTTCAAAATACAAAAGCAGCTAAATATACGTATTCACTTAACTCAGTTTCAGATTTTAAGACCAAAATTTTGGAATCATCATTTGATGGAATGCTTTTAAAAATTAATAGTTCAGAGGTTTGGAGTAAACTAGTTGGAAGATTTAATGCGTATAACATATTAGCTGTTTATTCAACCGCTTCGATATTAGGTGTTCCAGAGGACGAGCTTTTGATGTCAATAAGTAATTTACAAGCTGTTGATGGTAGATTTCAGTTTTATAAAAAGAATAAGATTACAGCTATTGTTGATTATGCTCATACCCCTGACGCACTAGAAAACATTCTTAATTCTATAAATGAAATTAAGTCGATTGACAATAATTTGATAACAGTCGTTGGTTGTGGAGGAAACAGAGACAAGTCAAAAAGACCGTTGATGGGTGATATTGCTACTTCACTAAGTTCTAAAGTAATTTTTACAAGTGATAACCCTAGAAATGAGGATCCAGAATTAATAATTGAAGAAATGACTAGGGGAGTAAAGCCTTTTCATTCAAACAAATCCATTTCAATTACAAATAGAAAAGAAGCAATAAAAGCAGCATGCCAGTTTGCTAAATCAAATGATATTATTCTGGTTGCTGGCAAAGGACACGAAACCTACCAGGAGATTAAGGGTGTAAAATCTGATTTTGATGACTTTGACATTGTTAAAAACCTTTTAAATCAAAAAAACTAAAACTATGCTGTACTATCTTTTTGAATATTTAGAAAATCAATATCAGATACCTGGAGCTTCTTTGTTTACCTATATTTCTTTCAGAGCAGCCGCCGCCGTCATTACATCTTTACTCATTTCTACAATTTTTGGAAGGAAGATTATCAATTTTTTGAGAACAAAACAAATAGGTGAATCAATAAGAGATTTAGGGCTTTCAGGACAAAATGAAAAGCAAGGGACTCCTACAATGGGAGGTTTAATAATACTTCTTTCTACACTTATACCTGTTTTATTATTTGCTAAACTTGATAATATATATATTATTTTATTGATTATTACCCTGTTATGGATGGGAGTAATTGGGTTTATTGATGACTATATCAAATTATCCAAAAACAACAAGACAGGCCTTAGGGGAGCTTATAAGATAATAGGTCAAGTAATTCTTGGGGTAGTTGTTGGAGCAACACTCTTTTTTCATCCAGAAGTTACTGTCAAAGATCAAGGACCATTTACAGATCAAATACAAGCTATTGATAATCTTTCAGAATATAAATCGACTGAGACAACCATACCCTTTGTCAAAGATAATGTGTTCAATTATTCAGATTTAATTACCTGGATAGATCCAAGTTTACAATCCTACACATGGATTGTATTTATTTTTTTTGTTGTACTAATTATTGCAGCTGTTTCAAATGGAGCTAATCTAACAGATGGCTTAGACGGGCTTGCTGCTGGTTCATCTGCAATAATTGTTTTAACACTTGGTGTTTTTTCATGGGTTTCTGGAAATATAATTTTTTCTGATTATTTAAATATCATGTACATACCAAGAGTAGGTGAAATTACAATCTTTATCGGAGCTTTTGTTGGTGCTCTCGTTGGTTTTCTTTGGTATAATACATATCCTGCTCAGGTTTTTATGGGGGACACGGGAAGTTTGACCATCGGGGGGATTATTGCAGTTATTTCAATTGCGGTAAGAAAAGAATGGTTAATACCGCTTATATGTGGAATCTTTTTGATCGAGAATTTATCTGTGATTCTGCAGGTATTTTATTTCAAGTATACAAGAAAAAAATATGGTGTAGGAAAAAGAATCTTTTTAATGTCTCCATTACATCATCATTTTCAGAAAAAAGGATATCACGAAAGTAAAATTGTCACAAGGTTTTGGATTGTGGGGATTGTACTTGCTATACTATCAATAATAACCCTTAAAATCAGATAATTGAAAAAAATTGTAATTCTTGGTGCAGGGGAGAGCGGAAAAGGTAGTGCGATACTAGCTAGGAAAAATTCTTATGAAGTATTTGTTTCTGATAACGGCTCGATTGATATGGAAACCAAGAAGAAATTTAATGGATTAAATATAGATTTTGAAGAAAACTCACATGAATTGGCAAAATGTACAGACATAGATTTTGTTATAAAAAGCCCAGGTATTTCTGATGATTTGGAAATAATTGATTTTTATCGAAACAATGGTATTAAAGTGATTTCTGAAATTGAATTTGCATTTAATTTTTCAAAATCAAAAATTATTGGAATAACTGGAAGTAACGGTAAGACAACTACTACAACATTGGTTCACAAATTAATTTCTGATGCAAATATCAGTTGCTCAATTTCAGGAAACATCGGAAATAGTTTTTCAAAAGTTTGTGAAGATTCTGTTCAATACAGTACGGTTGAGCTAAGTAGTTTTCAGTTGGATGGTGTGGAAAAATTCAGACCCCATATAGCAATATTAACTGGTATTAGCCCAGATCATTTAGACAGATATAAAAATTATAATGCCTATATCGAAGCCAAATTTAAAATAACAAAGAATCAATCTGAAAATGATTATTTAATCTATAATTCAGATTGTGATGAAACTAATAAATACATAAAGACAAATAATATTAATTCAATATTGCTTCCTTTTTCGATTAAAAAAAAAGTCGATCAGGGAGCATATTATTTAAACAAAGAAATAAATATCATAATTGATAAAAATAAAATAACTATGCCTACAGATAAATTTTTAGTAAAAGGGAATCATAACATAAGAAATGCAATGGCTGCTGCTACGGTTGCAAATTTATTAAAGATTCGAAAAGAGACCATTAGAAAAAGTTTAGAGCATTTTCAGGGAGTTGAACACAGGCTTGAGAATGTTTTAACAATTAACAAGGTAAAGTATATTAATGACTCTAAAGCAACAAATATAAATGCAGCTTATTATGCATTGGAGTCAATGGAATCACCAACTATTTGGATAGTTGGAGGGATTGATAAAGGAAATGATTATTCAGAATTGACAAAATTGGTTTCAACAAAGGTAAAAGCAATTATTTGTTTAGGAGCTAATAACATGAAAATCATTGATCATTTTGAAAATATTGTTGAATATATTATCGAAACCAAATCAATGAATGAAGCTGTTAGTGCGGCATATAAAGTTTCAACTTCTGGCGATACCGTTCTTCTCTCTCCGGCCTGTGCAAGTTTTGATTTATTCGATGATTATGAAGATAGGGGAAGACAATTTAAATCAGCTGTTAGAAAATTATAATGAATAAAATTTTAGAAAACATACAAGGAGATAGAACTTTGTGGGCAGTATTATTATTGCTTGCAGGTTTTTCCTTTTTACCTGTATATAGCGCCGCAAGTAATCTAGCTTATGTTTCTGGCGGGGGTAATACATTTGGTTTTCTATTTAAGCATTTTATTCATTTGTCAGTTGGATTTACTTTCATGTATTTTATTCAAAAAATTCCCTACAGATATTTTAGAGGAATTTCAATCCTAATGATACCTGTTGTAATAGTCTTATTATTATATACATTATTTCAGCCTTCAATTACAGATTCATTGACAAATACAAGTCGATGGATAAAAATTCCATTTGTTGGATTTACTTTCCAACCGTCAACCTTAGCTGGAGTTATTTTAATGATTTATGTTTCTCGATATCTTGCAAAAATTAAAGATCAAGAGATACGTTTTGGCAGCTCTATTATCCCTTTGTGGTTTCCAATTTTGTCAATATTAGTATTGATTTTACCAGCTAATTTTTCAACCACTGCAATCTTGTTTTGCATGGTCATTTTATTGTGTTTTATAGGGGGCTATCCAAAAAGATATTTAGCCGGTATTATTTTCTCAGGCCTTTTTATATTGACACTATTCATATTGGTTGTTAAGGCATATCCCGGATTATTTCCAAATCGTGTTGATACATGGAAAAGTAGAGTTGAAAATTTTGTAGATAAAGAAAATTCTAAAGAAAATTATCAAATAGAAAAAGCTAAGATTGCAATAGCAACTGGAGGGGTAAAAGGATTAGGGCCTGGAAAAAGTG
>CAJWSY010000047.1 GCA_913045935.1 uncultured Chloroflexota bacterium | reverse complement strand
TGCATCGATACGTTCGCTCGACATTGTGCTTGGTTGTAGGTGTTGGGGCAGTTAGTACAATAATTGGTGTAGGTTGTGCATGGTTTGTTACATGCTATGATTTTCATGGTAGAAAAGTTATAGAATGGATTTTAATACTACCCATGACAATTCCTACTTATATAGCTGCATATTCTTATTATGATGTCCTTGAAATATTAAATCCTTTTTTCAATTGGAGCAGAAAAAGTCTTGGTATCCAAGAGACAATAATGATTGAGAACATATTAGTATATGTAATTGTAATACTACTTTTTTCATTTGTACTATACCCCTACGTATACTTAAGTGTGCGAGCGTCACTTTTGATTCAAGGAAGTAGGTTGATTGAGGCCGCAAAGATGCTCGGTATATCAACAGATAAAATTTTTAGAAAAGTGGTATTGCCAATTATGAAGCCTGCGATTATTGCTGGATCAAGCCTGGTCATTATGGAGACTCTTAATGATTATGCAGCAGTAGAGTATTTTGGTATATCAACATTGACAATTGGTGTCTTTAGATCATGGTTCGGTATGCATGACATATCAAGTGCTCTAAAGTTGTCAACGTATTTAATATTCTTTGTATTTCTGATTTTAGTATTTGAGAAATTTTACAGAAAAAATGAAAAATATCATAATATTAGAGGTAGTAATCACTTTCTTACAAGAATGAAACTCGGAAAAAATAAAACAATAATGGTATTATTATTTTGTACAGCACCGTTTCTTTTTGGATTTTTAATACCCGTTGTAAGGTTATTTACCTGGTTGGTTCACTCAAAGTTTCATTTGGCGGATGTGAATCTATTTTTAATTATGTTTAATACTATCTCTATAGCCCTTATTTCTTGCTTTTTTATTGTTTCACTGGCATATCTAATAAATTTCAGTAAAAACTATTTTAATAATGATATTTTAAAAAAAATAGGTCAATTAGCGATCCTAGGATACTCAATGCCCGGTGCGATAATCGCTATAGGTCTGTTAAAATTAAATAGTACAATAAATGGGATACTTCCTTTAGTAATTATTGGATCAATTTCAGGCCTAATATTTGCGTATATAGTCCGCTTTTTGGCTGTTGCCTGGCAACCAATAGAATCAAGCATGGAAAAGCAGTGTGGTAGTATCAATCAAGCTTCAAGAACACTCAAAATAAAAGCAATGGATACCTTATTCTATATCAATTTACCAATGCTGAAAAAGCCATTACTACTTACTTGTTTAATCGTATTCATTGATATCGTTAAGGAATTACCGCTTACTTTGATCCTTAGGCCATTTAATTTTGACACGCTTGCAACATTAACCTATGATTTAATTAATCAAGCACAGTTTTCTCAATCTTCATTCCCTTCTCTATTAATTATCTTTATTTCTGTCCCAGCCATAGTAATAATCCACGGGCAGATAAATAGCGAAAATTAAAAATGCTTACAATCCAGGGTCTAAATAAAAGTTATGGTGAACAAAATGTGTTGAATGATATCAATCTAGATGTAGAAACTGGTGAAATTATCAGCGTTGTTGGTAGCAGTGGAAGTGGAAAAACTACATTGCTAAGATTGGTATCTGGTCTTGAGATACCTGAATCAGGAGAAATAATTTTAAATGATAAAATTGTAAATAATCAAAATGTTTTCGTAGCTCCAGAAAAAAGAAATTGCTCATTGGTTTTTCAAGATTATGCTTTATTCCCCAATATGTCTATGTCCGAAAATATTTACTTTGGTAAAGATAGTTCAACCAATATAGACCGAGTGAAACAATTGATAGATATTACAGATATTAAAAAAATAATGGAAAAATTTCCTCATGAATGCTCTGGTGGAGAGCAACAAAGAGTTGCTCTTGTGAGATCATTAGCCATCAACCCCAAAATTATTTTGATGGACGAGCCACTCAGTAATTTGGATTATGATTTGAAGGAAAATCTGGGTACTGTAATCCGCAAAATAATAAAAAAGTTTAATACCACCGCAATTATTGTCACTCACGATATAAACGATGCAATGAAAATTTCGGATAGAATCGTTGTTCTTGATGATGGAAGTATCGTTCAAATTGGACTCCCAAATGAATTATACAATAATCCAAAATCAAAAAAGGTGGCATTGCTATTTGGAGAGACTAATTTTATTCCGCTAAGTATGATGCCTGATGAAAAAAACTACTTTATTGATTCTAAAACAAAACAATCCTTCATTTCCGTAAGGCCAAATCAGTTTAAAATATTTAACAAAAATAGTTTGGGTAGTGAAAATGTATTCAGTGGGGAAATACAGTCTATCAAAGAAGTAGCATCAAAAATACAGATAGAGCTAAAATGTGAAAATTTGTTTCTTACTATTTTCCTAGATCGTTCAGAGAAATTAATCCAAGGACAAGAATTAAAAGTGATCGTTATTTAATTAATTATATAATGTACTTTTATAACAATATACATTTACTATCAAATAAAATATTGTTTCCGATTGAGACAATTAACTTCATTTATTAAATGATGAGTGATGTATAGTTTGAATCAAGTAAAATATCTAATCAGTGGTGTGGTTATTTTTTATTGCTGTGATGAAACAATAAATGACCAAAATATTGAAGATTATGGCATAGTCATTAATGAGATCAATTATCATTCTTCGGATAACTTTGATCCTGATGACTGGGTAGAAATTTATAATAATAGTATTGACACTATAGATATAAGTCTTTGGCAATTAAAAGATGATAATGATAATCATATTTTTACGGTTTCTCCAGAAACAATAATATCTCCTGAACAATATGTTGTATTTTGCAAGGATTCCTTAAAATTTATTGGATTATTCCCAAATGTAGAATTTTACCATGGTGATTTAGGTTTTGGCCTAAGTGGTAATAGCGATCAAATTAGGTTGTTTGACTCAAAAGGTTCACTAGCAGACATTGTCGAATATGATGATGATCCTCCATGGCCAATAGCAGCTGATGGTGGTGGCCCTACCCTTGAATTAAGGCATCCTTCCTTGGATAATGAAGACTGGCAGAGCTGGTCCCCATCCATGAATAATGGTACTCCGGGTGCATTGAATAGTATCTATAATAGTGATTTGTAATAGTAAAACACTTATTTACTTTAAATCAAAGCTATCCTTATTTATTGTTAATGATTAGTTTTCTGTTAGAACAATTCGTGTTCTTTTTATGTTTTACCAACTTTTAAAAATAAATAAGAAACAATGGAACTTTCATCAGACTTTTACAATTTAGCATTTAGATTTTTATTTAATATTTCTGTCGCATATCTCATAATAATGCAAATATATAAACGGTTCCATGATAGCAATGATTTCGTTTTTACATATTTCATGTTTAACTCACTGATATTCTTTTTTGCCTACATACTAGGAAACATGGATATTAATATCGGTTTTGCTTTTGGATTGTTCGCTGTATTTGCGATTCTTCGTTATCGAACTGATCCAATTCCAATTAAAGAGATGACCTACCTATTTATCGTAATTACTACTGGTGTAATTAATGCCATAGGATCAAATGAGGTCTCTCAGCAGGAACTGATATTTGCAAATTTTATTATAATTATTTTGACATATATCCTCGAAAATCAAGGCAAAATTCAAGATAGCGAAAAGTTGCTAGGTCGTCGCACAATTGAATATGATAAACTTGAAAATATCAAACCGGAGAATCATAAGGATCTATTGATCGATCTTGAAAATAGGACTGGGTTATCAATCCAACGTTTCGAGATAGGCAGGATCTTCCTTGATCGAGTAAATATAAAGATATTTTACGAAGAGTGATTCTAACTCTCCATTAGCAGGTAACTCCTACCGTATTGAAAGATTTTGAAATTCCTTTTTAGGATACTCGGTTTGAACCTCTATTATTTTTTCTTAGTATTACTTTTTACGCAGACAGTTTATGGAGAAGATGCTATAGAAACATGGAATAGCGTAAGTCTAGAAACACAATTATTTAACCAGTTTGAGATTGGGCTAGAACAGGGACTTAGGATCAAGGATGGATTATCATCGTTTAAACAAACATTCACAGAATTAACGGTCTCATATGATGCTTTTGATGCAATTAAAATATTTATTCCAGTTCGCTATGCCATCTTCGATGACAAAACTAAACATAGATTAAGTCTTGGCGGATCCTATAGATATAATTTTAAAAATCTAACTTGTAAATATAGAATAAAATTACAGAGAACAAGTGAAAAGAGTAAATCCAATGAAGATTTATTTCGTAACAAAATCTCCATTGTATACAAAATGAATAAAAAAATTAAACCGTTTATTTCTAGTGAAATGGTTCATCTTCAGGATATAAATAAATATAATTATGATGAATACAGATTATCTCTCGGTTTAAACTTGAATCTTTCAAAAAAGAAATCACTAAAAATTTTCTATTTATACAAGCTAGAGGATCTAACTAAATCAAACCAAGATCGAATAAATGTATTTGGTTTAGCATATAATTTAAAAAGGTGATATTAATATTTTAGAATAATTCATTATTTAAGAATACAATATCCAGTTCAAATTTTAGAACCCTACAAAGAAATTTGTAGGGTTTTTTGTTTCGAACTTGATGATTAGATTTGAATATGGAAAGTCATAAAGGATTTATTACGCTAGTTGATATTAGTGGCTATACAAATTTTGTTAGTGGGCATAACACAGATGCTGCAAAAAAGGATAAACTATCTCAAGGGCAAGCACATGCGGAACACATTATTAGCGATTTACTTGAAAAAGTTATTGAAGAATTGGACGGTGTTTTAACAATTAACAAATTGCAAGGTGATGCAGCTCTTTTTTATGCAATTCCTGATGACCCAACTAATTTTTCTGAAAAAATAATATCAAAACTCCAGAATAGTTTTAAAAAATTTAATCAACACGTAAATGATATCAAATTTTGTGCTACATGAGCATGCAGTACATGCCCTGAGGTCGGGGATCTTAAATTAAAGTCCTTTGTTCATTATGGTGATTTTTTAATAAAAAAAGTAAACCAATTTACGGAAATTGCTGGCCAAGATGTTATCTTGGCTCATCGTCTGATGAAAAATAGCATTGGTGTCTCTGAATATATGCTTTTTACGAAAGCATTTTCTGAAATCAGAGATATTAGCTCTTTGGGATCTATAGAAAAAAGGGAAGAAAACTATGAAGGTATAGGCTCCGTGGATTGTTCAGTGTTTTATCCCGATCCAAATCTTTACGAAATCGAAACATTGAAAAAAAGATCATGGCTCGGAAATAACTTCGCACTTCTTAAATATTTTATGCAGTTTAAATCCAAAAAGAAAATTGAAAAAAAATATAATTTATTAGGTCGTTAATTCATATTTCAAGAGATTCAGATCTAAATGTTAAAAGCCTAATCTATATTCTGATGTTTTACGTTAGATCCTACTAAATATAATAAAACGATCAAAACTACAGCCCATACATTTGATC
>CAJWSY010000046.1 GCA_913045935.1 uncultured Chloroflexota bacterium | reverse complement strand
GCGGTGGTGGCTGCGGTGGCGGTGGTGGCTGCGCTTGTGGAGCGAACGAAACTCCAGAAAACACACAAAACAGTGGTTGCGGCGGTGGCGGCGGTGGCTGCGGTTGTGGTAATTAATTATTACACTGTTTTATAACAATGTCTGTTTTATCATTTATTTTAAGTTCTAATGAAAGCCTTGAGCTAGCTATTGAAATAAAAAATAAAAATAAAAATTTAGATATACAATGTTTTTCTCTAGAGCAAAAACTAGATAAACAAATAAAAGAATCTAATGTATTTAATAAAATTCATAAAAATCTCAAAGATTTCCATTCCCATGAAATAGTATTTGTAGATTCTTTGGTAAAATTCAGAGAAGGAATATTAAATCAAATCATTGACAATTCAACTGAAGATAAATTAATAGTTGATCTAAGCCCTGCTAAAAATGATGCGATTAATTGGGCAAATTCCTCTATAAATAATGAAAAAATCAATTATGTATCAGCCTACCCAATTATCAACCTTAATTACAAATTGTCAAAAGTTGACAGTATGTTTACGGAACAACAATTTTTGCTAATGCCATCTAAAAATGTTAATGAAAGATTTTTTAATATTTTAATACAAATAATAGAAAGTATTGAAATGGAACCGTATTTTATGGAACCCGTTGAATTTGACAGTTATTATGGCGCAACTAATGTGATCCCAAAATTAATTTCATACTCAATAATAAAATACGCAGAAGAATCTAGTTCTTGGGGAGAAATGTCCAAGTTGGCAAAAAATGAATTTAACTACTCAACAATTGGAAGTTTAACGGACCCAGAAGAATTATTTGAAATAATAAAAAGAACAAATGATTTAAGCACTCATTGGTTTAATCAAATCAACAAAGAAATCTCAAATCTTAACAACTCGTTTGAAAATAAGGAAAAATTACTTTTAGATTATTTAATCAAAGGTTGGGAAAGTCGTATGAGATGGGAATTAGGTGTTACAGGAAATAATGATGGCTCTGCACCTTCGTCAAATATATTGTCATCTGGCCAAACTATGGCTGGGTTTTTAGTATCTGAAGGGTTGATACAAAAAAGAATAGACATGGAAAAATCCAAATCAAAAGATTTGTGGAAATATAAAAGAACTAAATAAATTGATAAAAAAAGTAACCAAATCAAAAAACATAAATTCTAAACTTAGAATTGCAGGAGACAAATCAATTTCCCATAGAGCTGCAATATTAAATGCAATGGCTCACGGAACTGCAGAAGTGACAAATTTTTGTGTCGGAGATGATCAAGAATCTGTAATTAGGACTCTTAGAAGTTTAGGTACCAAAATAATACATAAAGTAAATCATATTGATGATTACCCAATACACTCATTCACCATTCATGGCAATGGCTCAAAAGGTTTTACTAATCCCACAGAACCTTTAGACTGCGGAAACAGCGGAACATGTATGAGATTATTAAGTGGAGTGGTAGCTGGGCAAAATTTTAAATCGATTTTAATCGGAGATAATTCTCTGAGCAAAAGACCAATGAATCGAATTGCAAAACCCTTAATTCAAATGGGTGCTAAAATAAATTCTATAAATTCAGAAAGTATCGATAATATTACTGCTCCATTTGAAATTAATGGTGGCGATCTTAATGCTATCCAATACATAAGCCCGGTTTCAAGTGCTCAGGTTAAATCTTGTGTATTATTAGCAGGAATACAGGCATCAGGCAAAACAACTTTTGAAGAACCTTTTAAAAGTAGAGATCATACAGAAAGAATGCTCAGTGCTATGGGAGCAAAAATCAAAACCAACAAAAATGTCATTACTATAGAAAAATCTAAATTAACTTCTCAAAATATATTAATCCCAAGTGATATTAGTTCTGCAGCCTTTTGGATGGTTTTAGGGTCGTGCCATGATAATGCTGAAATTTATCTTCCTAATATTGGATTAAATCCTAATAGAACTGGAATCTTAGAAGTCTTGATTGAAATGGGAGCAAACTTAACAATAGAAAATAAAAAAGAGGATATGGGTGAACCTAGAGGAGATATTTTAATTAAATCTAGTAAATTAAAAGGGATAACAATTGATAAGAACATTATCCCTAAAATTATTGATGAAATTCCAATACTATCGTTAGCAGCTTGTTTTGCTAATTCTGAAACAATAATAAAAGATGCTGAAGAACTAAGAATAAAAGAATCTGACAGAATAAAAGCCACTGTTGATGGGCTTTATAAATTAGGAGCTAATATAAAAGAAACTAAAGATGGAATGATAATTAAACCTGGTAACAAATTAACAGGTAATAAAGTAGAAAGTTATGGGGATCATAGAATTGCTATGATGCTAGGGATTGCAGGTTTATTGTCTGAAGGAACAACGGTAATTGAAGGTGCTGAACATGCAAGTGTATCGTATCCAAATTTTTGGGATGAAATAGATAAAAACAATTAAAATGATTAAATATGAAAACATTTATATTATATCAGGACCTTCTGGTGTGGGAAAAGATTCTGTAATTAAAAAATTGAGTGAAAAATTCCATAACATAAATACAATCACAACCGTTACAACAAGAAAAATTCGTGAAAATGAAAAAAACAATGTTGATTATATTTTTGTATCAGAAAAACAATTTGAAACATTAATCAGTGAAAATAAATTAATAGAATGGTCAGAAGTTTATGGCAATTTTTATGGTGTTCCCAAAAATCAAATTGAAGAAAGTTTGCAAAAAGATATAAAAGTAATTATAAAAACCGATATACAAGGCGTAGAAAAATTGAAAACAAAATTAAAAAATGCAGTTACAATTTTTATAATGCCTCCAAATATTGACATATTACTTAAAAGGCTAAAATCACGAAAAACAGATAGTTCCTTAGAAATTAAAAAAAGAACTAATAAAGCTCAAGAAGAAATGAACGAGCATAAAAAATTTGATTACACAATAATTAATCATGAAGGGGAGTTAGAAAGCACATTATCTTCTTTGGCAAAAATTCTTGAACTATAATCAAGCTTTAATTTGCTGTATAAGGTTTTTTGTATTATCAATCCCGTATTCATATATTATTTCAACTGGAAGTGTTAAATAATTTGAATAATTATATTTATTTTTAATCTTTTTTGGGGCGTCCTGGATATTGGTAATTAACAAAAATTCATCTAACATATCATCACTTATTAACGATGGCATTTTTTCCCATTTCCCATCTACTGAATATCTATAAAGCTTATCAGCAATTGCTTCCCATCCATGAATTTCCATTACTTTTCGATAACTTTTTGTTGAAGCATAAAAAGCCACTTGTGAACGAATTTGTTCAACTTTTTTTTGAATATTATTATCGTCATCACTTACTATTAGAAATCCACCAGATGTAATTATAAATTCATCTTTTAATTTCTTATAATTTTTACCTTTATGTATTTCAGGTAATAATGTTTTTTGAACATATTTTTTTGTTGTAAATCCATGAAGAATAATTCCACTACTTAATTCTCCTGATAATTCAGACATTTTTTTATTGACTGCAGCTAATATAATTTTGGGGAATTTTGTATTTATTGGTCCTGGATTAAAAAAAGGTGTCATTAAATCTATATTGTAATAATCTCCCTTATAGCTTAATGGGGAATCATTTTGCCAATTGTTCCAAATTTGATCAATACACTCTAAATATTCTCTCATTCGATCAATTGGTGGGTGCCATTCACCTGAAAATCTTCTAACAATGTGTCCCCTAACTTGACTTCCTAATCCCAAAACAAACCTTCCATTTGAAATTCTTTGCAAATCCCAAGAGATATAAGCTAAATCCATAGGACTTCTAACAAATGCCAAAGCTATAGATGTAATTAATTCAGGTTTGTTACTAGATTCAGAACTAATTGATAAAGGGACAAAAGGGTTAGATTTAGTTTCATTTGAAGTAAAGAAATCAAAACCTATTGATTCAAACAATTTACTTCGAGAACTAATTTTTTCAGGCAGTAAAATATCATTTGATAAATTTTGATCAAAAATTCTACTATCTGAAATATTTATTCCTATTTTCATTTTATCAATTATGTATGTTAAACAACTCAAATGTATTATAAGATTATCAAATGAAATATAAATACATAAAAACTTCAATAAACGATCAAATTCTAGAAGTTTCAATAAACCGACCAAAGCAAATGAATTCGATCAATCCTCAAGTTAGCTATGAATTGAAAGATATATTTGAACATTACAAAAAATCAAATAAATTGAAAATAGCTATATTATCAGGTGAGGGTGGCTTAGCTTTTTCCGCTGGAAATGATCTTAAACATACTAAATCAGAAAGCGATCCTGTTGTTCCTTTTGGCGGCATTACATCTAGCTACATATGTTACAAACCAATTATTGCTGCCATAGAAGGTTACGCACTTGGAGGTGGGCTGGAAATAGCTTTATCGTGCGATATTTTAATTGCATCGGAAAATTCAACTTTTGGATTTCCCGAACCTAAAGTAGGTCTTTTTGCAGGAGCAGGAGGAGCAGCTAAACTAGCAAAACTGATTTCTCAAAAACAAGCTCTCTATTTACTATTAACTAGTGAACTGATTTCTGCTGACGTTGCTAAAGATATTGGATTAATATCAAAAGTAGTAAAATCAGGTGAAGCATTAAATACTGCAAGAAAAACAGCAAAAAATATCCTGGAAAATTCTTATTTAGCTATTTCAGCAACTAAACAAATTATATTAAATGAATATAAAGTCGATTTTGACCCAAAAGAAATAGAAAAATATTCAGAGGTTGAAAAATTAAGACAAAGTGATCATTTCGAAATTGGTAAAACAGCTTTTGCAAACAAACAAAAACCCGAATGGAGTTGATAAATGACAAATAACGAACTATCTGTTCAAAACTATAATATATTGATTGACACAACTAAGGAAAATTCAAGTTATAGTGGCTCAGTTGAAATAAATTTAGACATTCATAAAGAATTAAATGAAGTTTTATTAGATTCTAAAGGCTTAAACATACATAGATGTTATATTTACGACAACAAATCAAATCAATATGAAATTATCAATCACGAAATTAGTAATTCCAAATTATCATTAAAATACAATTCATTAAATTCAGGATCCAAAGTTAAATTCAAAATAGATTTCGATGGCAAAATAACCAATAATCTAAAAGGTATATATGCAAGCAATTACAAAACACAAAATAATAAAAATGAAGTACTAATCAGTACACAATTTGAACCTACTGACGCAAGAAAAGCATTCCCATGTATAGACCACCCAAGTTACAAAGCGAAATTTAATTTAACTTTAATAATTGATTCAAATCTACAAGCTATTTCAAATATGCCAATTTATAAAGAGTCAAAGCTTAATGATTCTGATACTAAAATAATATTTGAAGAAACCCCAATAATGTCAACTTACCTATTATTTTTTGCAATTGGTAAAATTAAATGCAAAGAAATAAAAACAAAAAATAATATTACAATTCGAGTTTGGGCTACAAATACCCAAGAAAAATATGCGGATTTCGCACTTGAAACTTCAGAAAAATTATTAACTTAC
>CAJWSY010000045.1 GCA_913045935.1 uncultured Chloroflexota bacterium | reverse complement strand
AAGAAAGAAGATATTGCTGAAGCTGCAAAACAATCTGAGTCTTATACTGCTATATTTGTAGTTATGATTGTAATTTTAATAGTTGCAGTTGTCTCTGCAGTACCAACCATTCAAGAAGCTACTGAGGGAACTGCTATCGAAAGTTCGATTAATTCACAAACATCAGGACAACTTGTAGAAGGACAATCTTTATCAGATTTTAATCCGAGTTCAGATCCAGTTACAAGAGGTATATCTACCATATATGATCCATCTGTATTGTCAGTTATTGTATTGTTGTTAATATTTACAGGAGCAGCATTACTGATAGGAAGACCAGGAAAATAAAATTATTTATGTTTTTTTACAATTTCAGATAATTCTTTAACATTATTTGTAAATTCAGGAATAAGTTTTTCAAAAACTTTTCCCATTGCTTGAATCTCAACATTAACATCACCTATTGACTTATTGTATTCGTCAACTTTACCAATCATTGCAGTTTGTGTTTGAGCCAACTTATTATCTAAATCTTCAACCTTTTTTTTGTAAGAATCTAATTGTTTTGATAATTCATTTTTCCATTCCATCATATTTTTTAGTTCAGAACTTAATTTACCCCATTTTTCAGATATAATTGATTCTGTTATTTTTTCTATATCTTCGGTCATTAATTCGGTATGATCCTTATTGTTTAGTTTATTTTCTGAAGGTAGGGGGGCCAAATTATTATTCATCTCCATTTTTGGAAGTTTATCAAAAGGATTGCTAGGAATATTTGGATTATTTTCAGTCATATTCATATTGGGAAAATTATTTGGAGTAGGAGCAGGCATAGCCGGGCTTGACATCATATTAGGATTATAGGCCGGAGGAACTGGAAGTTCAGGTTTTTTTTCTTTTTTATCAAATAGCGCCATTATTCTTTAATTGGGTTCCAGAAATTTATATATCTTTCCAGTATTTTTATATCTTGTTTAGAAGCGAAGTTTGAAATAATTCCATTAAATTTTTTTAACTCTAATTCAAAATTACTAACTCTATCTCTAATTTCTTTTACTGAAATTTCTATATTTGAAACATTTTTGCCGGAGTCTTTATGTCTTTCATTTAGCGAGTTTTCAATAAGACTTACGTGATCACTTAAATTCGAAAATCTATTTTCCATAAGTGTCAATCTTCTATTTATTTTTGCCAATTCAGCCATAACATTTGAATCGTTTGAATCCGCCATATGATATATAAACTAGCTATTCTATTTAATAATATGGATTCAAATAACCCCTATCGTATTGTTGAAAAGCCAGGTCAAAGAATCTTAGAAGTTGATTATTCAAAAAGTATCAAGTCACCAACTATTGAAAATAATTCTTCAGTTATGGCAGATACCATTGATAAATTAACCAAATCTGGCAGAGTTAATCAGATACAATTCTTACAACAAGAAGATATAATATATCCTTATGATCAAACAAATATTTTAGTTGAAATTTCAAATATAATTTCAGATTTAGAAAATAAAAAAATATTTTCAGAATCCTCAGTTAGAGAAATATCAGATAATGAACCATATCCAGATAGAATGGAATTTTTGAAATCAATTGTAAATTTTGGACTCAGAGAAGAACCAATCGGGGTTTATTTGAGATTAAATTCAAAAATTAATGAAGAACTTAAATTAATGCAGACTTCAACCCGTCAAAATTCTGAATCAAGAAAAGTTTTCATAAAAACATTAACAGAAATTAAAGAATCATTAGAAAAAACTTCTCTAATTAAACTAGCAGCTCCATATTTTTCAGAACATAAACCTAATGATCGAAGAATTTATTCAAGAATATTTAATCCAATAATAAAACCTAATTTCCTTTATGCTAAATTAGTTACAAATTTACCATCTAATTCCACAGTTATGGAATCATATAATTTGAGAGATGGAACAAAAGTTTCTATTTTAGATATTAAAGAAAATATTAGACCAATCTATCATATAGTCCCACCTGAACTAAATTTATCCGAAGATAAGTATCTATTACTTGGTGAAGCAAAACAAGTTGTATCTGAACATAAACCACAGAAATCAGAATTTATAGATCCAGAAAAAACAAGAGAATTATTTTTGAATGTTGAAAAAGATTTACTTAAAGATCTAAGCGTATCTAAAGGAATAAAATTAACTAAAGATGAAATTGATCAACTTGCAGAGATCTTAGTTAGATATACGCTAGGTTTCGGTTTAATTGAAGTAATATTAAATGATGAAAATATACAAGATATTTCTATTAATGCACCATCAAATATAAATGAAATTTCAATAGTTCATCAAAAATACGGAGAATGTAGAACAAATATAACATTAACACAAAAAGAAACTGATGCTATCGCTACAAAATTGAGGTTAATTTCCGGAAGACCTCTGGACGAAGCAAATCCCGTTTTAGATACAAATTTGATTCTTCCAAATTCAACAGCAAGAGTTGCAGCAATTCAAGAACCAATAAGTCCAGATGGTATGGCTTTTTCATTCAGAAGACATAGAGAAAAACCTTGGACATATCCACTTTTCATAAAAAATAAAATGATAAATCCTCTTGCAGCAGGTTTACTGAGTTTCTTAATCGACGGTTCAAGAACTATTTTAATTGCAGGTACCAGATCTTCGGGTAAAACTTCCTTTCTAAGTTCTTCATTAGTAGAATTAATGAGATCCACTAGAATTTTAACAATTGAAGATACATTAGAATTGCCAATAAGAAGTTATCAAAAACTAAATTATGATATCCAATCTATGAAAGTTCAATCAGTTCTATCTCAAGGTTCTTCAGAAATGACTGCTGAAGACGGGATAAGGGCAGCATTACGTTTAGGAGATTCTGCATTAATTGTCGGAGAAGTTAGAAGTAAAGAAGCAACTGCGCTTTATGAAGCAATGAGAGTTGGTGCTCTTGCAAACGTTGTTATGGGAACAATTCATGGAGACTCACCATATTCAATATTTGATAGAGTAGTTAATGATCTTAAAGTTCCAAAAACCTCTTTCAAAGCAACAGATATTATTGTAGTTGCTAATCCAGTTAAAACAGCATCCGGTTTAGATCGTAAAAAAAGAATTGTACAAATATCTGAAGTAAAAAAGGAATGGACTGATGATCCATTGAAAGAAAACGGATTCCTTGATTTAATGATATATAATCCTGAAACTGACCAATTAGAACCTACTGATGCATTAATACAAGGAGAGTCAGAAGTTTTGAAGAATATAGCATCTAAAATTCCAGAATGGGCAGGTGACTGGGATGCCGTGTATAATAATATTTTACTTCGTGCAAAAATAAAACAAAAAATTGTTGATATATCAGAAAACGACGAATCTCGTCTAGAAGCAGAATTCACAATTTTATGTAATGATATGTTTCATAAAATAAGTAAAGAAATTTATGATAGATCCGGTAAAACCGACCCGGAAAAAATTTATTCTGAGTGGGAGGACTGGCTTAACAAATGGCTAATGAATTCGAAGACAGATTAAATAAAGTAAATAATCCGAGTCAAAAATCAACATCTTACTCTAAAGAATATCAAACATTTTTAGATGAAAATAAAAAAATATTATCTAGTACCTACGAAAAAGCTGTTAATTTTTCTTCAAAAATTTTGAAAATAAAACCATCTCAAAAAGATTTACCAAATTTAGAAAAATATATTCAACTTGCCCACCTAAATATAAATCCAGAAGGAATTATGTCATTGGCAATTCTTTCTGCAATTCCATTCTTTATTTTAGCAATACCTTTATTCTTATTTGGACAGTTCTTTTTTGGATTTGCATCCATTTTGACTTCATTATTTTTAATTTATTATTTATCCAATATGCCAAAATTAATATTTGATAGTTGGAGAGCAAAAGCATCCGACCAATTATTGATAGCAGTTTTGTATATTGTAATTTATATGAAGCGTGATTCAAATTTAGAAAGAGCAATTTTATTTGTAGCAAATCAAATACCGGCCCCACTTTCAATAGATTTCATAAAAATATTATGGGATGTTGAAACTGGAAAATATCAAACTGTTGAAGATTCAATAAATAATTATCTTGAAACTTGGAAAGAATCTGAACCAGCATTTGTTGAATCCATACATCTTATCCAATCCAGTTTACAAGAAGCCAATCCTCAAAAATCTAAAAAGATCTTAGAAAAAGCTACTGAAGTTATAACAACAGGAGTTCAAGACAACTTAACTCATTATGCTCATAATCTTCAATCTCCAATTCAAACTGTAAATATGTTGGGTATCGTTATGCCATTGCTACTTCTAATTATGATGCCTATGGTTTCTGCATTTCTTGCAGATACAATAAAACCAATACCATTAATTTTTACGTATAATTTAGTTTTGCCGATAATTGTATTTTTAATTTCAAAAAGAATATTATTAACTCGTCCGGGAGGAGTATCCACGTCTATATTAGATAAAAAATATACTCATACGGGTAGATTAAAATTAATTTCAGGTCTATTATTTTCTTTAATTGGTATTCCCGCTTTCTTACTGATTGCATGGTTTGCAGGTTCAGACAATTGGTCATTCTATAAATTTGAAAATAGCATATTCTATTTATCATTATTAATTATTTTTGCAATAGGGCTGTCGTTATTTGTTTACTACAATTATAAAACAAAAAAACTTATTGGATCAAAAAAATCACTTGAAAAAATTGAAGATGAGTTTTCTTCTGCAATTTTCCAACTAGGAAATCTTATCAGTCAAAATATACCTACAGAAGCAGCTTTTGCTAAAATGGTCGAGAATACAAAAGGTTCTGAAGTAAATAATTTCTTTTCTATAGTCGATTCTAACATTAGACAAAGAGGTATGAATCTAGAAGATGCAATTTTCAATAAAGAAATTGGTGCAGTTTCAAAATATCCCTCTCCATTAATTAAATCAGTAATGAAAATATTAATTGAGAGTTCAAAAAAAGGTTCTGCAATTACCGCAGATTCTATGACAACTCTTTCATTATATTTACAAAAAATGCATCAATTAAAAGAAAGAATGTTTGATTTACTTTCTGATTCATTATCCAGTATGAAAATGCAAATTTCATTTTTAGCACCAGTTATGTCTGCCCTAGTAGTCAGCCTTTCGGTTTTAGTTACAAAAGTATTACTTAATTTAAGTAATCAATTAGAAGGATTTAATGCCGGAGATATCGAGAGTCAGGGAATCGGAACAGGAATAACAAATATATTTCAAGTTGACGTTGCAGTACCGCCATTCATTTTACAATTAATGATAGGAGTTTACATAATTCAAGCTATTTACCTATTAACTAATTTAGTTTCAGGAATTATAAATGGATCAAGTAAACTTGATTTTGAGAGTAGCTTCTCCAGAAATATTATAATCTCTACACTTCTTTACTGCAGTCTTGCATTCGTGGGAACATTTATTTTCTCTCAGCTTGCAGGAGTCGTATCCGGAGTTTTAGCATAAAGATTATAAACAATATTTAACATTAATTATATGAAAGGACAAATCAGTACTAATACAATTGTCGGACTTATCATTGCATTATCAGCATTAATTATTATTGTAGGTTTTACAACAGGCGGATTAGGTAATTTATTTTCTTCAGTTGCTGATACAAGTCCAGATAAAATAGATACATATAA
>CAJWSY010000044.1 GCA_913045935.1 uncultured Chloroflexota bacterium | reverse complement strand
GTATAGTTGTTTGGAGATAGGTCAAACAATCTAAATGAATCAACAAATCCTGCATCTATTAATTGGTCAATCCATTCTCTTTCAACTTCTAAAAATCCTGAAATTTTTGAGTTTTCTTTAGGGCGAGCAAGATCGATTTCTTTGTGTGCGGTATTTACGTCTCCACAGATAATTATATTGTCTGGATTGTTTTTTATTATATTTAAAAAAGATTTATAAAAATCTAATTTGTATTGTAATCTTTCATCTGATCTTTGACCATTTGGAAAATAAATATTAAACAATTTAAAGTCATCATATGAAGTTACTAATGTTCTTCCTTCATTGTCAAAGTTACTATCGCCAAAACCGTGTTCAATAGAATTAGGGTTAGGTTTTGTATATGTAGCTACTCCACTATATCCTTTTTTTTCAGCAGAATGAAAATAAGATTTATATTCACCAATTTTAGTAATTTCATCTGATAATTGAGATTGCTGTGCTTTGGTTTCTTGAGCACAAAATATATCTGGATTCTCTGTCAGTAACCATTCATTAAACCCTTTTTTATTTATTGCTCGAATTCCATTAACATTCCAGCTAATTATTGAATATTTCATTAATTAATACCTTAAAAAGTTGTCATGATTATAAGTATAGCTTAAACTTATTGTAAATTATCTCTTAATCAATGTTGGAGTAACAAATGAGTGAAATAATAGATATCAAAGAAGAATTCAAACAAAATGCATATATAAATACAGAAAAATATGAAGAAATGTATAACGAATCAATACAGAATCCTGAAAAATTTTGGTCAGAACAAGCCGAAAATATTGATTGGTATAAAAAATGGGATAATGTAATGAATTACGATTTTAATACTGCTGAAATAAAATGGTATGAAGGAGGGAAATTAAATGTCACATACAATTGTATCGACAGGCATTTAGAATCTAGAGGAGATCAAACTGCAATTATTTGGGAATCAGATGATCCAAATTTAGAAAAATCGTATACATATAACGAACTACACAAAGAAGTTTCTAAATTTGCTAATGTGTTAAAAAAGCAAGGTGTCAAAAAAGGTGATGTAGTAATAATTTATATGCCTATGATACCTGAATTATCAATAGCAGTTTTAGCATGTGCTAGAATCGGCGCTATTCATTCAGTAGTGTTTGGAGGTTTTAGTTCGGACTCCCTTAACAGCAGAATATTGGATTGTAACCCTAAAATTGTAATTTGCGCAGACAGAGGAGTAAGAGGTGGTAAATCTGTTCCCTCTAAATCAAATGCAGATCTTGCAATGGAAGGAACAAACGTAGAAAAATGCATAGTTGTTAAGAGAACTGGAGAAGAAACAAATATGCAATCAGGTAGAGATATTTGGTGGGATGAAGCAATGATTGATGATTCAATTAGCGATGATTGTCCTCCCGAGGAAATGGATGCAGAAGACCCTTTGTTTATTCTTTACACATCAGGATCAACTGGAAAACCCAAAGGAGTTCTCCATACTACTGGAGGATACATAGTTTATACAGCATTAACTTTTAAATATGTTTTTGATTATAAGGATGGTGATATATTTTGGTGTACAGCTGACATCGGGTGGATCACCGGTCATTCTTACATTATATATGGGCCTCTAGCCAATGGAGCTACAACTATAATGTTTGAAGGCGTTCCTCAGTATCCAGATTGGGGTAGATTTTGGGATGTTGTTGATAAGCATAAAGTAAATATTTTCTATACTGCTCCAACAGCCATAAGAGCTATAGCAAGAATGGGAGACCATCACGTAGCAAAAAGAAAATTGGATTCCCTGAAATTACTTGGTACAGTTGGTGAACCAATTAATCCTGAGGCTTGGATGTGGTATTACAATGTAGTTGGTAAGGGCAAATTACCAATAGTAGATACTTGGTGGCAAACTGAAACTGGTGGTATGCTTATTTCCCCTCTACCAGGTGCAACAAAATTGAAACCTGGTTCAGCAACGAAACCATTGTTTGGAATACAACCTTTATTAGTTGATAATGAAGGAAATGAATTAGTAGGAGCTACAAGTGGTAACTTATGTATAAAAGCGTCCTGGCCTGGGCAAATGAGAGGAGTTTATGGAGATCCCGAAAGATTCTATAACACATATTTCACAACCTACAAAGGTTATTATTTTACCGGAGATGGTTGCAGGAGAGATGAAGATGGATATTATTGGATAACAGGAAGAGTAGATGATGTGATCAATGTTTCTGGTCATAGACTTGGTACTGCAGAAATTGAATCAGCATTGGTATTACACAAAGATGTCGCTGAATCCGCTGTAGTAGGATTCCCACACGAAATTAAAGGGCAAGGAATATATGCTTACATCACTCTTAACCAAAACATAGAAGCCACTGATGAACTTAAAAAAGAATTAACTCAGCAAGTAAGAACACAAATTGGCCCTATAGCAACTATAGATACAATACAATGGGCTCCAGGTTTACCTAAAACAAGAAGTGGCAAGATAATGAGACGAATTCTTAGAAAAATCGCTGAAAAGGATATAGATAATATAGGTGATACATCAACATTAGCTGAACCTGAGGTTGTAGATGATTTAGTTAAAAACGCTGGTAAATAATTTAAAAATTATTGTTAATAAACTATATCTTCGGACATATTCCTGTTTCCATTTTCGGTGACAAGGATATCGTCTTCGATTCTAATACCAGTTCCTGTCAATGATTTATTAAAATCGGAATATTGTGATCTTGCTGAAAAATACAAACCTGGCTCCACAGTAAATATCATACCTGGTTTTAACTCGATTTCTGATTTATTTATTGAATACGGTGAAGAATCATGAACATCCAAGCCAAGCCAATGAGAAGTTCCATGCATATAAAATTCTGTGTAAAGATTGTCTGATAAAATTTCATCAATTGAATGATCAAATAATTTTAAACTCTTCAAACCAGGTATAAGCACATCTAATGCTTTCATGTGAATATCTTTTAAAGTTTGACCTGGTTTTACTGCTGAAATCGCATTTTTTTGTGCCTCTTTAACTATGTTGTAAGCTTCCATTCTTAAACTATCAATATTGCTATTCAATCTAAATGTTCGTGTAATATCCGAAGCATAATAATCTAATTCTGCTCCAGCGTCGATTAATAAAAAGTCTGCATCAGACAAACTCCTGTTATTGTCAATGTAATGAAGAACACAAGCATTGTCACCACCAGCAACTATTGATGGGTAGGCATTAAATCTGGACCCGTTTTTTCTAAAAATATATTCAAGTTCAACTTGGACATCATATTCAGTCATATTCTGATTTAAAATTGTATTTATATGCTCAAACCCTTTTTTTGTGACATCAATCGCATCATCAATTAATTTTATTTCATTTTCACTTTTTATCATTCTTAATTCTGATATAAACGGGACAGGGTCAATTATGCTAACAGAACCATTGTTTTGATTTTTGTTGATATTATAATTACCTCTTTTTCCTGTCACTTGTCTTAATTGAGTGGAATAAAATGAAGAAACAATACTATCAATTCTTTTATCAGATCCAACTCTATAATATATATTGTTAAATTCAGATATCATTTCAGGGAGAATTTTTTCCAACTCTGAAATTGGAAATGCATTGTCCGCTTTAAAATCATTTTTTGCTCCCTCTATACCTGCCCTGTACCCTTCCCATATGTGATGATGGACATCGTATGGTTCAACAAATAGATAATATTCAATTTCAGGTTTAAATAAAATAACCATTACTGAATTTGGTTCGTTAAAACCTGTTAAATACCAAAAATCAGAATTTTGTCTGAAATCAAAATTTACATCATGATTTCTAACAAAAGATGTGTTACCAGGAAGAATGAAAATTCCATCATTAATATAATTGCTAAGATTTTCTCTTCTTGTTATAAATTCGTCAGTTGAAATATTATTCATTAATTCCCTCATTGTAATCTGGATTTATTGTATTTGGTCTAAATGAAATTCCCCATTTATTCATTAAAGATTTTGATTCAGAATTGTCAAGTTTATTAAGTTCTGAAAAAAAACCCACTAAAGAGTGAATATGAATTGAATCATCTTCGGCAACCCAATTATTATCAGTTTTTACAAAATATAGTTTTCCATTCACATGAATTGTAGATAAATTCAATATATTCATGTTTTCTGTTATTTCCAAATCGAAAGTACTTTCAGACATATTTAAATTCCTTTTAATTACGAAATTAATTTTAACAAATCTATTGCATGTAATATTATAAAAAACTAAAATTTTAAATAATATAAATAATTAACGTAAATTATGGCTAACATCATACTCATCAGACATGGGCAAAGTAAATGGAATCTACAAAATAAATTTACTGGATGGAAAGATATTGATTTGAGTGAAAATGGAATAAATGAAGCCAAAGAAGCTGGTCAGTTAATAAAACAAAACAACATTAAATTTAATATAGCATTTACATCAGTTTTAAAAAGAGCTATTAACACCATGAATATAGTATTAAAAGAAAATTCTCTAACTGATATCCAAGTCATACAAACATACAGATTAAATGAAAGACATTATGGAGGATTAACTGGATTAAATAAAAAGGAAACTGCTGAAATTCATGGAGAGGAGCAAGTTCACAAATGGAGAAGAAGTTATAAAACAAAGCCTCCAAAGTCCTCTGAAGAATTTATGTTGTCCATAAAAAAGGATAATAAATATACTGAATTAGATCAAATCCCATACTCAGAATCGTTAGAAGATACCGTAAAAAGAGTAAGCCCTTTCATTAAAACAACTTTAATAAACGCTTTAAAAAAAAATGAAAACATATTAATTGCAGCACATGGAAATAGTATAAGGGCATTTCTGAAAATAACAGAAAAAATATCAGACACTGAAATATCTAAGTTAGAAATTCCTACAGGTAAACCTTTGTTAGTTAAATATAACTTACATAATTACAAATTTAGTAGCCACGAATATTTGAAATAGTACTTTTAAATTATTTTTGACCCGATTTTTTCTTCACAATATAAATCACAGCCGATACAATAACAATAATTGGTATTAAATCAAGTAAACCAACAAATAATGGATTGTCTATAATTGCCATAATTTAAAATTATATATTTATATTTAAAATAAATCAAAATGCCAGAATTAGGAAAAATACAAAAACCAAATAAAGACAGGTATGCAAATAAAAAAAGACTTATTTTTGTTCCTATATTTATAATTCCAACATCGATTTATGAAAATGACAGTGAAAATCTTTTCAAAAAATATTGGGATGAAGTCGCAGACGCTATTAACAAATTAGAAACATCATTAGGTAGCATTAATACTATATTTCATGAAATGAATTCTAAATCAGGTGAAGAAGGTATTAAAATTATAGAAGATCTGAATCCTACAGGATCTGATTTCATAAAAATATTTCACAATTCAGGCACGTTGATTTCCGAATTTGAAAATGATGAATTAATTGCTGAAACAATGGATTGGCAACGAATTTCTTCAATAGGATTACTATCTAAAAATGCCAAAGAAATAACAATGAAAGAATACACTAATAGTATACAAAACAGGAATAAATCACTTATAGATAAAATTGAAAATGAACTTAACAATGGAGAAAACGGCATCCTATTCATGATGGACGATCACGGATTACAATTTTCAAAT
>CAJWSY010000043.1 GCA_913045935.1 uncultured Chloroflexota bacterium | reverse complement strand
AGAAGCACCTGAGGCTGAACCAACTGCAGAAGAAGCACCTGAGGCTGAACCAACTACAGAAGAAGCACCTGAGGCTGAACCAACAGAAGACAAATAGAATTACAGGAGATAAATTTGGTAAGTAATAGATTACCTCCACATGATATTAATGCAGAAGAATCTGTATTAGGATCAATTTTGATTGATAAAGAATCCCTTATAACTGTAAGTGGTATTTTAGGACCCAAAGATTTTTATCGTGAAAAAAACAAATGGGTTTTTGAATCTATGCTAGAAGTATATAACCGAGGGGATGCTATTGACCAAGTAACAATAGCAAACGAATTAGTGAATCAAGGGAATTTAGAAGAATTAGGTGGTTCTGCGTACTTAGCCTATCTCATTTCTATAGTTCCATCATCTGTTCATGTAAAAGAATATGCAACTGTAATTGCAAAAACTTCACAGCTTCGTCAATTAATTAAAGCAGGATCAGAAATTGTTGATATAGGATTTACTGACACAAGTGATGTTACTAATTCCTATGGAAAAGCAGAAAAAATATTATTTGATTTAAAAGATGGCAGATCTTCTGAAGATTTTACTCATTTGAAAGATGTTCTTGAACAATACATGAAAGAAACAGCAAATTTGAAAGGAGACCCTGATTCAGCTATGGCACCTGTTACCACAGGTTTTGAAGATATGGATCGAATTCTTTCAGGAGGATTGCAAAATTCAGATTTAGTAGTTTTGGCTGCCAGACCAAGTTTGGGTAAAAGTACCTTAGCTTTCAATATTGCCAGAGAAGCAAGCGTATCAGGTAAAACCGTTGGAATATTTAGTTTAGAAATGTCAAAAACTCAGATTGGTATGAGAATGTTGGCAAACGAATCTGGAATAAACGCCACAAAAATTAGAACGGGATTAATTACTGACCAAGAAGAGCAAAAAATTCTTAACAGCATAGGATTATTATCTGATTTAGAAATTTATATAGATGATTCACCAATGTTAGAAGTGTTCCAAATTCTTGCTAAGGCAAGAAGATTGCAAGCAGAAAGAGGATTGGATCTTATAGTTATTGATTATATGCAATTATTAAATATTTCAGGAAGAAGTGATAATCGAGTTCAGGTAATGAGTGAAATTTCAAGAGCTCTTAAAGGATTAGCTAGAGATTTGGACGTTCCTGTTCTAGCTTTATCTCAGTTAAGCCGTGCAGTTGAACAACGACAATCACACATACCAGTTCTTTCAGATTTGAGGGAAAGTGGAAGCATTGAACAAGATGCTGATGTGGTTGCTTTTATTTATAGAGAAGATCAATACATTAAAGAAGAAGAATGGGATAGTTCGCCGCAGAATATTGGAACACCTTACCCAAAAAATATAGCAAAGATAATTATTGCTAAACATAGAAACGGCCCAGTAGGAGAATTTCCTCTTTACTTCAGAGAAGATTTGATTAAATTTGAAAGTATTGTCAGGCCAGTTCAACAAGGATCAATGGATTAATAAATGGAATCGTTAGGTGATATTTACAAAAATATCAAAATTCAAAAAGAAAAAAATCCAGATAAAGTTAGAGAAATTAAGCAAATTAGTAGCTTAAGTAATTGTCATTTATGTGGCGGTACTGGTTGGTTAGCGCAAGATGTTGAAATATTTGAATCTGATTTTGGTAAAATTATTCCCTGTAAATGTTTGAATAGTAAAATAAAAAAAAGTTTAGAGTATTTTTCAAATTATTCTCTAGATAATTTTAATATATCCCCCCCCAATACAACTGTAAAACACAAAAAAAGCTTAGAACAAGCTTTTGAAGCAGCAAAAAACTACGCATTATCCCCTGAAGGGTGGCTTACATTTTATGGCCCTACTGGCGTAGGTAAAACTCATCTGGCAATTTCAATATTTATGGATTTGAAATCTAAAGGTCATGAGGCCACCTTTGTTTTTGTTCCAGATATGTTAGATGAATTAAGAAATTCATTTTCTGAGAACAATGATAATTATGTACCAAGATTTAGTTATATTAAAGATGCAAAAATATTAATCTTAGATGATTTTGGTTCTGAAAATTATAGTAAATGGGCGTTTGAAAAACTTTATCAAATTATCAATTGGAGGTATAACAGGAAACTGCCAACAGTTATTACTTCTCCTAATGACTTTGGTAAAAGACACGATGCTATGATAAGCCGAATTCAAGACCCTCTAGTTGGCCAGATAATTAAAATTGAATCTGTAGATTATAGAGTAAAAGGAAAAAGATAAACTTTGGTGACCCCAACGGAATTCGAATCCGTATTCCCACCTTGAGAGGGTGATGTCCTAACCGTTAGACGATGGGGCCATATTTTTCTGGGGATCAAGGATTCGAACCTTGGCCTACGGAGTCAGAGTCCGCTGTACTACCACTATACTAATCCCCATTATTCCCCTCAGTATATCATAATTTTGGACACTGCCAAAGGTATGGATTCCCACCAAAATTCCTATCATAAACTAGTTTTACACGTGCCGATTGAGGTTCTGCCGATTGTAATTAATAACCTTTTGCTTCTGCAACAAGGAATGAATCAGATCCGCCTTTTAATAGTTTTTGCTCTTGATCTATAACAATTGCTGATGGTCTTGCAAAGCTGTACCAAGTTTCCGAATCTCCAACCATTTGCATTTTATGTCCCATTTTATTTAGATCATTGATTACATTTTCATTAATTCTATAATCTGCAAGTGTTGTTGAGCCACTTGCGTCTGTTCTTGATGTTGATATAGCTTCTTGTGGCCCCATACCAAATTCTAGAATATTAAGAGCAATATTTATATTTGCATTATGAATTTTCCTTCCTCCTGGAGAGCCAATACTTGCGTATGGTTTCCCATTTTTACAAGCTATGATTGGGCCCATGTTTACAAGAGGTCGTTTATATGGCGCTATGGAATTTTTAGTACCAGGTTTGGGGTTGAACCATATCATTGCATTATTCCATAAAATCCCAAGATCTTTAGACACAACTTTTGAACCAAAGCTATTTACAGCAGTTTGAGTACAAGAAACCAGGTTGCCATACTTATCACCTGTTCCAAAATGAGTAGTGCAATCTGAATCCTGGTTGTAATTTTCATTGCTTAGATTTGATTTATTGGATTTTTCATCGTATTTCCAAGCATCATGGATAGCAATATCTGAATAATGATTCCAAGGATCACCTTTGTACGAATTTTCTAGTTCAGCTTTGTTTAAGTTTACATTTTTTGAAACTTCTCTTGCGTATTCTTTTGAAAGCAGCCCTTCTAATGGAACTTCAACAAAATCAGGGTCTCCATAGTAATGATATCTGTCTGCAAAAGCATGCCTAGCTCCTTCAATAAAAGTGTGAAGATATTCTGAACTATTGTGTCCCATTGATTTCAAGTCAAAATTCTCTAAAATATTTAGAGTTTGTAGAGTCGTCCAAGCTCCGTTTGGAGCACTAGGTCCATAAATTTCAAAATCCCTAAAAGTGGTTTTTATTGGTGTTTTAACCTCTGCTTTAAATTCTGCAAGATCATCCATAGTTATAAATCCACCATTCTTTTTCATATCTTCTTCTATTGCAGCAGCGACATCCCCTTTATAAAATGCATCAGCTCCTTCTTTTGATATTTTTTCTAGGAGGTTCCCAAGATCTTTTTGTTTTAACTTTGTGGCACTATGATCTGTGGAACTTGGGTCTGGTATGTATTTGGGTGGTAATCCATTTGGTAAAAATATTTCTTTTGATCCTGGGAATTTCTGTAGTTGTTCCATATTAGTTGCAATCATTAGAGATAGTAACCAATAAACATCGTATCCTTCTTTTGCATAATGAATTGCTGGTTCCATAACCTGTTCTAAGGGAAGTTCTCCAAACAATTCATGTGCTTTACAAAGCCCGGCTGTTGTTCCAGGCACTGCAATTGATTGATAGCCGTCGGTGTTATGATTACCTTCTACTGAGTATGTAGAAATTCCTCCTCCAGGACCTGTTATTTTATACATATCTGGTCTTGCGGCTTTTGGTGCCCTTGGTCCGTATTCAATTACTATATTTGTACCTGCAGGATAGTTTTTAATAGGAGAGTTTAAGCTTATTTGCATAAATCCAACACCAGCAATACAACTGTTATTTGGTTCAAGTACAGATATTGCAAATCCTGTAGCTACAGCTGCGTCTATTGCGTTCCCGCCTTTTTTTAGCATTTCTATGCCTGCATCTGAAGCCGAAGGATGCATGGATGCAACAACACCATTTTTTGAAACAACTTCTTTTTTATCAGGGATCCAAGTACTTCTTAAATTCAAAACATTCTCCTATTTGATTGCTGATTGTCACCACTATACTATTTCTTTATTTGTTGAATCAATTGTTATTTTGTGAATTACATTTGTAAAAAATATTATTAATAATAAAATAAAAAATCCTGATATAGGTAAATATCTCATAGCTAGTTGAGCAGTATAATTTTCAGCGAAAATTCCATACAAAAATGATCCTATTGGTCCGCTTCCTATGCACATTGCAAGTATTCCCATTGCTATTCCTCTTTCTTCATAAGTAGTTGTGATTTGAATTAACGAAGCCTGTGTAGCACCAAATCCTGCAATTCCAATACCTACTACCGCGTAAATAAATAGGCTTAAAATATAGTCTGTAGAAAAAGAATAAATAAATAAAAAAAACAAACAAAGAGATGTACAAAATCCAAAAATTAAGCCAATTTTTTTTGTATTTAAAATTAATAAAATTATAGATGTAATTATTGAACCAATTGCTGCTGTGGATATAATAATAGAGCTAAAAGTTGATGTTTTTCCCAAAACTTCTACTGCTATAAAAGGAATAAGAGATTGTGAAGGGAACATAAATATATTCATAATTATAGTTATCCCACAAACAGCTAACACAGCTTTGTTTTTTGAAAGCAAAATAATGTAATCTCTGATTTTAGTTTTGGTAGTTTTTGTTGACAAATTTTCATATGTGTATTTGACTGATATTGCAGACAAAAGATTGAAAAATAAAAACACACATATTAAAAATAATGCTGATGAAACGTTAAAAATTGATAAAAATAATGCAGCTATCAAAGGTCCAAGTAATGTGCTAAATTGCCACATAAATCCTTCTATAGCATTACCTTTGACTATATAATTTCTTCCAAGGATATCCAACATTAATTGTCTTTTGGCTGGAAAATCAATCACAATTCCTGAACCATTAATAAAAAGTGTTATGTAAACAATGGTTATATTCAGGTAACCAAATAATGAAAATAATCCCAAAGTAATCATTGATATTAATGACAAAAATCTTGCTGAAACCATAATAGTCTTACTATTGTATTTTGATGATAGGCGTCCTGCAAACCCGCCAAGTACAGACCAGGGTAATGACCAAAGAACATTAGCAAATGTTACTTTTAGTGGAGAGTCTGTTAACTCATACATAATTATTATTATCAAAGGAATTTGAATCCAGAAAGACATAGATGAAGATAATGACCCAAAAGCTATTTTGAGGTGATTAGGATTATAAATTGGATTAGTAGTTTTCATCTATCCATGAATACAATTAAAATTGATCTAATTTAACATACTATGAGATGAAAAAATACAAAAAAATAGATAAGTTTTTTTAATCAAATTATTTATCTCAAAGGATTAGCAATTCTGTAAATAT
>CAJWSY010000042.1 GCA_913045935.1 uncultured Chloroflexota bacterium | reverse complement strand
GTATGATGCTAAATCAAAGGGATTTGCTAAAAATGAAGTGGTTCCTAATAAAAAGACCATAAACAATAAAATAAAAATCGAAGAAAAGTTAATAGTCTTATCGTCTATACTTTGATTTCTTAAAAATAAAAATAATAGTGTAGATAATGAGAAACAAATAAATAACAAAGATCCTTCGTTTCCCGCGTAGAATGCAATCCATGTATAAACCATAGGCATAGAATTACTGCTATGGTCTGCAACGTATTGAATTGTATAATCATGAGTTACGAATGCTATTACAAGACAAATGGTTGAAAATAACATTAAAATGAAACCTGTATAAGTTGCAAATCTAGTACTAATCAAGAACCTGGTATCATTAGATTTCAATCCCACAACTAATGCAAACAAAGAATAAAAATATATTCCAGTAGATAATTTTATAAGCAAATCACCAAGAGCTCCTAACATTAATTTAAGCTCCTTTTTTGACGAACATTAAAATATAAAAAGAGAAAAATTGTAAATGCAATAAGCAAAATAAAAATTGGGATAATCCATAAAAACAATCCAATACCTTTTTTGTCTGGAGAAGCTAAAATCTCAATTCCGTACTTGTTAACTAAAAAAGAAATGATCTGCTCATCAGTCCATCCTTCAGATATTTTGGATTTAACAAAATTTTTTAGATCTTTAGAAATTTTGGTATTAGATTCAGCAATAGTTTCGGCAGGACATATAGGACACTTGATTTTAGTTTCCAAATCCAAATACCTAATCTCATTCTTAGTGAGTTCGTCATATTCATTATAAAAACAACTTATCAGCACAAAAGGCAGAACTATTCCTAAGATAAGATAATAGGATTTATAAAAATGAATTAATTTAAGTTGTTTTTTCAAATATCTCTCATTTATAAGATATAAAATAATAATTTAAGAATAAAGTTTTGTTATAATTTCTTTTAAATAAAATAATTTAATTATGATAATTAATTTCTATTCTAATAAACAAAATGCTGGTAAGAGTTTAATTTTATCAGCTTTTTCACATTTATTGACTGTAAAAAATATTAAGAATATTGCTATTAATCCAATTTTAAACATCTCTTCAAAAGATAAAGACCAAACTCAGTCAATTTTAAATGATTTGTTAAAACAAAAAACAAATTTTAAATCACATGATATTAAAGACATCAATACAAAATCAAAAATTGACAAATTAGTTACTGAGATAGAAAATCTTGATAGTAAATATAAGGTTGTTTTAGTTGAAATTCCTAATAATATTCCTAATGGATTGACATTTAATACTAAAAACAAAAACTTGTTGATCAACGAATTCTCTAATTCGGGAAATGTAAAAAACACACAAAATTTTAACGACCTTGATTGGATAATATACAACAAAGTACCCAAGTATAAATCTAATTTTATAGAATCTAAAATCAAGCCAAAATTAAAATCAGATCAAAACAAAGTCATTGCAACAATTCCTGAAAATAGAAAGCTTAATTCATTGACTATAGAGCAAATAAATATTTTGTTAAATGGGGAATATATAATTGAAAAAAATACAAATCGTTTAATTGAAAATTATCTGATTGGGACACCTCGGATGGATTCAGGTAAACATTATTATAGTTATTATGATAGTGCTGCTGTAATAATCAGAACAGATAGGCCCGATATTCAAATGTCAGCAATTTACCAAGATGTTCAATGTCTTATTTTAGCAGGCACAGAAGACATAGCGGACTATGTTCTATATGAAGCTCAAGAACGAGAAATTCCATTAATAAAGGTTAAAACAAATACAATGGAAACAGCTAATAAAATAAATATGATAAATACAAAAACAGACGCTTTTCATTCAGAAAAAATAAAAACTATTGCTAATTTACTTAGTAACCAAATAGACATAAAAAATTTAGTGTCTACATAGATTATGCAGATAAATGCATTAAATAATCTAAACGAAAACCAAAACAAAGCTGTCAAACATATTGATGGTCCTGCTTTAATTATTGCAGGTCCTGGTAGTGGAAAAACAAGAGTAATCACATCTAGAATTGCATGGCTAGTTCAAAACAATATCTCTATTCATCAAATTGCTGCTTTAACTTTCACAAATAAAGCAGCATCAGAAATGAAGGAAAGAATTTTTAAAATTTTGGATTCAAATCCTGTAAAATATCTTCCTAATATAGGGACTTTTCATTCATTTTGTGCTTATCTATTAAGAGAAAATTCTGAATTGCTAGCAGTCGATAAAAATTTTTTAATCTATGATAATTATGATCAAATATCAGTAATAAAAAGAGTTTTAAACGACCTTAATCTCGATGTGAAAATATATAAACCACAAATGATTTTGGGATTGATATCAAAATCAAAAAGCCAACTAGAAACAGTAGAAGAATTCGGCAAGAATATCTCAACAGCTTTCAACAAAAACGTATATGAAATATATAAAAATTATCAGGAAAAACTTACTCAATCAAATGCAATGGATTTTGATGATTTGTTGGTGAATGCATATTTTTTATTAAAAACAAATATTAATTTATTACTCAGTTACAATGAAAAATATAAATATTTAATGATAGATGAATTCCAAGATACGAACTTTGTACAGTACAAAATAGCCCGACTTCTTTCAAACGAACATAAAAATATTTTTGTTGTTGGAGATCCTGATCAATCAATATATTCCTGGCGTAACGCAGATATCACCAACATATTAAATTTCAAAACTGATTATCCAAATACTAATGTTATTTATTTGAATCAAAACTACAGATCTTCTCAAAATATTATAGATGCTTCACAGTCTGTAATTTCAGAAAATCAAAATAAATACGATAGAAAAATTTTCTCCGCACAAAATTCAGAAGGAAATTTAATTGTTACAGTAGAATCTTATGATGAAATTGAAGAAGCTGAAAAAATTGCTGGTGAAGTAAACAAAATAATTAAATCAACCCAAACAAAATTAAGTGATATTGCAGTCATGTACAGAACAAATGCTCAGTCACGTGCATTTGAACAGGTATTTTCTTTAAACCAAATACCTTTTCAATTGGTCGGTGGCACACGTTTTTATCAAAGACAAGAAATAAAAGATTTATTAGCATATATTCGATTAGTTTTAAATTTAAATGACGATAGTAGTTTTTTAAGAATAATTAATACTCCGACAAGAGGTATAGGTAAGTCAACAGTAGATAAAATTACACAAAATGCTTACATGAATAGCTTGTCATGCTTAGAATCGGCAAAATCACTTGCCAATGATCAATCAAATAATGAAATAAACTTATCTACAGGGCCATCTAAAAACATAAATATGTTTTTAGACATCTTAAATAATTTACAAATCAAATCCGAAAATTCAGAAATAGACGAGTTGATTGCTGAGATTATTGAAACTACCAAATACAGAGATTATCTTATAAGTAATTTGTCCAATCCAGAAGAAAGATTGGAAAACATAGAAGAATTAATAAGTTCAATAACAAATTTTGATGCAATAGATCCAAAAAACAAAATAAACGAATTCCTAGAATCAGTTAGTTTAATTAACGATGTGGATAGTATTCAGGATGACACTGAAAGATTAACATTAATTACACTACATCAATCTAAAGGACTAGAGTATGATACTGTGTTTTTAACTGGATTAGAAGACGGTACTTTGCCACATATTCTTTCATTTGATAATGAGATGGAAATGGAAGAAGAACGTAGATTATTATATGTTGGTATTACCAGAGCAAAACAAAGATTATATTTATCAAGAGTATTTAAAAGAGGTGGTTGGGGAAAATCAGAAGTAAAATCTCCTTCTAGATTTTTATACGATATTCCAGATAGTTTAGTTGTTGGACACAATGTAAATAAACCCGATAAAAATTCACCTAAATCTAGTTTTAAAAGATATTCAAATATTAAAAACACGGATGTTAAAAAGAAACCTGAAATTAACGCCGGAGAAAAGGTCAAACATCCAACTTATGGTGAAGGTATTGTTATTAGTGCTGTAAATTCAACAGATGATATTGAACTTACAATTGCTTTCGATCAAAATAAAGGAATTAAAAAGTTTTTATATTCTATGAGCGGAATTATTAAAATATAAAAATTCAATTTAATTTATAAGGAGTCATAAATGTCAGAATCTAATACTATTCCTAAGAGTTTACAAGAAGCGATTGGAACGGAATCAAAAAAACTTTCCAATGATATAGAAAAAGGCGCAATTAGAAGATTTGCAGAAGCAATAGAAGACAACAATCCTTTATATGTTGATGAAAATTATGCAAAAAGCCTAGGTTATCGTAATGTTATTGCTCCTCCAACATTTTTAAGATCAGTTCAAACCGATCCTCTTCCTGATCATATTAAATCACCCTATTCTGCAGTAGTTGATGGCGGAAGTGTATGGGAATATTTCTCTCCTGTATGCGCTGGAGACATAATTACTACAATTACAACATTTGAAAATGTTTTCGATCGTGATGGAAGGTTAGGAAATATGATCTTTTTAATTAAAACAACTAGATATACAAATCAACTTTCTGAATTAGTAGCAACACAAACTACAACTAGTATAACTTACGAACCCAAAAAGGAGAATTAATTATGAATCAAAATTTATATTTTGAAGATATAAAAGAAGGTATGGAAATTCCGACTATTAAAAAAAACCCAACAACTCAACAATTAGTTAAATACGCAGGAGCATCTGGTGATTTTTACCAAATACACTATGATATGGATTATGCAAAAAATAATGGACTACCTGGAGTGATTTTACATGGAGCTCTTAAAAATGCTTTTTTAGGACAAGTCATCACTGACTGGATCGGAAATTCAGGAAAATTAAAAATGCTTGAAGTTCAATATAAAGGAATGGACTTACCTGGGACCCCTGTATATGCAAAAGGTATAGTTACAGATATAATTGATGAAAATAATATTAATTGTGATTTGTGGCTTGAAACTGATAAAGGTGATAAAACCACTGTAGGTAAGGCTATAATTCAACTACCGAAAAAATAATAAATTAGGTGATATTTATGCAAGAGACTTTTAAATTAGAAGGAATGACCTGCCAGGGCTGTGCTGACACTATTCAAAACGGCTTAAATGAACAATCTTTTATAGACAAAGCAATAGTATCTTTAGAAGAAAATTCCTTGGTAATTAATGCCAAACAAAATCTGGATATTAATTCTCTGAATTCAATCGTTGCCGGACTTGGTAATTACAAAGTAAGGCCATTTAAATCAAATTTGATTGCTCAAATAATAAACTATTTCACATCTAAAAAACCTATAGTAATAGCTCTTCTTATTGTAATTCTAAGCTCCCTTGCGATGCAGATTTCAGCTGAGGAATTCTTATTAAAAAACTTTTTCATGTCATATATGGGAATATTCTTTATTTTGTTTTCATTTTTAAAGCTGCTAAATGTCTCTGGGTTTAGTATGACTTTTAAAAAGTATGATTTGATATCCAAAATCATCCCTGGTTTCGCTATAACATATCCATTTATAGAACTAGGTTTAGGAATAATATTTTTAGCTAAAATAGAATCTGTTTTAATTTATGTTAACTTATTAACATTATTGTTTATGATTTCCCAATCAATAGGAATATCTAAATCACTTATAAACTCAGAACAAATTCAGTGTGCATGTATGGGATCAGCAGTTGATCTTCCACTTTCCTCACTAACAATAATAGAAAATTTAATTATGATTTCCATGTCAGCTTATATGATATCGATATTAGTTTAATAAGTTATTGATTTAACAAATTCTTTAACATTGATTACAGAAATA
>CAJWSY010000041.1 GCA_913045935.1 uncultured Chloroflexota bacterium | reverse complement strand
ATTTGGATACCAGCAAGAATAGAAATAAGTGTTTGGTTTGAATTCAGTTTGTTATGTAAATCATTTTTCAGTTTATTTATATCTTGAGGCTTAACGCATAAAAAAACCAAATTGGCATTTTTAATTATTTCAGTATTCTGTGTAAATGTTGAAATATTATATTTACTATTTAAATATAGTGTTCTATCTTTACTTATATCTGAGCAAAATATATTTTGTGGACTTAAAATCTTTGAATCCAATATGCCGCCAATTATTGCTTCAGCCATTTTACCTGAGCCTATAAATCCGATTTTCATTATTCTTGATGATTAAATTTAGGTAATGATTTGTTTTGAGCTACATGTATAGCTAATTTTATTGATTCTTTAAGACTAGTGTGATCAGCTATTCCTTTTCCTGAAATATCAAATGCAGTTCCATGATCAACAGATGCCCTTATAAATGGTAGTCCCAGGTTTAAGCTTACACTTTGTTCCCAATTATGAACTTTTATAGGAATATGTCCTTGGTCATGATATTGAGCTAGTACAACGTCATATTTACCATCAATCGCTTGATTAAAAATTGTGTCAGCTGGAATAGGACCAAAAACATTGATTCCTTCTGACTGAGCTTTTTCAACAGCAGGTAATATATGTTCTTTTTCTTCAGAACCAATTAACCCACCGTCAGACCCATGAGGATTTAATGCTGCAACTCCAATTTTAGGATGTTTAAAACCTAATTTTTTAAATTCGTTATCTATTAGTTCTATTGAACTGTAAACATTATTAAATGTTACCAATGTACAAGCTTCTTTTAGAGATTTATGAGTTGTTAAATGGACAACTCTTAGTCCCGGGGTCATCAGCATAGTAGATACTTTTTTTGATTTTGTTTGATTCTGAAATAATTCCATATGCCCTATTAATGTATTACCTGTCAATCTACAAGCTTCTTTATTTATTGGTGATGAAACAATTGCTTGAATTGATTTTTCCATTGCCAATTCTCCCGAATGATGAATCCATTCAATTGATGCTGCTCCAGCTTCTTTAGAAATTTTACCTGGAGAAATTTGTCTGAAATCTAAATTTGAATTATCTATTACAGGAATGACATTATCATTCATGTTTTTAATTCTAGAAATAGAATCTATTTTTAAATATTTCAAATGTGAATTAATAATATTTTGAGAATATTCTAACGCTTCGAAGTTGCCTAGTATTAATGGCTGAAAGTCATATTCATGAATTAATTCATTTAATGATTTAGATATAATCTCAGGCCCAATTCCACATGGATCACCCATAGTAATTGCAATAGTAGGTTTATTATTATTTTTCATGCCATTTTTTTATTTATTTTATCCACATTTGGAGTAGCCACATTGATGGCAATTCAAACAACCTTCTTCAAAAATTAAATTTGAAGGACATTCAGGGCATTGAGTGCCTATCATTGCTTTCTGTGCTTCTGTAATGTCGACTGCGCTCTTCCCATTACCATTACCATTTGAAGTTTGAGTAGTATTATTTAAACTATCAGATTCTGTTATATCAATGCCAATATTGTTTAGCAATTCACTGTCTGTATGCTTATTTAGTACTTGTGCAACTGCATCAGGAGCAGACAAAATCATTTTACCATTATCCCAAACTGGTAAATCGGATATACCTTTAAGTTCATTTACAATTTCTTTAGTTTTAATTCCAGACCTTAGTGCAAGAGATATTAATCTTGATACAGCTTCTAAATTGGCAGAATCGCTAGATCCAGCTTTTCCTAAGTTTGCGAATAATTCAAAAGGATCAGAATTTTGATCAAAATTTACTGTTACGTACATATTCCCGTGACCGGTTCGGACTTTTTCTGTTACTCCAGGAACTACAGAAGGTCTATTTCTTGGTTCAGGAGTATTTGTATCTAAAACTGTTGATTGAGCTTCTTCGTTGGTAGATTTTGTGTTTTCATCGTTATTTGTTGATACTAACACTTCTTTTTCTCTACTTCCTGCTCTATAAACTGTAATCCCTTTACATCCTAATTCCCACGCTAGAGTGTATGCTTCTTCTACATCTTCTTTAGTGGCATGATTCGGCAAGTTAATTGTTTTTGAGATACCACTATCAACATATTTTTGAAATACAGCCTGTGTTTTAACGTGCCATTTTGGCTCAATCATAGGGCTTTCAGTAAATATTTTATTTTGTTCATCTGTCATCAATTCCCTGATATCTCCTCCTCCGTCAAGGTATTTGTCAATGTCTATTTTTTCATTATTTTCGTCAATCATATTATCTTGAAGTTGATTTTTCAGATCTTCATTAATGTAAAATAGTTCAACACCTTCTAGAGCAGCTGACATATTATGTTTTTTATAAGCGATGCCAAATAATGGTTCAATACCACTTGAACAATTAGATATCATACTAATAGTTCCTGTAGGAGCGATACTCAGCCTCCAAGCATTTCTCATTGTATCCCATTCTCCTCCATTTTTTTTGTTTAAAATACTTTCATCAAAAGCTGGGAAATTGCCTTTGAGTTTACCTAGATGTGAGCTGTATCTGTCAGCTGTTTCTTTCATTATTGATCCGATTTTATCACCTATTTCTATAGCTTCATCTGAATCATATGCAATGTTCATTCTAATAAGTAAGTCAGCCCATCCCATTAATCCTAATCCTATTTTACGTGTTAGAGAATTCATTTTTATTGTTGTTTCAGTTGGATGATTGTTGGCATCAATGACATTGTCTAGAAATCTTACGCACGTTCTTACTGTTTCTATAAATCTGTCTTCTTGAAATTCTCCATCTGTTACAAAGTTCCCTAAGTTTATACTTCCGAGATTACATGACTCTCCTGATAGTAATGGTTGTTCACCACACGGATTTGTGGCATTGATTTGCCCAATCTGAGGGGTGGTATTATCTTCATTTATTTTGTCTAACCAAACCATTCCAGGTTCCCCGTTCTTCCATGCGCCATCTATCATCATATTGTATATTTCTCGAGCTTTCACATATTCGTCATTATTTTCTTCTTGTGGCTTGGTATATGATTTTTTATCAAGCGGCCATGCTAATCTTAAATATTTATCATCTCTAACAGCTTCCATAAAATTCGAATCTGCTCCAACCGAAATATTAAAATTACTTATTTCTCCTTCTACAGTTTTGCATGTAATAAAATCTTTTATGTTAGGGTGGTATACTGACATGATCGCCATATGGGCTCCATCTCTTTTTCCGCCTTGTGTAATCATTGTCCCGACTTCAGAAAGAAGATTTAAAACTGCTATAGGTCCACAGGCTTTTCCGTGAGTGGTTTGTATTTTGTTTCCTAGGGGTCTGATATCAGTTAGTGAAAACCCAATACCCCCTCCAAATTTCTCAATCATTGCTTGTTCCGAAGCAGCCTTCATTATTCCTTGCATGCTATCTTCAATGTCTAGTACATAGCATGCGCTTAATGTTCCGTGCCCAGTTCCAGCATTCATTAGGGTAGGACTATTAGCCATAAAATCAAGATCCCACATTAGGTTGAAAAATTTTTCTTCCCACTCTTTAACTTCTTCTTTTTTTGCCCCGAATTTTTCTTCTTGTTTTGCTATGTGTTTTGAAATTCTATGAAACATCTCTTTAGGTGTTTCAATAATTTCATTGTTTGACCCTTTTAATAAATATCTTTTTTCTAGTACTTTTAAAGCGTTTTCAGTGAATGAACCATTTTCTTTTGTAACCATGTTGATTTACTCCAATTTAATTTAGTTTTTATTTTTTTCGCTTAATAAAGTATCTATTTCTTTTCTGAAAGTTTCTATATTTTCAAACTCTCGATATACACTTGCAAATCTTATATATGATACTCTGTCTAATTTTTCTAGTCCATCCATAATGATTTGTCCGATTTTTTTCGAACTCACCTCACTTTTTCCAGACCTGTCAATCTCCGATTCTATGTCAAGTATTATTTTACTTAGAGATCTGTTTGAAACAGGTCTTTTTGCACAAGCTTTATTTAAGCTACTCCATATTTTTTCTTCATCAAACTCTTCATTTCTTCCGTCAGTTTTAGTTACAATTATTGTTTTTGTTTGAATAGTTTCATATGTTGTAAATCTCTTACTACATTTTAAACATTCTCTTCTTCTTCTAATACCTTTAGATATATCTCGAGAATCTACTACTTTTGACGATTTAGAGTCACAATATAAACAAATCATAATTTAAAACGCTACCACTATATATGGGGATAGAAAATAATTTACTACTATATATAGATATGTGTCAATAAAAAAAATGCCGTTTTTAAACGGCATTTTTTTAATTTATAATTTTTAAAATTATTTCTTACATGTTTTGTACATACTTTCTTAAGAAAGGAGGCAAGTCAACAGGAGCATATTTTTGTTCTTCGTCTAAGATTTTAAATATATCTTCTGAATGATCATTCATGTCAATGTATGATTCATTGGTTTCGAATCCAGTAGCAATAATAGTTACTCTTATTTCACTATTCATTTTTTCATCTGTCCCCATTCCAAAAATCATATTCACACCCGGGTCTGCTAGTTTATTAATTTCGTCAGCCGCAATTTTTAATTCTTCTAATTTCAAATCTGTTCCGCCTACTATATTGAATAGCACCCCTTTTGCGCCTTCTATGGATATATCCAGTAGAGGATTTTGCAAAGCTTGTTTTACAGCATCTTTTGCTCTATCTTCTCCTGCACCATATCCTATAGACATCCAGGCTGGTCCTGCATTTCTCATAATGGCATTAACATCGGCAAAATCGGTGTTTATTTCACCTGTTGTAGTGACAACTTCTGCAATAGATTGCACACCAATTCTAAGTACATCGTCAGCCATTCTGAAAGCATTAGCTGTTGTTATTTCCTCTTCGCAGATAACATTTAATCTTTCGTTAGGGATAGCTAAAAGAGTATCACAATGTTTTCTTAGTTCTTTTATTCCTTCTTCAGCAACTTGAGTTCTTCTTGTACCCTCAAATTCAAATGGTTTTGTTACAACACCAACTACTAAAGCGTCGGTTGTTTCTTTTGCTATTCTGGCAACAACAGGCGCTGCTCCTGTTCCAGTTCCGCCACCCATTCCAGCTGCAACAAATATCATATCTGCACCGATTAATTTGGATTGAATCTCTGCTTGTGATTCTTCAGCAGATGCGCCACCTTTTTTGGGATCACCACCTACTCCTTGGCCTTTAGTCAGCTTTTCACCGATTCTAATACTGTCTGGTATTTCCATACTTAGAAGTGATTGGGCATCTGTATTTAATGCCAAGTATTCCACTCCAACTATTCTTTGTTTATACATTCTCGTTATTGCGTTACATCCACCACCACCTACTCCTAAAACTTTAATTTTTGCAGCTCCTAACATTTCGTTGCTTATTGTCATTGTTGACCTCCCTTTTTATTAAAATTATCTATTATCTGCTGGCTTGTTTTTTTTAAATTACTAAAAAATTTATTTAGAATATTTATTAAATAGTTTATTTGAGTACTAATGGAATATGTATAAGGGTCATTTTTTTCGATTTTTTCAGGCTTAAAACTTGAGTCAGAGGTTTCATTCATGATTCCTCCGACAGTCCATAAAATCATTCCCAATACAGTTGAGAATCTAGGATTTTTTAATTCTTCCGGTAGATTAAATATTTTTATATTTTGAGTTAAATTATCTTTTGGATTTCCAATTCTTACATTATTAGTGATATTTTTTGCAATTAATTTTTCAAGACCATGTAAATTACTGGTTCCACCTGTAAGTACAATTTTATAATTGGGATTGTCTTTAAAATCTATTGATTTCGTTTTTATTGCTATTAATTTTACCAATTCTTCTGATCTATCTCTTGTTAGTCTAACTAATTCTCTTAGTGGCACTTCTATTTCTTCATTTGATAATTTACTTTTCATTTTTACAGACTCAACAGATTCTTTGTTAGAAGTTTGT
>CAJWSY010000040.1 GCA_913045935.1 uncultured Chloroflexota bacterium | reverse complement strand
ATTTTAGCTGCGGAATTGTATAGAAAAGATTTGTCATTTGCATTATATTGTCGACTTGGTATTTAATTGCATTTGAAACTGCAGGATGAGTGTGGCCTAAATTCATTACAGCCCATCCAGATGTAAAATCTAAATATTTTTTACCAGCTTCATCCCATACAATTGTGCCATTACCTTTAACTAAGACCAAAGGTAATCTATTAACAACTTGCATATAATATGTTGATTCAAGTTTTTTCCAATCAGTTGAAGTCATTTTTTTTCCTTATTTTGTAATTTCTGTTCCAATGCGTTTACCCTTAAATATATCAATCAAGGAATTCCCGCTACCGTTTATTATATGACTATGGTCAACCCCCTGCATTGAATCTATGCATGATTGAAGTTTTGGAATCATTCCGCCAACCACAACCCCTGAATTAATTAAGTTTTTAGCTTGTTTAAGTGTCATTTTTGTAATGATTCTACCTTTTTGATCCTTAATGCCATCAACATCAGTTTGATAAATCAACTTATTTGCGTTTAAATTTTTTGCTATATGAGATGCAACAAAGTCAGCATTTATATTTAATATTGATTCCTGAGGATTTTTTGAATTTTGATTGATTCCAATTGGAGAAATTACAGGCACAAAGTGATTATCAAGAAGATTTTCGATTAATTTAGTATTTATAGTTTTTATTTCTCCAACGAGACCCAAATTTTTATTAGTTATCTGTGCTTCAATCATATTTCCAGATAAACCAGAAATTCCAACTGCATTAATTTTTCTGTCATTCAAAAAAGATACTAATTTACTATTAACTAACCCAGATAGAATTGAAATTGCAATTTCCAATGTATTATTATCAGTTCTTCTTAATCCTTTAACAAACTCGGGCCTTACTCCTAATTTTGAACCCCATTCACTAACTGTCTTGCCTCCGCCATGCACAATAATTATTGATTTACTAATATTTAAAACTTCCTTTAATTGGGATAAATTTTTATCCCAATCATTGATTGTGCTTCCACCAATTTTAATTACACTTAAATTTACTGCATTCATCTTTAAGTTGTGTATGCTGAATTAAAAATTACATATTCTTCTGTCAAATCAGACCCCCATGCCATTCCTCTTCCATCACTAATCCCTAGATCAATTTCTATATCAATTTGGAACTTATTTAATGCAGATAATACTGATTGATAATGAAATGAAATTGATTTTCCTTCTTCAGCGATTTGAATACCATTTACAAAGATTTTAATTTTATCTCTGAATATTTCTGCGTTTGCATTGCCAATCGCCATCATTATTCTTCCCCAATTTGGATCTTTACCAAAAATAGCTGTTTTTACTAATGAAGATGACACAACAGTATTTGACACCTCTAAAGCATCTTTATCATTTTTGGCACCTTTTACATCCACGGTTATCAAATGACTAATTCCTTCACCATCTTCTGCAATCAAGCGTGCTAGGTACTTTGTTACATAATCTAGTGCTTTTTGAAATTCATCTATTTCTTCTTTACCATCTATTTTTATTTGAGACATACCATTGGACATTATAACTACTGTGTCGTTTGTACTTGTATCTCCATCAACATCAATTTGATTGAAAGAATTTTTAACTGAATTTTTAAGCATATTAGTCATCTTGCTTGATGTTATATCGGCATCAGTTGTTATGTAGCTAAGCATTGTACCCATTTTTGGGTGAATCATTCCGCTTCCTTTAGCAACTCCACCAATACTGTAAGATCCTTTTTGTGAGCTTACTTCAATAGCTATATTTTTTGTTTTTGAGTCAGTAGTAATTATAGCCCTTGAAAATTTTTCACCCCCTTTTGAATCTATTTTAAACTTTTCAATTGAATTAATTATCAAGCCTACAGGAATTTCAACTCCAATCACTCCTGTGCTACTTAAAAGAAAAGGGGATTCAGATTGAAATATTTCTTGGCATTTATGCGCTATATTTCTTGCATCAATCAATCCTTGCTCTCCAACACAACAATTTGCGGAACCACTGTTTACAATAATTCCTTTTATATTTCCATTTACCTCTTTACAGTAATCAATTGAAGAACTTTTAATTTTATTGTCAGTGTATGTAGCTGCCCATTCGCAAGGTTTTTCAGATATTAGTACACCTAAATCTAATTTGCCATCTCCTTCAGGTTTCAATCCTGCAAAAATACCATCAGCAAAAAAACCATTTGGTGAAGTAACTGTTCCATTTTTTATCTTTTTAAAATTTTTCATATAATATAATTGTAAGTTTTAATAGTTGATACTTTAAAACATTTTCATATCAATCTCCATTACAAGCCACAATTTATAACATAATGAAAAAAGAAAAAATACTTATTACAGGGGGATCAGGGTTTGTTGGTACCAATTTTATCAATAAATTTCCTCAGGAAATTTATGATATTTTTTCCATAGATATTGAAGAACCTAACATCATTTTGGACAACGTAAATTATATTAATATGGATATAAGATCAAATGATATAGGAAATTTAATAAAAAAAATTGATCCTAAAATCATATTGCACCTTGCTGCCCAGTCAAGTGTATCAGTATCTTCCAGGAACCCTACTTTAGATAGCGATATAAATTTGACTGGATCATTAAATCTTTTCCTAAATTCTATTAAATTAAATGTAGAACAATTTATCTTTTTTTCTACGGGCGGTGCTATTTACGGAGAAGAATTGGGTAAGAATTTTAATGAAAGTGATTTCACTGCTCCGTTAAGTCCATATGGAATATCAAAATTAAACTTTGAAAATTATTTGAGATATTATTCTGCAATAAATAAATTTAATGGCAGAATTACTATAATTAGACCAAGTAATATATATGGACCGTGGCAAAACCCGGAAGGTGAGGCAGGTGTAGTTTCAATTTTTGCAAATAAAATGCTAAATAATGAAGATGTTTCAATTTTTGGTGATGGTAATGAATATAGGGATTACATTTACATTGAGGATGTTATAAATTTCGTTTTTAAAATTATTGATAATGAAGAAACTGGAATTTTCAATATTTCAAGCGGAGAAACTACTAAGACTATAGACATATTTAACAATATTTCTAATATTATAGGTTATAAAAATCCTCCGGTATTTCTTGATAGCAGGGAAGGAGATATATTTGGTATTGAAATTGATAATTCAAAATCAAAAAGCATCGGTTGGAAACCAAGATATAATTTAAAGTCTGGATTAACTGAAACCATAAATTTTTTAATTAAAAAATGAGCCAATTTAGAATAAATATAGATAAATTTCTTCCAGGTGTGATTTTTTTTGGCCTAACACTAATTTTATTTACACCAATGGTTGTTTCTCCTGAGACTGTATTTCCATATGTTGTTGGAAAATCTTTATGGATTAGGGGCATAATTTACATTATTGCTGGACTTTATTTAATTTTACTTACCGCAAACAAATCCTATTTGCCAGATAAGAATTTTTTAGTTCTAATTTTTTCTTTATTTGTCCTAGTGCAAGCTTTTTCAGCTTTAACTGGATCAAGCCCAGTAAATAGCTTTTGGAGTAATTGGGAACGAATGGAAGGGGTTGTAGATCATTTCCATTGGTTATTACTTATAATAATCTCAGGTTCAGTTTTAAGAAAAGAAAAGTCATGGATAAAATTCTTAAAAATAAATATTTTTGCAGGTTTTGCAGTTTCATTCTTGGGGTTATTGGAATTTTTTGATTTAGTTATCCCAATAATATTTAGTTTAGATATATACCCTAGTGTTGTAAATCCAGAACAATCATACACATTAGGAGAGAGAGTTGAATCAACAATTGGAAATCCAGCATACCTAGCCTCTTATTTATCAATTATATCTTTTTTATCAATTGGGTTAATTGCCAGAGAGTTTCATGAAAATTTCTTTAATTCAGTAAAAAAAACTTATTTAAATTTTAATTTAAATTCTAAGATATTTGTCTGGGTATCAATTTCAGGTTTAATAATCTCAATTTGGACAATACTTAATTCAGGTTCAAGAGGTTCGCTTATAGGTATTTTTGCTGGCATTTTGTTTGCAATCTCGATTTTGCTTTATAAGAAAAAAGAATTTAAGAAATATTTATATGGATCTTTGATGTTATCGGTAGTTCTAGTAATTACTTTTATTTTATTGACTATCTTAATTGAATCACAAAGAAGTGAATTGAAAAATAATGTTGTAACAAAGTACATACCAGAAAGTATCATTGGCTCAGAAATTTCTTATTCTTTCACTAGTAATGACGGAAATAGCTATAGCTCCAATAATGAAATAAATGACATTTTGAGTAATTTGAATTTCTTAAAAGTTTTTCAGGATGCTGAAAAAAGCACAGGTGTTGAATTAAACATGAAAAGTTTGAGCGAATTATTAACAGATAATAACAATTACCCTGCAGACAATACAGTTTATTGTTCTGAAGAAATAATGTTATATTTTTGGGCTACTAATAGATATTCATTTAGAGAATGTACTTCGGTAATGAAAATATTATCAATTTTTGGCCCAGGTTTTTCGTATCCATTTAAATCTGGATTTAACATTAATCAAAGAGAGTACGCATGGAAAATTGCATTTAAAGGCTTTCTTTCTGCTCCTATACTTGGTGTTGGACCTGAAAATTTTCCAATACTACATTATAAATATCTTGACCTAAACATGGTAGATGATGCACCTCATTTAGATAGAGCTCACAATAGAATATTACATGTACTATCGACTTCAGGAATACTAGGTGGATTGCTATTAATAGCCTTGTGGTCAACAATATTCTATTTGATAGCAAAGAAAATTATTTCAAGTAAATATTATTTCTTCTGGATTATGCTAGGATCTGCATTTTTATCATACGCAGTCTCTACAATGTTTATATTTCCAGTTTCTTCAACTTATTTACAAGTAATACTTATAATTTCTTTTCTTAGTAAGTCTTCTGAAATTAAAAAGGATCCTATTCAAATTAATGAAAAAGTTGAAGAAAGATTTACAAAGGATTCTATAACTGTTGTAACTTCGATTTTATCATTAATTATTGCCTTCGTTATGGTTAGGAGTTTTGTTGTGACTCCTTTTGAAGCAGCAAAAATAACTCCTCCACTCGGTAATCCTCAATCAGTAATTGAAATTCAAGAAAATATAAATAAGTTTCCTAATTTGGCTAATTATGGAAGACAAGAATTATTTTATATTTTAATTAGGGATTATGATCAGATGCTATCTACTTCAAGCCAGCAAGGAAATTTTGCTGAAGCTTATAATTCATTAAAAATTTTAATTGACCAAGAATATAATAAGGCCATTAGTATTGAACCTGATAATTTTAATATTCATTTTGCTGTTACGAGTTTGTATATCGGGCTTTCAAAATATGAAGCTTTAAATTTAGATAAGGCAAAAGTTATTCTTGAGCAACTTGAAAGACTTTCTCCAAACTCCATACAAACTCTTGAAACTAAAATCAGGATAGCACTTTTAATGAATGATGATGTTGAAGCTGAAAAATTTATTATAAAATGGCGTGAATCAATGCCTTACCAAGTTAAATCATTTTGGGATGAAAATTTACAGATTGCTAAAGGTGAATTGATTCCAGAAGTTGAAGTAGATTGCAAAAATGATGAGTACCCCGATGACAAACCTCAATTTGAAGATTCAAATTTGCTATACACTAATGAGCTTGGTGATAATCTTATTGTCGGGATTAAAAGAGAGGCTCCTGAAGATGCCCCTAGAGCATTACCAGGAGTGATTGTGAAAATGAATTATACTGGATGGCTTCCAGATGGGTGTATATTTGACAGTTCTTATTTACCTGGAAAGCTCCCATTAAGTTTCTTATTAGGGAATAATCAAGCTATTGCTGGAATTGAAGAGTCCATAATCACATTAAGAAAAGGTCATATTGCAAGAATCGTAATTCCTCCAGAAAAAGCTTATGGCACAAAAGGTGTTTCTGGACTTATACCACCAAATTCTCCAATTTATTTTGAAGTTGAGATTTTAGATATTGAAGTTACTGGAGAAAAAATTAATTAATTGTCTGGAGAGTCCCATCGAGCTAATAAACTATTAAATACTGAAAGAGTAATTATTTTTATATCAAAAAAGAAGCTCATTTTCTCTATGTATTCTAAATCATATTTAATCTTCTCACTTGGATCCAAATCATATGATCCACTTATTTGAGCTAAACCTGATAAACCAGGCGTGACTTTTAGCCTTTCATCAAATTCAGGAATTGATTTTGTAAATTCATTGTGCAGCTCAGGTCTTTCAGCCCTAGGCCCAACGAAGCTCATTTCTCCTCTAATAATGTTTAATAGTTGAGGTATTTCATCTAATGCAGTTTTTCTTAATATATGACCAATCTTTGTAATTCTTGGATCATTCTTTGTTGACCATACAGCTCCAGAAATTTTTTCAGCATCCGGTATCATTGTCCTAAATTTATATACTTTAAATATCTTTTTATTTTTACCTATTCTATTTTGAGAATAAAAAATTGGCCCCCTATCTTCAAGCCAAATTAGTA
>CAJWSY010000039.1 GCA_913045935.1 uncultured Chloroflexota bacterium | reverse complement strand
CAAGCGACGGTTCTAGTTCCAGCCTACCTGAAAATGTAACTATAACTGTAAGTACGCCTTCAAATAACGCACCCGTCTCTTCAGGAGATACTGCTTCGGTTAATGAAGATACTACGTTAAGTGATACCTTTACTGCAAGTGATGCGGATGGAGACGGTCTAACATATACTATCACTACGAATGGAAAAAATGGTACGGCATCCATAACGAATTCTGCAACCGGGGCATTTGATTATGTTCCTAATTCTAATTACTTTGGTACTGATTTGATTGCATTTAAAGTAAATGATGGAACTGTTGACTCGAATATAGCTACATTTAACATTACAATAAACTCAGTAAATGATGCTCCAACTTTGTCTGGAATTCCCGATATAAACTTGGATCAGGGTAATTTTAACTTTTTGGATGTTTGGCCTTATCATGCTGATGTTGATGGCTCAGATGCTGCATCCACTTATTCTGTAGTCTCATTTCCAATTTCTGCTGAATTTTCGTGTTCTGTTGGAGCAAATCAATATGTAAATTGCGGTTATGCAATCGGACCGTGTGCTGCAGGTCAAGTATTTACTGTTACTGTTGTTGCTGATGACGGTCAAGGCGGTGCAGCAAGTGATGATTTTGATGTATCAATAACTTGTACGGGTCTTGGAGGAGGTGGATCAGAAGGTGGAGAATTTGGCGAAGGACCTGAAGGACCTATGGATCCCGGAGGTCCATAAAATCAATAATTTTTGATTTTATTCCATTAAACTGAAAAAACATATATAATAAAATAGTAATAAAGAATATGCTAAATCGAAGGGCAATGAAAATTCTAAATAAGTATAAAATTCAACCTAATTCTGATGCAAATAAGCCAAAATTAAATAATATCAATACTGATATCAAAGTTGATGAAGAAGTTGAAACAAATTTAAAAATACAATTACCACAAGACCATTCGACTCATAAAATTTCAGAAGAAAACATATTAGAAGAGTTGAGAAATGTAAATGAAAATTATCCACTGATTACTTCAAATATGAATGGGCAAAATATGGTTATAGCTAGTGCTCATATATTTTTTGATAATGAACATCAAACACTAAGATACAACGTAATTGAGCCTAAACTTAATGAATATATGCATGGAATTGTAAATAGAACTATTGAAGAACTTCATGAAAATCTTGATCTTGAATTTGAAAATTTAAAAAACAAATCTGAAATGCACCAATATCTCGGTAAAAAGATTGATGAAATTTGGAGCAAATTAGATTTGCACCCTTCGACTGAAAACTCATTAATCTTAAAATATTATGTAGTTAGGCAAGTTTCTGGTCTTGAAATTATTGATGCAATTATGCAAGATCCAAATATTGAAGATATATCTTGTGACGGTATTGGAATGCCTGTTTTTATTTTCCATAGAAATCCCTTGTATGGTGAAATGTCAACAAACATTTCTTTTAATTCGAAAGTAGAATTGGATTCATTCTGTATGAGGCTAGCTCAAAAGGCGAAAAGATCAATTTCAGTTGCAAATCCTTTAATGGATGGATCGCTGGAGGATGGTTCCAGAGTTCAAATAACTTATGGTACGGACATATCACGAAGAGGGAGTAATTTTACAATCAGAAAATTCTTCAAAAATCCTCTAAGTCCAATTGATTTGATGAAATTTGAAACGGTTGATGCAATTACATTAGCATATTTATGGTATAATATTGAAATGGAAAAATCAATATTAATTGCGGGTTCAACTGCTTCAGGAAAAACAACATTTTTGAATTCAGTTTCTTTGTTCATAAGACCTAATGACAAAATTGTGTCTATTGAAGATACATCCGAACTACAGTTACCACATTCAAATTGGATTCCTCAAGTAACTCGTGCAGGATTTGGCCCAGATAAATATGGTGAAATTGATATGCACAATTTACTAAAATCTTCTTTGAGGCAGAGACCCGATTATTTGATTGTCGGAGAAGTAAGAGGTGTTGAGGCAGAAGTATTATTCCAGGCCATGGCAACAGGTCATCCGGGTTTATCCACAATACATGCAGATACTGTAGAGGCAGTTATCGATAGACTAAGTACGCCTCCTATTCAATTACCGCTTTCTGTTTTACAAAATCTAGACATAATTGTATTTTTAGAGAAGATGAAAAAAGAAGGTAGATTCTTTAGAAAAGTAAAAAAAGTCGTTGAAGTCGAAGGTTTTGATTCAAAAAATAAGGAATTAAAGGTAAATGATGCAATTGTATATGATCCGAAAACCAATTCTTTGACAAAAAATGAAAGTTATATTTTATCACAAATTGCTGAATCGAATGCAAAAAATCATGATCACGTACTTGATGAAATTATGAGAAGGTCGAATATATTAAAATGGATGAATGAAAATGAAATAACTCGATTTGAAGAAGTTAATAAAATAATTAAAACTTATTATGTAAACCCTGGTGCTGTGTTAAGTATGATAAAATGAATATCTATTCGAGAGCTACAAATTTATTTGGAAAATATGTGAATCCCGAGAGTCCAATATTTAAAAAATTAAAAAATAATTTGAAGAAAGCCAAAATAAAGACTCCAGTTGAGGCATATGGGTCATTAGTATTTTTTGTTGCATTTGGTTCCGCAATAGTATCAGTTTTGTTCTTGCTGTTTTTGAGTTTATTAACCGTAGGTATTAACCTTTCTGCAATATTGATGAATATTTTTGTAGCGATTTTTGTGGGAATACTATGCGGGATGTTTACATATTTCTATCCCTCATTTATAATTAGTGAGAAAAAAGGTAAAATAGAAAATTCGTTGGCCTTTGTTTCAATATATATGTCCACTTTAACGAAATCTGGATTCCAGCCTCAAAATATTTTCAAAATGTTAAGTAAATTTGAGGATTATCCTGCTGCATCAAACGAGGCAAGAAAAATCAATCATGAAGTAAATAAGCTGGGTATGGATTTGAGAACTTCTTTAGAGAATGCAATTCAGCGATCTCCGTCTCCGGACTGGACTGAGTTCTTATCCGGAATTAAAAATAGTATAGAAACTGGTGGGAATCTAGATAAATATTTAGAAGAAAAATCTAAGGGTTATACCAAAGGTTATAAGAGAAAACTAGAGTCTTTTGGAAAAACATTAACTTTACTTATGAATTTATATATAACTGTAATAATTGTTGGAACAATATTTTTTATCATAGTTTCATCCCTTATGGGGGCTGTAGGAGGAATTCCTGTAGGGACAATTAAACTATTTCACTACATAACGGTATTTGGAGGTTTACCGTTAGTAACTGCAATATTAATCACGTTAGTTAAAAGTGCATCACCATGGTCAGAATAAATGAATTAAAAAAACAAAAGAAATTATATTATACATTATTGGCACTTCCAGTACCAGTAGTTTTAGGATTATTGGCATTTATTTTTGGTGCATCTTCAACATTTGTAATTTCTCTAGTGGCAATAGGTTTAATCTGTGTGGTTTTACCTTCGATGATAATATCCTTTTATGAATTCAGATCCATTAAATCTTCCGAAGATAACTTTCCAAATTTTTTAGATGACTTATCTCAATCTTCTTCTGCGGGTATGAATTTACCTCAAGCAATAAAAGTTGCAAGTAAAACTCAATACGGTAAATTGACGGATCATATCAAACAATTAAATATCTGGTTAACATGGAATATGGCATTTCCTTCAGCATGGAAAAAATTTACAAAGAGATTGGATAAAAGTCCATTAATTAGAAGAGTTAATGGTATTATAATTGAGGCATTTAATGGTGGAGGTGACGTAAATAAAACTCTTGGATCTTTGGCATCTGATGTAAATATAATTAAAGATATGGAGGCTGAGCGACGTTCAATAATGCAACAACAGATAATTATTATGTACATTATATTTTTTGTTTTCATAGGAGTAATAATTGCATTATACAAAATATTGTCTCCAATATTATATGTTCAACAAATTGGTTCATTTTCAGGAATAGGAATACAAGGTTCTGGTACTTTGTCAATTGAGTATTTTAGAAATTTATTTTTTGTAATGACATTAGTTGAAGCAGTTTGTGCGGGATTAATTGCTGGTCAAATCGCAGAAGAGAGATTAGTAGCAGGAGTTAAACATATTGTTATAATGACTGCAAGTACAATTTTGATATTCTTCTTATTTGTATTCCCTACCACTTTAACAGTAGATATTTCTGCTTACCCGAGTCAAACATTTACAGAAGGAAAAGTAACATTTACTGGAAAAGCATTTTCAGAGGGTGCACCCGTTACTGGTGCAGATGTTACTATAATTAATTATGACGGAACTCCGATTAATTTGTTTACCGATAATGCCGGAGAATTCAGGTATGTTTGGAATGCTCCAGAAATTCCTGGAAATTACACAGTTGCTTTAACTATTGAACATGAGGGAGAGGTTAAGAGCTTTAGACGTAGCATCTTTGTTGGAGATTGAAACGAGGTTATGTTGTTGGAGAGTATATTCTAGTATCTTTTTTTTTCCTAATCTTATTTGTTTTAATAGTGAATACTTTTACTGATTTTACTTTAAACGAATATGAAAAAGTGAATGAATTTGAGGAATGTAAAAATTCAAAAAAAATATTTGAAAAATTATTTGATGATGAACTAGTACTAACAAATAACTCAAATTATGCAAATATATTATCAAATTATACTTCTGAAAATAATATATCCATATTATCTTCAAATATAACTCAACTGGGATTTTCAAACGGTCAAAATAAATTAAATTATACTGTTTTAAAGCAAACATTTGATAAACTAAAAATATATGATTGGAATAACTATGAAAATTCAACAGATAGTTTTTCAATAAGCATGGGTGCAATTGGAGCAAAAGTAGATTCGATTTATGCGAGTGAATCTTTGGCTACGAGTTCTTGTAATCCGACCGCAAATATTTGGTTAAATGATTCAACATCAAATCCAAATACCGTTCATAAAACAATTGGAATAAGTGTTTGCGATAACAATTATAATTCAAAATTAAAATTTAAAATTAAAATACCGAACGCAACTGAATTAAACTTCAATACAACAACTGGTTTAACTATAACAAATAACTCGGATCATTTGCTTCTGGAAGGCGATATTAATCCTACTGTGAGTGAAACCAGAAAAACATTTTACATAACTTATTCTTCAGAAACTGCGACATATAGTGACTGGGGAAGTAAGTTTACAACATTTGGTGAAGATTATGAGTCTATAACTAATATTGACCAACAAAACAATTTGATAATTTTTGAAGAATTAAGATTTTATGATGTAACTACGGATAAAAATTATGATATAATTTTGGGATCAAATACTGTTGCAAATTTAGAATGGGGACCTGAATATTCTGAAGGTTGTAATTATAACAGAATATATACTGTGGTGGACGAATACACTCGAAAAAATATGACAATTAATGGTAATGTTTTTGAATATAATACGAGTCCTCAATATTATTCTTGGATTGAGGTGACATCAAGATGAATAATAAGGGGTATATTTATTTTATTGAAATAATATTATCAATAGTATTTGTTGCATTTCTATTTTTCTCTCTCAAACCAAGTAACATAACTTATGAAATAGATGATGAATACTCTCAAGACGTATTGTATGTTTTAAATTACCAGAATCTTTTGAATAAGGATTTGAATAAAACAAGTAATAATAATTTTGAAGCTTACATAAATAATTCCATTTCAAATTTAATAAGTGAAACAAAGGGCTACGAGATAACATATAATTATCAAAATTCTGAATTTTCAAATTCTGATGGTAAAACAAAGAATGATTTATCTACTGGTAATTTTCATATTAAAAATTTAGATAATAATTGGTATACTATTAATTTGTATACGTGGAGTAAACTATGAAGGGTCAATTTTTTTTAATAGGTATCATTCTAACTGCAGTAATAATGTTGCTGTCAATTAATTTTTTATCAACTAATGAAAAAATATTTTTAATTGATGATGAGGACGATTACTTCAACCATTTAAATTACGCTTATGAGTATTCCATTCCGGATGACTGGGAACACTTAGATGAAGAAAATCGAGTAAAAATTGGAATTTGTGTATCCGAATCTGATGAAAATAATACTGATTTCAGAAATTCAACTTTGGAATTATATCCGGGTCAGGGAATTAGTTGTAATATGCATTCTACGACTGGAATAAACTTTGGAAATTCTGACTGCTTAATTGTAATAAACAGCAATCAAATAAATTCAAGTTTAGATTCAGATACCGGATGTAATATTTTTACAATATACTATAATGATACTGTTAGTTCGGGAGGAGGGTCCTCATTCACTGCAAATAATAATAAAGTGAATGCTTCTAAAATTTTATTGGAATCGGTGCAAAGTTCACCGATGAATAAATCAAACAATATATCAAATTATTATATAAATAGAAATATCAAATTATCTGAGGTTGTAAACTCAAATAAAACATATAATTTAACATATGGTTCAGAAAAATTAGATTTTGAAGGAACAATTTAATTATAAATTTAATTGATTAACATAATTTATG
>CAJWSY010000038.1 GCA_913045935.1 uncultured Chloroflexota bacterium | reverse complement strand
CTTTTCTTCGATTTTTATTTTATTGTTTATGGTTTTTTTATTAGGAACCACTTCATTTTTAGCAAATCCCTTTGATTTAGCATCATACCCTCCAGATGACGGGCAAGGAATTAATCCTCTTTTATTACATTTTGGCATGTTTATACATCCTCCTGTACAAATGATTGGGCTAACAGGAGTGGTAATTCCATTTGGTATTTCATTAGGAGTTGTTATTTGTAAGGATATGGATTCTAAATTAGATTTACTGCGCAGATGGAGTATTAGTATATGGATGGTATTAACTGCAGGATTAGCTTTGGGTAGCTGGTGGGCATACACAATTCTAGGGTGGGGAGGATATTGGGCATGGGACCCAGTCGAAAACTCCTCCTTGATGCCATGGCTTATAATGACTGCGTTGATACATTCTCTAATAGTGCAAAGAAAAAGAAATATGTTTAAAGGTTGGAATATATTTCTAGTCATTTTTGCATTTTTTATGGCTCAGATGGGAATGTTTATTAATAGAGGGGGAGCTGTTCCTTCTGTACATTCTTTTGCATCATCATCACTTGGTTGGACGTTTTTAATTTTCATGACATGTTCTTCATTATTTGCTTTTTTATTTTTTATTTATTACTTCCCAAGACTTAGTTCACCTAAAAAGGTAAATTCTTTTTTGTCTAGAGAATCTTTTATATTAATACAAAATGTACTTTTTCTTTCTGTAGCTTTAATAACTCTTATGGGTACAATATATCCCGTATTTACGCAGTCTATAGAAAATCAAGAAATATATGTTGGTCGAGAATTCTATGACACAGTGAATGGCCCTATATTACTTGTTTTAATGATTGTTTTAAGTATTGCACCATTTATCCCTTGGAAAAACACTAGTATTTCTAACTATATTAGAAAAAAAATGATTTTTATTTTCATTGGGATTCTTGCAGCCCTAATTAACAGTTGGTATTTAAATGGGCATTATTGGGTGACACTAACATTATTTATATTCTATTTTGCTATTTCACAATTTATATATGAGTTGTACAGAATAATTGTTTTACCTAGAAATAAAAATAATTCTTTTAAAAGTAAGATGAAAATAATATCAAAAATTTTGGCTTCCAATTCTTCTAGGTATGGAGGTCTCATTTCTCACACTGGTATTCTTTTAGTTATGCTTGGTATTGCAGGAACTTCATTCATGGGAATTGAAAGAGATTATGCATTAGAGCCTGGACAATCTGCTAAATTTAAAAATTATGAATTTAAGTATATTGAATCTGTTATTACAACTAAAACAGATCATACTAACTATAAAGCGTTTATGGAAATAAAAAAGAATGACCAAAATTTAGGAACATATTTTACATCTAAAAGTTATTATCCAAGATTTGATATGAATTCTACAAAAGCAGGAATAATAGAATTTGGATTAGAAGATTTTTATTTTTCACAGTCTGTTCTTTCAGAAGATAATTCGGCTGTTTTTGAAGTTAAAATCAACCCGTTGGTTTCGCTTATTTGGTACGGTGCGATAATTGTTGTATTAGGTGCATTTATATCAATACTGCCGTATTTTGATAAATCATATAATAAAAACACTGGTGGTGATAAGAAATGATAACACTAATTGGATTGGTTTTATTGGTTTTAATTTTGTTTGTAATATATGTACCATTTAATGATAAATTTTATAAATTTTATAAATTTAGAAAATACAAATTCTTTGTTAATCCAAATGTTAATTCTGACTTATATTCCTTAATTAATGATTTCAATTCAGGATTAATTTCTTTTAATGAATTTAAAAATGAAATTGTTCTGATATTTCCTGATATAAATATATCTAATTTAGATAAAATATATATTGATAATAATTATTTTGAATTAGATGATATTATTTCCAATGTTTAGTGTAAAAAAAATATTAATTTTATTTTCTGTTGTATCGCTTTTAGCTTTTGTTGATATTGATAAATCTTTTGCTTCAGAAAATGAACTTTATTCAATTCATGGCGTTTTAGTAAATGGAACTGATAATGCTCAACTAGCTAGCCATTTAGTAATACTTCATGTATCAGTTAATGAAGAAATTTTTGAATATAGTTCCACTTCAGATATTAATGGTATATTTCAATTCGATAATATCAATCATCCTTCTAATTCAATTATCGGAGTCTCATCTATTTACGAAGGAGTATTATATGGAATAGATTTGGGTATAATATCTGAACTTAAGGATAAAATCATATTAACTGTGTATAAATCTTCATCTGATTCATCTGATATTTCAATATCCACATCCACAATAATGTTTACTTCTGTTGACAGATCACAAAATACAGTATGGGTATTAGAATTAGCTAAAATAAACAATAATTCAAATACAACATACAAACCTGATCCTGAAAAACCTATGAGTATATTAAGATTTGGACTTCCTGAAAATTTTGTTGATCTAATGATTGATTCTGATTTAATTGGTGTAGAATTTGTTACAATTGACAAAGGATTTGGTATTTTAGGAAACATATATCCTGGAGAGCACCAATTACTTTTTACATACGGAATTAATTATTTTGACACTAGTTTGGAATTTATGAGGAAAACACAATTTGAATTAAACAATCTAAGAATTATATCTGAAAATTCAATTGATCTTGATTTAAATGATTTTGAATATTTACCCGAAGTAACAAATGTTAATGATATTCAATATAACCTGATCGAAATTAATGATATTCCAAAAAATAAAACTATTTCTATAAATTTAAAAAACTTGCCAAAACCTTCTTTATTTGACAGAACAGGGAATTTTATTAAAGATTTAAATACGGGATGGCTTTTACTAAGTATTTTTATGATTATCTCGTTTAGTATGTTAGCAAAAATTTATTATTCCAAATAACTATAAATCAAGCTTGAACATGTCTAATAACGCATTAGCTGCGCTAACACCGTAGTTAACAGTTTGTTTTATTTCTGGATTGGTAATTTCAGCTTTTATATCATGTGATCTTGATTTAGCTAATTCTAAGCTGTCAGCAGAAATTATTCCTAATGTTATAGGGATGTTGGATTTTATGCTTACATCCATACATCCTCTGTAGGCATTTTCTGCAACTAGTTTATTATGATCAGTATCACCTTTGATAATTGCACCCAAAGCTATTATTCCGTCTATTTTATTTTGATTGGCTAGTTTTGATGATGCATAAGGAATTTCCAATGCACCAGGAACCCATATACTTTTTATGTTTTCACTTGGAACATCGTTAGATATTAGCGTGTTAACTGCTCCGTCATATAAATTTACTGTAATATTTGAGTTAAAACTACTTGTGATTATTGCTATTTTTTTATTTGTTATCATTAGTCTTTTTCAGAAGCTTGTTTAAATTCAGTTAGATTTAACAAATGCCCCATTCTATCTTTTTTCGTTCTTAAATATTTTAGGTTTTCATTTTTTGGTTGAGCTTGAATAGGTATTATTTTTTCAATTTCTATCCCCGCTGATTCAAGTTCTTTAATTTTTTTTGGATTGTTGGTCATTAAATCTATTTTTGAAACGTTTAACTCTCTTAATATTTCTGCTGCAACTGAAAAATTTCTTGGATCAGCTGAGTATCCTAAATGTAAGTTAGCATCAACTGTGTCTAACCCCTGGTCTTGGAGAGTATATGCTTTTAGTTTATTAGAGAATCCTATTCCTCTTCCTTCTTGTCTTAGATAAATTAGTATCCCGTATTCGGAATTTGTAATTTCATTTAGAGACATTTCTAATTGTTCTCCACAATCACATCTTGAACTTTTAAATACTTCTCCAGTTATACATTCACTATGTACTCTAACAATAGGTGTTTTTGTATTTTTGTTTAATTTACCTTTTTGTAATACAACATGCTCTAATCCATCAGGGTAAGATTTGTAATTTTTGATATTAAATGAACCAAATGAAGTGGGTAAAGCAGGATATTCTGCTGTTTTTCTAATAAAAGTTTCCTTGGGTTCATCAGGTGTGATGTTTAATAAATTTTTTGATTTACGATATTTTATGATATCTTCAACGCTCACTATTTTAATATCATGTTCAGCAGAAAATTTTTCCAAATCATTTCTTCTTGCCATAGTTCCATCTTCATTTATGATTTCGCATATTACTCCCGCAGGATATAAATCAGAAAGAATGCATAAATCTACAATACTTTCTGTTTGGCCGTCTCTTTTAAGAACTCCTCCCTCTGCGTATCTTAGTGGAAAAACATGGCCTGGCCTTGCCAAATCTTCAGGTAAAGTTGTGTCAGAAATTAACATTTTAATTGTATTGGATCGATCATCTGCGGATATACCTGTTGTAGCACCTTTAATTGCATCAACAGATATTGTAAAAGCAGTGCTATTAGAAGATGTATTGTCGCTAACCATACTAGTTATATCAAGAGAATCAAGTTTACTTCCTAGCATTGGTACACAAATTAAACCCTTACCGTAAATAGACATGAAATTTATCAATTCAGGTGTAACCTTATCAGCAGCGAAAGCTAGATCGCCTTCGTTTTCTCTGTCTTCATCATCAACGATAATAATCATTTTACCGTTTTTTAAATCTTTTATTATTTCTTCAATTTTACTTAGCATAATATTATTTATTTGTATTTAATAATTTCTCTAAATATTTACCAGTAATGTCAAATTCAAGATTGACTAACTCGTTAATTTTTTTATTTTTCAAATTTGTATTGTCTAGTGTATAAGGGATTATAGATAAAGTAAGGTAATCATCTGCACATTCTACTATTGTAAGACTTATTCCGTCTATGGATATATAACCTTTTTCCACTACATATTTAGAGTATATTTTGGGAAATGATATGGTGAAAATTTGAGCATTGGCATCAGTATTTATTTCAATTATTTCCCCAACACAGTCAACGTGCCCTTGAACTAAGTGACCTCCAACTAAACCATTATATTTTAGTGGTTTTTCTAAATTAACGATTTGATGCAAATTTAAATGTTTTAAATTAGTTCTTTTTATTGTTTCAGGAGTTACTTCCACAGAAAAGGAATTGTTATCTTTATTTATGACTGTCAAGCATATCCCATTAATAGCTATACTTTCAGAAATATTTAATTCTTTTGATAAATTAGGCTCTTCAATTAAAAGAATATTGTTTTCAAAAGAGATTATTTTACCGATTTGTTCTACGATCCCACTAAACATATTAAAACCATCCTTTAATAAGAATGTCTTTACCTATCTGTGAATGCTGAATTTTTTTTAAATTAAATACTTTGGACATTTCATCGCTGTTTATATTGGCAAACGGGACATATTTTGACCCGCCAATTATCTTAGGACTAATAAAAATTAAAAGTTTCTGTATTAAATTAAGCTTCATTAATTCACTAGTAAGTGTAGGTCCACATTCCACAAAAACATTTATAAGTTTATGCTTTAGTAATATATCATTTAAATATTTCAAATCTAAGCTACCTGAATTACTGGTAGGGATTTTTTCTATTGTAACTGATTTATTTAACAATTCATGTTCTATTTTATCATTAATATTAGAACATATAATAATAGTATTTGAGTCTAAGCATTGAGAATTAATAGGAATTCTTCCATTTGTATCTAAGATTATTTTTTTTGGCTGATTTGATTTGCTTATATTTTCAAGTCGCACATTCAGTTGCGGATTATCTTTTATTACAGTACCTACTCCAGTGATAATTGCGTCGACATCAGATCTGTATTTATGAACTAATTGTCTTGATTGAATACCAGAGATCCATTTTGACTTTCCAGTATTAGTTGCTATCTTCCCATCTAAAGACATTGCCAATTTCAGAGTAAGGTAAGGAGTTTTAGTTTTCATAAAATGATTGTATGCTTCCAGTGCGTATTCAACGATTTCAATTTTATCAACTATTTCTGTAGTTATATTATTTTCATTAAGTATTTTAATCCCATTTCCGTTTATTTGCGGGTTAGGATCTTTTTGACAAATAACCACGTGTTTAATTTTGTTATTTATAATTGCTTCTGTACATGGGGGAGTATTTCCTGTAATGTTGCAAGGCTCTAACGTAGTATACAAAGTGGAGTTCGCTAAACTTTCAGTTGCATTATTAATTGCTTCAATTTCTGCATGATTCCCTCCTATTCTTTGAGTGTGCCCCCTGCCAATTATTTTATTTTCACTTGAAACTATTAGTGCGCCTACCGGAGGGTTTGGAGAAGTTTGTCCCATAGCTAACAATGATTCCTTTGCGACTTCTTTTATGTAATCCATTTTATTTGTTGAAATCTTTATGAAACAAACTAGCTGTAGGAAGTCTTTGTCCTTGATATTTAGAGTTGAGTTTATTTGAACCGTAAGGGATTTCTACAGGTGTTGTCAATTTGTTAAATGACATTTGTCCTATTTTCATACCCTTATATAAGGTAATTGGTAAGTTTGAAACATTACTTAATTCTAACGTTATGTTTCCTTTAAATCCGGGATCTATGTAACCTGCTGTAGAATGAATTAATAAACCAACTCTGCCTAAAGAACTTTTCCCTTCTAGTCTTGAAACCAAATTTGTTGGAATTTCTACATATTCTAGTGTACTTCCAAGAACAAATTGATTTGGGTGTAATATGAAAGGATCTTTATCATCAATCTTTACTAGAGTTGTTAGGTCATTAGAAATATTTTTAACATCAATATACGGAATGTCTGTATTTCTAAAAA
>CAJWSY010000037.1 GCA_913045935.1 uncultured Chloroflexota bacterium | reverse complement strand
AACAGGAAGGATTGTCCACATTATTTCTAATTTTAAATTACCATGAGTCTGAGATGGTTTTCTGTCTGAATCAGGTTTTCGTCTATATCGAATATATATATATATTATTGCTAGTTCTACAGCAACAAGAACAATTAATCCTGCCCATAAAATAATAGAAAAAAGAAAAGCCTGTTCTTCAGCTATTGGGCCATACGTGTCGAATGTAGATTGAGGTAAATCCTTGCCACAAGAAACAATTAACAAAAAAACAACGGCTGAAGAAATAATTTTTTTCATTGATTTAATCAATTTTACCACTTAGTTATTTAATTCACATTTCCATGATTTTATCAACAACAAAATTTATAGTCTATAGTTTTAAATGTTATTTAAAGTAAATTAGGAAATTTAGTATGATGATCAATGTTTTGAATGCGTAAACAATCTGTATTCTATATATAGCCATGAACAAAATAGCCAAATAGCAGCAGCAAATGATAGATGTACTATCCTTAACCAATTTCCAAAACCTGTTGTTACAAGAAGTACACTAAATATTATTTGTAACACAAACATGATACTTAAAGATCTAGATATATTTTTTACAAATGATTTTTTAGCTGAAGATCTGCCCACAAAATGCGCTGCATAAAGTATTAAAATACCTATAAATAAAGCTAAATATCTATGAAGCATGTGAGTAAGATAATTATGATCTTTAAAAGAAACCCATTGTCCCATGCAATCAGGCCAAGACATGCATGAAGAATTAGCTCCCAATCCCACTATTACTGAACCGTATAACATTAAAATAAATACAGAAGGCAACAAAAAATATAATGCTTTCTCTTTATTTGGATTAAGTTTTTCAATAAAAGAATTGTTTGTTCCTTCAGATTTTGTTATTGAATACAAATATGCCATATAATATATAATAATAAATGATACTCCTAAATGTATTAATCTAACCCACCAAGCAAGCTCAGTTAATACTGTAATTCCTCCCAAAACTCCTTCAATTAAAACCAAAATTAATAAGTTTAATGCAATCATTGATTGCTTAGATTTGAATCCAAAATATTTTATTGAGAATGCACTTATAAAAATGATAAGTAAACCTATAGAAGCTCCAGACACTCTATGACCCCATTCTATTGCAGTATGAAAATCAAAATCTGGTATAATTTCTCCGCCACATAAAGGCCATTCAGAAATAGCAGTTCCCGTTGAGGGGCAGCCTAATCCAGATTCAGTAACTCTAACTGTGCCTCCTAAAGTTATCTGAAAAAAGACCATAAAAACGCCTATTAGAGATATATAAGATAACAGTAGTGCTTTATTTCTATTTAAATAATTATTCATTGTTTAATCTTTCAATAAATTTTTCTAATTTAATATTATTTTGATTTTCGCCTGCTCGTGAGCGAATAGATAGTTCTTCGTTCTCAAATTCATTATCTCCAATGATTATCATATATGGAATTTTCTCTTTTTGAGCTTGCCTAATTTTCGAATTCATCCTGTCAGGAGAATCATTAACTTGAGCACGGAAATTAGCATTTTTTAATTTTTCAGAAACTTCATTGCAATAATCCAAATGTCTGTCTGCAATCGGAATAATAACAATTTGTAAAGGGCTAAGCCAAAATGGAAAAGCACCAGCAAAATGTTCTACCAAAACTCCAAAAAACCTTTCAACTGAACCAAGCAAAGCTCTGTGAATCATAATTGGCTTAACTTCTTCTCCTTCACCTGAAATATATTTCAATCCAAATCTTTCAGGTAAATTAAAATCAAATTGAACTGTAGTGCACTGCCATAATCTTCCTATAGCGTCTTCTATATGAATGTCAATTTTAGGACCATAAAATGCTCCCCCACCTTCATCTATTTCATAATCTATAGATCTTTCTTTTAAGATTTTTTCTAATACACTTTCAGCGAAATCCCAATCCTGATCTTCTCCTACATATTTTTCAGGCTTTGTTGATAATGTGATTTTATAATTTTTAAATTCAAATTTTTCGTAAATTTTAAACGTTAGATCTAAAACTTTGTTAAATTCAACAACTACTTGTTCAGGAGTAGAAAAAATGTGAGCATCATCTTGAGTAAATCCTCTTACTCTAAGTAATCCATGTAAAACACCTTGTTTTTCATATCTATAAACTGTTCCTAATTCACCTATTCGCATTGGTAAATCTCTATAACTCCTCAAACTATTTTTATAATAAGCAATATGAAAAGGACAGTTCATTGGTTTTAAATAATAGTCATTATTTTCCATATCAATACTGGAAAACATATTTTCACTAAAATTATCTAAATGACCGCTCTTTTTCCAAAGATCTGATTTGCCAATATGCGGAGTATAGATGAGATCATAATTATCTTTTATATGTTCTTCTTTCCAATACTCTTCAATTTTATTTCTTATAAAAGCGCCTTTTGGATGCCAAATTATCAACCCTGATCCAACATCTGATGATATTGAAAAAAGGTCTAATTCAGTTCCTAGTTTTCTATGATCTCTTTTTGCTGCTTCTTCTAATAATGATATGTGATTATCTAATTCTTCTTGATTTTCAAATGCCGTTCCATATATCCTTTGAAGCATCTTATTTTTTTCGTCCCCTCTCCAATATGCTCCCGCAGTGGATAGTAACTTAACAGCTTTAATTTGTCCTGTTTTTTCTACATGACCACCTCTGCATAAATCAACAAAATTTCCATTAGAGTGACTGTATTCCGTTATGATTTCATCATCAGGCATAGAGTTAATGATTTCTGTTTTATATTCGTTACTTTTATATATCTTAAGTGCTTCGTTTTTTGAAAGTTTTTTACCTTCAAATTTCGTATTTCTTTTTATCGATCTTTTCATTTCTCGCTCTAATTTAACAAGGTCTTCAGGAGAAAAAGTTATATCAATATCAAAATCATAATAAAATCCATCATCGATAGATGGGCCAATTGTTAATTTTGCTTGTGGATAAAATTTCAAAACTGCTTCAGCAAGTAAATGAGCTGCTGAGTGTCGAATTTTATCTCTTATTTCTTGGATATTTTCCATATTAATATACGTTTTTTTATTCTATATATATATGATATATCAACAATAAGTTAAATTAAACTCACTAATAATAAAGTATAATAAATCGTAAATAACAATGAATACAAAAACAAACTTATGCCAAAAATAACAAATTTAAATTCAATACAAGTCTTAGATTCAAGAGGAACCCCAACAATCAGAACTTTTATTACTTTGGACAATAAATTTACTGGCATCGCTACTGTGCCTTCAGGTGCTAGTACAGGAAAGTATGAAGCCGTAGAAATCAGGGATAATATTCCCGAAAAATTTCTTGGAAAAAGTGTTAATAAATGTTTGGAAATCATAGAAACAAAAATAAAACCTGAAATAATGGATTCTCAATTTAATTCTCTTGAAGAATTTGATCGCATTTTGATTGACTTGGATAACACAAATGATAAGTCATATTTGGGTGCTAACACATTATTATCACTTTCAATGTCATTTAGTAAATCAATTGCTCTTTCACAAAATTTAGAATTATTTGAATCATTTGACTCAAATACTACAATCTACAAATCGCCTGTTCCGTTAATGAATATTTTAAATGGAGGCAAACACGCATCGTTATCTAGTGATTTTCAAGAATATATGATTATTCCTATTGGATTTGAAAGTTATGATGATGCCATAAATTGCTGTGTCAAAATATATTGGGGATTAAAAGCGTTTTTAGATTCAAAAGGAAAATCTACTTCCGTCGGAGACGAAGGAGGGTTTGTTTCCCCTTATAGCGATAACGAAGAGCCTCTTAAACTTATTATCAAATGTATTGAAAATGCCGGCTATAAACCCGGAGAAGAAGTAATGATCGGTCTAGATGTTGCCGCCTCCGAATTATTAAATAAAAACAAATACAAAATTAATATTTCAAAATCTAAATCTGATTTGATCACTCAGGACAATTTATTAGATTTTTATATTTATCTAGTAGACAACTATCCCATAATTAGTATAGAAGATCCTTTTGATCAAGATGATTGGGAATATTGGAATAAAATAAATACTAAAATTGGGAATAAAATTCAAATCGTCGGAGATGATTTACTAGTAACTTCTTTGAATAAAATAGAGCGATCCATAAAAGAAAAATCTTGTAACACCGTATTAATAAAGCCCAATCAAATAGGAACCATAACCGAAACATTAAAAGCAATTGATTTTGCTCATGATAATAACTTAAATACAATCATTAGTCATAGATCCGGTGATACAGAAGATAGCTTTATTTCTGATTTGGTGGTGGGAACTAGGTCTAATCAGATCAAATCAGGGGCACCAGCTCGTTCAGAAAGAACATCAAAGTACAACAGAATAAGTGAAATTAAAATGCTAAAGAAAAACATAAATTATATTGGTCGTAATTCAATGATTCTATAAGGAGATCAAATGAAAACAAGAATAGGAATAAACGGTTTTGGAAGAATAGGCAGAAATGTTTTTAAAGCTATCCTAAAATACCATCCGAATTTAGATGTGGTAGCAATAAATGATCACTCTAGTTCCGAAACCAAAGCTCATTTATTAAAATATGACAGCATATATGGGATTTTTGATAAAAACATTGATTTTGATGATGATAACATTATTGTTGATGGCAATAAAATAAAATGGAGCTCACATTCAAATCCTGAAGATATTGATTGGAAGTCCACAAATGTAGATATTGTTATAGAATCTTCAGGCAGGTTCAGATCTGCGAAAGAAACAATAGGACATATAAATGGTGGTGCAAAGAAAGTGATCATATCATCACCTGCAAAAAATGATGATATCACTATGGTGTTAGGAGTAAATGAATCAGAGTACATTCCTGAAGAACACAATATTCTTTCAAATGCATCGTGCACTACAAATTGCGTAGCTCCTATGGTAAAAGTTTTAAATGATAATTTTGGATTTAAATCAGGCTTGATGTCTACCATTCATTCTGTCACTAATGATCAGTCAATCTTAGATAGAGGCCATAAAGATTTAAGGAGAGCCAGGGCTGCAGGTATGAATATTATTCCTACAACAACTGGTGCTGCTAAATCAGTAGGTGAAATAATTCCTGAGTTAAAAGGTAAAATTAATGGACTAGCATTTAGAGTACCTACTCTCTATGTTTCCTGCGTAGACTTAGTTTGCACTTTAGATAAATCTGTAACAAAAGAACAAATCAATGAAACATTTATTCAAGAATCTCAAAATAAATTTAAAGACATCATTGAAGTCTGTGAAGAACCCTTAGTAAGTGTAGATTTTAAACAAAATTCATCCAGTTGTGTAATAGATTCGCTTTCTACCGAAGTGATAAATGACAACATGGTTAAGATAGTCGGGTGGTATGACAATGAATGGGGATACAGTTGCAGAACTGCTGATATGGCTTCCTATGTTACCAACTTAAAATAATATAGTATTTTTATAATTGATATGTTAAATTAAAATCAAAAAAACGTTATGAATGATAGGCTAGGCGTCTGGGCCAGTTACCCTATCTGGCAACCTAAATGTAAAGGTGCCCCAGGTCATACGCGACCTATTAGGAGGTAAACATTAAAAAATCTCTCCAAATAGGAGAGATTTTTTTATTACGAGGAAAATATGACAGATAAAAATAAAGAAATGACAATATTTCAAAAAATGACTGAACTATCTTTAAAGCATAATTCTATCAATCTTGGACAGGGATTCCCTGACGAAGATGGCCCAAAAGATATTTTAGAAAAAGCATCTAATGCTTTATTTGAACTGAGTAATCAATACCCACCTATGAAAGGACTTGAAAGCTTGAGAAAAAATATTTCTAATCATATCGATACTCATTATAAACTTCAAACAAATTGGGAATCAGAAATTTTAATTACCAATGGAGCAACTGAAGCATTAGCCGCTTCAATACTTGCTATGACAAATCAAGGAGATGAGGTAATCATCTTTGAGCCTGCTTATGATTCCTACAAACCGATAGTTGAAAAAGCCGGAGGGATAGCAAAATGTATACCTTTATTACCTCCTAAGTGGGAATTAACCTATGAAATTTTAAAAAACAATATTAATTCTAAAAGTAAACTTATAATTATCAATAATCCTATGAATCCAATTGGTAAAATGTTCAAAACTTCTGAATTAGAAGCAATATCAAAAATTGTTAATGAAAATGATATGTATGTTATTTCTGACGAGGTTCATGAACATATTGTTTTTGATGATAATAAACATATACCAATAATATCAGTCAAAGGATTAGAACAAAGATCAATTAAAATTGGATCTGCTGGTAAAACATTTTCGTTGACAGGTTGGAAAATTGGGTTTGTCATAAGTACAGAAGAATTAATAAATACAATTAGTAATATGCATCAATATATTACATTCACTGTTCCCCCAAATCTACAAGAAGCCATAGCATATGCATATAAAAAACCAAAAAAATATTATGAAAACCTCAAACAAACATTCGAAGACAAAAGAAATCTTATATACAAAATACTGACAAAATATGGTATTAAAACACATTTGCCCGAAGCCACATACTTCTTAAATATTGATTATGAAAAAAAATATCCTGGACTTGACCCGGAAGATTTTTGTCTTGAATTAATTAAAAATGCAAAGGTCACCGGAATACCTATTTCAGTGTTTTATAACAAAGAGACAAATGAAAAAGATGTAAGTAAATTAATCAGATTATGCTTTGCTAAAAATGATACAACTCTTATAAAAGCTGCTAATCAAATTGGTGAATACTTATATTAAATATTTTTTTATTTTTGAATAAATTAATTTAATAATTTCATCTAATTCTAAATTAGCATCTATA
>CAJWSY010000036.1 GCA_913045935.1 uncultured Chloroflexota bacterium | reverse complement strand
AGATTTTATAGAATGGTCATATGACCGTATCAAATGAAAATCAACATGACTTAGTATCTCTTGTAAAATCTAAATTAGATATAGTTGATTTAATATCAAAATATGTAGATTTAAAAAGATCTTCCAGAACTTTAAAAGGTTTGTGCCCTTTTTATCCAGAAAATACTCCTTCGTTTGTTGTTTACCCAGAAGAACAAACATTTAAATGTTATTGCGGTTCATGCGCTGGACTCTCAGGTGGTGATATTTTTACTTTTATGATGAGATTAGAAAATATTGGCTTTAAAGATGCTCTATTTAAATGTGCTGAAATATCGGGTGTTGATATAAATTTTCAAGAGAAATTAAAACCTCAGCCAAAAAAAGATATTATTCATGCTTTGGAAGCAGCATCAAATTACTTTAAAAATTCTTTAGAAAGCAGGTATGGATCACAAGGAATTGAATACTTAGAAAACAGAGGTATAAATAAAGACCAAATTGAAGAATTTGGACTAGGCTTAAGTCTGGGAGGAATTAATACATTAGTTGATCATCTTAAAAAAGTAGGAGTAAAGGGGGCAGCAGCAGTAGAATCTGGCCTTGTACAAAAATGGCCAGACGGTACTTGGCATGATTTTTTTATTGAAAGATTAACAATCGAAATAAAAGATGAGAATAATAATATAGTTGGTTTTGGTGCAAGGTCATTAGATAATAAATTGCCAAAATATATCAATACACCCCAAACATCTCTATTTAACAAATCTAATTTACTTTTTGGATTAAATAAGGCGAAAGGTTTTATTGAAAAAGAATGTATTATTGTTGAAGGCTACATGGATGTTTTTGCAGCAAATTCTGAAGGATTCAAAAATGTTGTTGCCTGTATGGGGACTTCAGTAACTAAAGAACAGTTGGAACTTGTATCCAAATATACTAACAAAGTTATATTGTGTCTTGATTCAGATATTGCTGGCAGAAGAGCTTCAGTAAATAATTTAATAAAGTTAATTAATTCTGATATTAGCTTTACTAGCCTAAATTTAGTTATTGAAATTGCATCAATTATCGAAGGGAAAGACCCGGACGAATTGATAAGAAATAATCCAACAGACTGGAAAAATGTTATAGAGAATTCAATACCTCTGCATAGCCATTTAATAAATAATCTTGAACTAGTTTTTGATTTAAATGACCCAATACAAAGAAATCAAGCAGCTAATTCTGTTTATAAAATTGTTTTTGAAAATCAGAATGATCATATTCAAGATGAAATATTAAATTTACTATCAAAAAAACTTAGAGTACTTAGAGAAAATCTACCTAAACCTGAAAATAAGAATAAAAACATTAAGACTCCTAATAAGAAAATTCAGAATAGTAATGAAAATTTAATCGAGAGGCACGTGCTTGCATTAGTTATACAAAATGAAAATCTAAAGGACTACATAAAAGAACACCCTGATGAAATATTTTCAGATGTTAAATACAAAGAAATTTTTTCAAAACTTAAAGTTGAAGAAATAGCTAATTTAGAAAATGATGAATTGCTTAATGATTTTATTTCCGAACTAAAAAACATATTATTACCTAAAAGTTTTGAAAAAGATTTGATAAGTGAACTAAATAATTGTATAAACAGACTGTATGATCTTCATTTTAAGAGGCAGAAACGAGAGCAAGAAAAGGTTTTTGATTCCAATGCTGATTATAATGACGAAACTGTTAAATCAGTTCTAACTGACAGCCTAGAGACTAATAAATTAATAAAAAGATTACAATCAGAACAAAATAAATGACACAAGAAGAATCAAACTCAATATCAGTTTCCTTTTCTTCAGATACAGATGATGAATCAGGAAATCAAGATGCATCAAGAGTATTAAGAAAGTTGCTTCCTGGTGCTACTGCTGAATTTGCAGACTCATGGGGCGAGCCTACAAACGAACAAGTGAATGAAATTGCAGAAGACCCAACCTGGGAAGTCAATGCAAGTGATACTGACATAACAGATGACCCAGTAAGAATGTATTTAAGGGAAATAGGAAAAGTAAATTTACTTAATGCACAAGGTGAAAAGGATTTAGCAAAACAGGTTGAAAACGGAAAAATAATTAAAAACTTTTTGAGAGAAAACGTTAATGAAGAAAACCCAAATGTTTTTATGCTAAAAACTTTTATTAAAAACATTGGTGCTAATTTAGAATTAATAAAAGAACTAAAAAAGCACTCTAAGCTTGAAGACTATGAATTAACACCTTATTCCCTTCTTACTGGCCAATCTGATGATATTTTAAACGGTGCAACTAAATCTGAAGAGGAGGAGAAGGTTATTATAGCAATTTCAGATACATTAAATATGGATGAAGAAGATATTCACAATAATATAAGCAATTTATCAGCTGGCATACAAATTTTTCCGAATTGGCTCTACGAGCACTTATTTAATGAAAACGATGATTTGAAATCCTTTAAGAAAAAGACTAATAAAAAAAATATTAATCTTGGTAATTTTAAGGATGATGAATTAGAAAATCTTATGAAAAATCATATAAATAAACTTGAGTCTGGCGCTAAGCAATGCAGCGAACATTTAGTCCAGGCTAACTTAAGGTTGGTTGTAAGTGTTGCTAAAAAATACATTGGTAGAGGAATGTCTCTTCTTGACCTTATACAAGAAGGTAATATTGGCTTAATAAGGGCTGTTGAAAAATTTGAATTTAGAAAAGGTTATAAATTTAGCACTTATGCAACATGGTGGATAAGGCAAGCAATAACAAGAGCGATAGCTGATCAGGCTAGAACTATCAGAATACCTGTACATATGGTTGAAACAATCAACAAATTATTAAGAGTAAGTAGAAAACTTGTACAAGAATATGGCAGAGAACCAACAACTAAAGAAATTGGAGAAGAAATGGAACTGTCTCCTGCTAAAGTTAGAGAAATTTTAAAAATATCTCAAGAGCCTGTTTCATTAGAGACACCTATTGGAGAAGAAGACGATTCACATTTAGCTGATTTTATTAAAGATGAAAAATCATTATCACCAGTTGAGGCTGCCTCAAATAATCTTCTTAAGTCACATGTTGGTCTAGTATTAGAATCCTTAAATCATAGAGAGCAAAGAGTTCTTCAACTTCGATTTGGATTAGAAGACGGTAGAAGCAGGACACTTGAAGAAGTTGGACGAGAATTTGGTGTTACTCGTGAAAGAATAAGACAAATTGAAGCAAAAGCATTAAGAAAATTAAGGCATCCAACAAGATCAAAAAAGCTTAGAGATTTTATGGATCCAAGTTATTAAGTATTAATTATTAACATCTATTTAATAATTAATAAAAATATTATAAAATATTGTCATGCTTACCGAAATTAGAGATATAATCATAATTGCAGGTATATCTACGTCGCTTTTGTTGTTGCTAGTGTCTACAATATTAATTGTTAGTATTTTTCTAAAAATCAGAAAATTAACTAAATTCATTGAGAGCTCACTTGAAGAAATCTCTGATATCAGGAAAAAAATTAAAAAAACAATACCTAAGCCTGTTTCTAGTGTAATTGATGCTGCAATTACTTTGAGGACAGTATTTGATAAGTTTTTTATTAAAAAAAATAAAAATAAGGAGAAAAAAGATGGCGAATGATAATGACACTAATTTTTCAAGTGGTTTTATAATTGGAGGAATTCTAGGATTAATTGGGGGGTTGGTTTTTGCACCAAGGCCTGGTGAAGAAACTAGGGCAATATTGACAGAAGCTAGTAATGAATGGAGAGATAAAGCAAAAGATTTAACAGAATTTGCTAAAGAAAGAATAATAGAAGCTACTAATGAGGGCAAAAGGGTCGCTGATACATTAAGAGAGGAATTTGAAGATAAATCTGAAAATTAACTAAATTTAGGATAAGAACCAAGGAATTTTAATGTAGAAACCTTCTTAATTTCATCTAAGCACTCCTTCACTAACAAGTCATCAATATGTCCTTCTAAATCTATGAAAAAATAGTAATTTCCTAATTTTTCTTTAGTTGGCCTAGATTCTATTTTAGTCATATTTATATTTTTTATTGACATCGGTTTAATTGATTTAAACAATGATCCTGGCGAATCTTCATTGAACGAGATAACTATTGAAGTTTTATCAGAATTAGTTCTTTGGTTTTCCTTTCCAGTATCAATAACAACAAATCTCGTTAAATTATTTTTAACTGATTGTATATTCTCATCAATCACTTGAACGTTTTCTTTATCTTTCATCCATGGAGGGCCTATGAAAGCTCCATTTACTTTTGAATTAACAAGATCATTGTAAGCATCAGCGGTGCTATTTGATGCTCTTTGATTAACATTTTTAAAATTCTTTAATAAATAATCGTAACATTGAGCCAAAGCTTGAGGGTGACTGAAAATAGTTTCAATTTTGTCTAAATCTGTATTATTTAAGCAATAGATTGAATGATTAATTTCAATGTTAAGTTCAGCTGAAATACGAAAATCATTTTTTGATGCTAAAAAATCTAAAACTTCCACAATTGAACCATTAATACTATTTTCAAGTGGAACTATAACTTTATCAGTTTCAGATAACTTCAATGAGTTGAGAACTGAATTTATTGTATCAAAAGGAATTCTTAAATTATTTTTACCATAAAGCTTTGAAGCATAAGAACTGTATGTGCCCTCAGGTCCTAAATATCCAATTTTAAGCATTTTTAATTCCTTGAAAAAATCTTGTCATAGTTTCTTCATTTCTATTGGAAGTAATTATAAGAATACTATCACCTTCCTCTATATCAATATTTTCAGTTGATTGAAAAGGATTGCCTTTAGTGTCAATTTTTCCAAAAACAATTGCCCTAAATGGTAAATTTAATCTAGCAAGATCCATGCCAATTGCATTTGAATCTTTTGGGATTTTAATTGACCACAATGAAGTTCCTTTATTTCTAATATCAAGTAAGCTGATTGGTAATGTTATTCCTGAAGAATTTATTATTAATTCTAATACTGATCTACCCTGAAAATATAACTCAGTAATTCCATATGCATTAAATAAAGAAATATTTTCTTTGCTATTAACAACAGATACAATGTTTTTTAAATCATATTTATATTTAGCTATTTCACAAGAAATTAAATTAATTGAATCACTTTGAGTCATTGCAATAAATATTGTTTCAGAATTTACTCGATTTATTCCAACAAATTCTAAAAATTCAGGTGATCCTGAATTCCCGAAGAAAGCAATTGTATTAGAAAATTTATCATTCATATCTTTTACTTTATCAATGTTTGAATCAATAAATATAACATCTTCAAAACCATATTCTAATAACTCTTGATAAAGATTTATAGATTCACTATCAATCCCATTGATTATCATATTTCTGTTCATTTTAACTACCCAACCTATTTGTTAACTTAGTAATTTTTAAATTATGCGAATCAAATATAATAAATCCTAAAGATTCATATATCTCAGCCAATGAAGGGTCTTCTAATATTACAAAAATTATTATACGTGCATTAATTTTTGATTTTTGTGCAATAAATAAAGAATCTATATCATTTTCTGAGTGAACAATTACAATATCAGAGCTTTCCAATCCTGCTCTAATAAGTGTATCTATTTTTTTTACATCACCAGAATAGAAATTTACTTTTTTTGTTGTAGTTAATTTCCAATTTAAAAAGTTATTCTTATTCGTGTCTAGCAAATTAATTCTATCAACTTTATCACTTATCTCCTCACAAATTTTTCTCAATGTTATTTTTGAACCGATAGCCAATATATTCATTATTTACTGTCCTGCCAAAGCAATATTGATGATTTAAAGTTTGAAATTAAGTTGTTTATACCTTTCACTCCCCTAAAAGATACACTTTCAATAGTACTTGTTTCTTGATTAGAAATTAACATTTCAGAAAAATTTTCAAACAATGTTTTTGGCAAAATAATTAAATCCGAATTAACCTCTTTTGATAATTCAATAATCCCAAAAAAGAAATCTCTTACTTTAAAAATTAAACCGTTCATCCTAGAATTCGGAATCTTAATTTGGTTCAAATTTGATTCAAAACTTTTTAGAATATGTTCTGATTCATTAAATTTTTCCTGAAGGTCTTTATCCTCACTATCAATTGGAAATTTATAAGGGATTTGAACAATTGTAGAAAATGTAATGTTTGCTCCCTTGGTTTTAATTATTGATTTATATTCATTAATTAACCTGGAATTTATTTCTGTTTTATTTTCTAAAATGATAAGAATATTTTCCATTTTTCAATCTGTACTTATTGTTGTTGGCCTTACTACATCAGAAATCTTTTCGTCTGGGCCTGCAATAATTAATATGTCATTTGAAATTAAATTTTGATTTTCATCAGGATTAATAATTATATCTTCGCCTCTTTGAATAGCTATTAAAGTTACACCATACCTATCTCTTAGATTCCCAAATCCACTATTTTTTAAACTTTGATTCACAAGCCTTAGAGGAACTTTAATTTTACTAATTCCGTATGTAGAAGTTAATTCCATATATTGCTCTATGCCCGGGAGAAATAAATCGTGGGCGAGCTTTGTACCCATGTCTGATTCAGGATATACAACTTTATCAACATTTATTCTATCCAAAGTTTGTCCTTGAAGCTTCGAAACTGACCTGGCTACTACATTGTTAATTTCCAAAGATTTAAGCAAGACACTTACCATAATACTTGCTTCAGTATTTGAACCAATTGCTACAACAGCATATTCAAATTTTTCAATACCCAACTCTCTTAAGGCATCTTCATCAGTTGCGTCTGCGGCAACAGCATAAGTAACTTGACCAGCTAATTCTTGGACTTTTATCGGATCCTTATCAATAGCTAAAACATCATGGCCCATTTGATATAAAGTTGTTGCTACTGTTGTGCCAAATCTTCCTAATCCAATAACTACAACTTGTGTTGTTTTCAATATATACTCCTTTTAACCTATTCTAACCTTCTCTTGGAAAAATCTGTACTCTGTGCTTTTTTTTGATCCAGAAATTAGTAAAGCTAGAGTCATTGGTCCAAGCCTCCCTATAAACATTCCAAAAATAAATACTAATTTTGATGAATCACTTAAAAGCGCTGATTTACCAGTAGACATTCCATTTGTAGCAAATGCAGAAAAGGTTTCAAAAGTTATATGAGCAACATTATATTGTTCTTCAAAAATCAATAATAATGTAATCATGAAAAGAACTATAAATAGGCTAAGTACTAATATCACTAATGACCTGACACCAAGACTATATGGGATTTCTCTATTAGAAAAATTAATGTTTTCACTCCCTTTTAAATGACTAAATATCATGAGGATAGATAATATAAAAGTTGTTATTTTTATTCCACCAGCAGTTGATGCCGGCCCTCCACCTATAAACATTAGTAAGCCACAAATTACATTTGTATAATCATTTGAAAGTGACATATCAAAAGAATTAAATCCAGCGGTCCTGGTAGACATAGATGTAAAAAAGCTATTTACAATTTTTTCTAAAAAATTAAATTGACCAATTGTTTGATTATTTGAATATTCAAAAGAAAATATCAAAATTGTTCCGATAATTGCCAACACTATTGAGCCAATCAAAATCATCTTAGTTTCTAAGCTTAAGAGAATTCTAAATTTCTTGAATCCTTTCTGACCCAAAATTTTTCTGTGATGAATAAGGTCATTAACAACAAAGTAACCGATTCCACCTAGGAAGAAAAATAGTGATGTAACTATTAAAATTAAATTATTCAAAAAACCTTGTGAAAATATTTCTAAGTTTGTATTCTCCTGAAATATGGCAAAACCAGCATTATTAAAGGATGAAATTGAATGGAAAAATGAAAACCATAAATTATCACTAAAACTGTTCTCAAATTTAAAATTAAAAAGAATCATAAAAATTACTGCCCCGATTATTTGAAAAAATAATGAAGATATGACAACTTTTAATACTAATCCTCTTACAGAATCAAGCTTTTCTTCACCTAAACCCTGTCCAATTTGCACTCTTCTAGTTAAGCCTAAAGATTGACCTGCAGCTATTAAAAAAAAGGCAGCACCTGTCATAAAGCCTATTCCACCAAGAATAATAAGTAATGCAATAATTATTTGGCCAACAAATGTCCAGCTGGAAAATGTATCAACAACTGTTAAACCTGTTACTGTTGTTGCGGATGTTGCTGTGAAAAGTGAATCAATAAATGATATTTCTCCATAATGCGAAAAAGGAAGATAAAGTAAAAATGCACCAATTATTATTATTGTTAAAAATCCATAAACAACTATTAAAGGGGAAGATGTGCCTCTTTGAGAAGTTTTTCTTATTTCACTTCTTATATATTGCGGTTCAAGATTTTTATCTCTTGGCCTTATAGATGAAGATTTAATTGCCATACAGTTAATTATATTGTTTACCTGAAATAATATTTAACACTAGTGTGTTAATATTAAAATGTGAAACTTTTTTTTTATTTTATAACAATATCTTTTTTAGTTCTTTTGTCATGCGGTCAAAATGAGATTGAAAATGCAGTAGAAGAACCGAAATCAGTAATTTCTGATGGATATTTACCAAGTCTAAACAATACTATAGAAATTGTTTCTCCATCTGTTGTAGCAATTAATACTTCAACAGTTGCTCTAGATAGATTCTTTATACCAAGAGTTAGGAGTGCTGATGGGAGCGGAGTAATTATTTCAAATGATGGCTACATAATTACTAATGATCATGTTATTTCAGAGGCAAGAGAAATTAGTGTCTTTCTAAATGATGGGCAAAGTTTTGTTGCTGAAGTAATAGGAAGAGTTCCATTTAGTGATATAGCATTATTAAAAATAAATACAAATTTTGATT
>CAJWSY010000035.1 GCA_913045935.1 uncultured Chloroflexota bacterium | reverse complement strand
TTGTTAGTCTAACTAATTCTCTTAGTGGCACTTCTATTTCTTCATTTGATAATTCACTTTTCATTTTTACAGACTCAACAGATTCTTTGTTAGAAGTTTGTATTGCAGATCCGTATTTTATTTTTATTTGCTCTGCTTCTCTTGTGTCTATTTTGTAAGTTGTAGCTATATCATTTGTAAAATGATAACCACCTACCGGAATTACTCCGGTATAATTAACAGTTTTATTTTTGAAAAACATAAGATCAGTAGTTCCTCCGCCGATGTCTACCATTAAAACACCTTCTAACTTTTCTTTGTCTGATATTACAGCATGAGAACTTGCTAAGGGCTCAAGTATGATCCCATCAGATTTGATACCTGCATTTGTTGCAGATTGTATTAATTTATTAATTGCAGATGGAGATGCTGAAATAAGATGAGTTCTTACTGATAAGTTAGCACTATGCATGCCAATTGGATTTAATATTTCTTCTGATCCGTCTACTGAATACCCTACAGGTATAGAATGTAATATAGATTTGTTTTCTATTTTTTTCTCTGAATTTTTCAAAGGATTTTTTATTATATCTTCTCTAGTAATTACCCCTGATTTAGCAACTTCTTCTAAGGTATCCCATCTATCTTCAAAATTGACATGAGAACCAGTTATTCCTAAAAATGCAGATTGAATATTCAAATTGTAGTATTCTTTTAAAACGTCTAGTGATTGCCTTATCCCTTCTGATGTTTTTTCCACATCAACAACATTACCTTTACTCAATCCTGTGCAAGGAACAACGCTATGTCCTAAAATTTCTATATTACCCGGTTTGGTGTATTTAATTACGATAGTGGCTATTTTAGTTGTACCTATATCTATGGCTGTTATTGTGTTAAATTGCATTGTCTTATATTACTCTTTCAATAATTCTTAATTTTGCACTTCTGCTACTTGAATTTGTTTTTTGCTCTTTAAAAGTAGGTTTAATTACCTTTTTATTAATTAATTTAAATTTTTTTTCAATATTGTTATTTGATTTATATTCCCTAAATATATTTTTAACTATTCTGTCTTCACCTGAATGATAAGTTATCGCAAGAATTCTTCCTTTTGGTTCTATTACATTAAATGCATTTTCTAATCCCTTTTTTATATTTTCAAACTCATTATTTACTTCTATCCTTATTGCTTGAAAAATTCTTGTTATATTTTGTATTGCTTTGTTATATGGCAAATTTCTATAAAAATTTAAACATATTTTTTTCAGGTTTTCACAGGTATCTATTGGTCTTTTTTGAACAATATATTCAATGAATTTATTTGTATTTGAATTAATAGGGAAATCTGCATATTCTTTAAATATTGTTAAGAGTTCTTTTTTATTGTATTGATTGATTATTTGGTGAGCTGTTAAATTTTCGGACTCATCAAATCTCATATCAAGAATATTATTACTATCAAAACTAAAACCTTTGTTTGAATTTCTAAGATGATAATTTGATAGTCCAAGATCAAAAATAATATTATGAATATCTTTATTTATTTTTTTGTTCTTTGAAAGATTAATATAATTTTCATTAATTAAATCTATATTTTTATATTTGCTTAGTCTTTCTTTTGCAATATTTAATATTGACGAATCTGTGTCTATACCAAAAATATAAACATCTTCTATTGTTGATAAAATTTCTTCACTCATTCCACCCTCTCCTAGTGTACAGTCAATTATGTTAGTGGTTTTATTATGAATATATAAATTTTCGATTATTTCATCACAAAGAACAGGGATATGTAGAATTTTCATATATAAATTAATAATATTTGTATGGAAATAAAGTTTTGCAGAGTATGAAAATACTTTTCAAGGTAAATAAAGTGGTTTTTTAATATATAATTAATTATCAATTTAACTGAATTTGTTTATGAAATATAGTGTACTAACAATAAGTGACTCTGCATTTAGTGGGACTAACAAAGATCTTGGAGGGCCTTTGATTATTGATATTATGGGCTCCCAAAATATTTTGATTGAACATATGCTTGTGGCTGATGAAATTGAAGATATTCAGCAAGCTTTAAAAACTCTTTGTGAGAATTCTGACAATGAACTGATTTTAACTACAGGAGGGACAGGGATTGGCCCAAGAGATGTAACGCCTGAAGCAACTAAAAATATCATAGAGTATGAAATACCTGGTATATCTGAGTTAATGAGAATTAAAAATTATTCCAAAACTGATTTTGTTGCGCTATCTAGAGCTGTCGCAGGGGTTTTCAATAAAAAATTGATTGTAAATTTCCCCGGTAGTCCAAAAGCAGTTAAAGAAAATTTAGAGGTATTATTACCTCTATTGCCGCACTCTATAGATTTAATAAAAGGAAATACTGATCATAAAGAGATAAAAAGATGAATTTTTACACACTATCTCTTTTTCCCAACCTGATCAAGGATTCACTTAAAGAAGGAATTATTAAAAATGCCATCAAAAATAAACATATTAAGTTATACAATTATGATTTAAGAGAATTTGGTGTAGGTAAGAATAAGCAATTGGATGATACAAGTTATGGAGGTGGTCCTGGGATGATACTTAAACCAGAACCAATATTTGAGGCAGTTCAATATATCAAACATTCTAATAATATCACTAATTGTCCAATAATCTTGATGAGCCCACAAGGCAAAGTTTTAAAACAATCTATAGCAAAAAATTTTATTACAGAAACTGATTTGATTATAATTTCAGGTAGATACGAGGGTGTTGATCAGAGAGTGATATCAAATTTGATTACACACGAAATTAGTATTGGAGATTATATTTTATCAGGTGGAGAGCTTCCTACAGCTGTATTTATTGAAGTTTTATCAAGAACAATTCCGGGAGTTTTAGGTAATAAAGAATCACTATCTGATGAATCACTTAATAATAACAAAATAAAATACCCTGTTTACACAAAACCTAAAAGTTTCAAGGGAATGGATGTTCCAGAAGTTTTGTTGTCTGGAAATCATGAACAAATATCAAAATGGAGATTAAAGAATTCTGATATTAACACTAAAATAAAAAGACCTGATCTAATTTGATTTGTATAATAAAATAATCATAATAGATATTGAACTTAATCAATTTGACTGATAATATGTCCCTTCGTGATATTCATAATTAAGAACAAATGACAACTAAAGAAAGACAATTGAATAATTCTTTTGATTTTAGATCAGGTGACACTATTGAGGTAGGCGTGAAAGTTACTGAAGGAGAACGAACTCGAATTCAGAATTTCAAAGGAGTGGTTATCAAAATTAAGGGTAACGGTGTTGGGAAATCATTTACTGTTCGTAAATCTGATCAAAATTTTGGTGTAGAAAGAACTTTTCCTTATGAATGTCCTTCTATAGATTCTGTAAAAGTTTTACGTAAAGGTAAAGTAAGAAGATCAAAATTATATTACTTACGTGGACTATCAGAGAAGAAAAGCAGAATTAAAGAACTAAGATAATAACATTAGTCTAATTTTTGTATTAATTTATTCGCTACTTGATTATATTCGTTGTTGGCTTCCATATCTTCTAAGTATGCAATTTTTTGAGGATCACTGTAACTTCTACGCATTTCAATGCTTCCAAGAAAATCAATATCGTGATTCTTAGATATTTCTTTTCCAGCGCCCTTACCGAAATACTCTCCTGAGAAGTTTTCAACTATTCCATAGATGTTGTGATTTAATTTTTTTATCATATTTATTGACCTGATAGCGTCTAATTTTGCCAATTCCTGAGGAGTTGTAACAATAACAAATCCATCTAGATCAAGTGTTTGCATTACAGTTAATGGTGCATCGGATGTTCCTGGAGGTAGATCTACAAGTAGAACATCTATGCCTGACCAATTCGTTCCAGAAAGCAACTGGTTAATAGCATTATGAATCATTGGGCCTCTAAAAATTATTGCCTCATCTTCGTTTTTTTGAAAAAAGCCCATAGACATTACTTTTACGCCATGAAGCTCGGGTGGTATCATCCGATTTTGGTCATCCACTTGCGGTTTGTTTGTTACACCTAAAGCTTTTGTTATATTCGGACAGTCTATATCTACGTCAAAAATACCAGGATTATATCCCATTTTTGTTAAAGACAAAGCTAAATTAACTGTAACTGAAGTTTTTCCTACACCACCCTTTCCACTATATACGCCAATTTTAGTTTTAATCGGTTCAAGTGAATTTGCTAATTGTTTTCTTTGCTCAAATTGGTTTTTAAGCTGCTGTATTTTTGAACGGGCTTGATTAATGTCTGGTTTGTTTGTAGGATTCATTAATTTTAGTCTATCCCTAACTCTTTTTTCCCATCTTCGCTGATCATATCAGGATTCCATGGTGGTTCGAAAATAAGATCAACTTCAACATCATCTACTTCTTCTATTTCAGCAATTCTCCATTCCGCTTGCTGAGCGATGTAAGGTCCCATACCGCAGCCTGCAAAAGTCAGTGTCATATTTACTTTGACATCGTTATCTTTGATTTCCACGCCATAAACTAGTCCTAAATCAACTATGTTTACAGGAATTTCCGGGTCGTAGACATCTTTTAAGGCTTCATAAATAATTTCTTCATTTAGTAGATTTGAAGTGCTCATATTTTTATATATTAATTGTTTAAAAGTATATTGTATTACAATTTTATTAAATTTTCTTATTAATTTTATTAATAAAATCTCTTATTTTTGCAGCTTTTTCAAATTCTAGTTTATCTGCAAAGTCGTACATTTTAGATTCTAATTCGGCAATACTTAAATTATCTGCTATTTCGTCTTCTGAATCTAATTCTCCTAACTTCAAAGTATTTTTATTTATTGATACATCTTTAGAAATTCTCTCATTTATGTCTCTAATGTCTTTAACAATAGATTTTGGAGTAATATTATTTTTTGAGTTATATTGTTTTTGTATATCCCTTCTTCTATTTGTTTCATTAATTGCTTTATCCATTGATTTTGTTATTTTGTCTGCAAACATAATTACTTTTCCGGAAACATTTCTTGCTGCTCTTCCTATTGTTTGGATTAATGATGATGATGATCTCAGATAACCTTCCTTGTCAGCATCTAATATTGCAACTAAACTGACTTCAGGAAGATCCAATCCTTCTCTAAGGAGATTTATTCCAACTATAACATCATAAGTTCCATTTCTGAAGTCAGTTAAAATTTTACTTCTATCGAGTGTGTCAATTTCGGAATGTAAATAGTGGGTTTTAATGTTGGCGCTTTCCAAAAAGTCTGACAGTTCTTCAGCCATTTTTTTTGTCAATGTTGTAACTAATGTACGCTCCGATTTTTTTATGCGTTTTTCTATTTCTTGAATTAAACTATCAATTTGGTTTTTTGTTGGTTTGATTTCAATTACAGGATCCAAGAGCCCGGTTGGTCTGATAATTTGTTCTACAATATTTGTACTTTCACTCAATTCATAGTCATTTGGTGTTGCAGATACATATACAATTTGATTTGCTATTTCATTAAATTCCTCATATGTTAAAGGTCTATTATCTTTTGCGGATGGTAATCTGAACCCATGTTGTACTAAAGTTTCTTTTCTTGATCTGTCGCCTTTGTACATTCCCCTCATTTGAGGGATGGTAATATGTGACTCATCAATAAATATCAAAAAATCATCTTTAAAATAGTCTAGTAATGTATACGGCCTGGAACCTTCAGATCTGTGGTCAAGATGCCTTGAATAATTTTCAATTCCAGAACAGTACCCATTTAATTCCATCATCTCAAGGTCATATAAAGTTCTAGTTTTGAGACGATTATGTTCTATTAGCATTCCTTCATTTTCAAGTTTGTCTAATTCTTCTGTTAATTCTTTTTCTATTCTTTTCATAGCAGATTTTAATTTTTCTTCTTTGGTAACAAAATGACTTGCAGGATATATAGATATTGATTGAAGTTCTTCAAGTATTTCTCCTGTGATTTTATTGAATTTTATAATTTTTTCGACTGAGTCACCCCAAAATTCAAATCTTATAGCATCATTTTCGTAGGCTAATATTATTTCTAAAGAATCACCTCTGACTCTAAAATTGCCTCGTGTGAATTCATATTCATTTCTTTCGTATTGCATACCTATGAGATTGTTAATAAGAGTTTTCATAGTTAAAATTTCACCTGTTTTTACTTCAAATATGAAATTTATGTATTCAGAAGGATCACCAAGTCCGTAAATTGCTGATACCGATGCAACAACTAAAACATCTTTTTTGGTGAGTAAAGATTTTGTTGCAGATTGTCTAAGCTTATCTATTTCATCATTAATTGTGGCTTCTTTTTCAATTAGCAGATCTCTGGAAGGCAAATAAGCTTCAGGTTGATAGTAATCATAATAGCTTACAAAATATTCAATTGAATTTTCAGGGAAATATTCCTTAAATTCCATGGCTAATTGAGCAGCTAAAGTTTTGTTATGCGCAAGTACAAGAGCAGGTTTTTGAACTTCTTCGATAATGCTTGCCATTGTAAATGTTTTACCACTTCCAGTTACTCCTAATAAAGTTTGCCTTTTATTCCCATCTAAAATACTTTTAGATAGTTTGTTTATAGCTTTAGGTTGATCGCCTTTAGGAGTGTATTTTTCTATAACATCAAACTTATTCATGTTTTAAATTATATATAAAAATTTACTGAGGTCTAGCTTGTAGTTCTAATTCAACTGTAATATTTTCAGTATCTCTTAATACATCTAAGACTATTATTTCACCAGGAGAGTGGTTTTCGAATAGTACAGAACTCAATTCATTCATTGACGTAATAGGTACTTCGTTGATGCTCATGATAATATCTCCTCCACCAGGGTATGAATTATAATCATCAGAAACAGTTTCTTGATAACCTTTTAAATTACTTTTTTCTGCAGGTCCATTAATAGCAATATCAACGATCATTACTCCGTTCATATCTTCTGATAAATTCAAAGCTTTTTTGTGATTTTTTGAAAGACTCATTCCTGATATTCCAATCCAAGGATATAGAAATTTTTCGCCTTTGATTAAAGTTGGTACTATTGCTTTTGCAGTATTTATTGGAACTGCGAACCCTATTCCGGCATTACTACCACCTTGAGTGATGATTTGTGAATTAATACCTATTACACTCCCGTCAATGTCTAGTAAAGGGCCTCCTGAGTTACCTGGATTAATTGCTGCGTCGGTTTGAATAACATTGGGAATTGTAAATGTTGAGTTTTGACTTGGAACAGTCCTCTTCACAGCACTTACGATACCGCTTGTCATACTAAATTCTTGCCCAAAAGGGCTACCAATTGCCAATGTTAGATTTCCTACATCTACGTTGTTTGAATTTCCAATATTAAGAGGTTTGAATTCTCTATCTTTAGCATCAATTTTTATAACTGCCAGATCAGAGTTTGGATCTAAGCCAACTACTTTTGCAAGAAACTCAGAACCATCTGAAAATTGCACTTCTACGTTGTCTACATTGGATACTACATGATAGTTAGTGATTATGTGTCCAAGTTCATCCCATACAAATCCGGAACCGTTTGATCTTCTTGATTGATTTTGCATAAAAAATCCACGAGCAGGTATGGTTTGAATAACTTTAATATGAACTATAGAATCTAGCGATGAATCGTATAGAGTACTTAAATGTTCTTCTCTTGCTTTAAGGAAAGAAATATTTGAAACATCAGTTGTTGAGGATTGCGCAGTTTCAGAATTTTGAGTTGGAATGTCAGTTTTGTTTGTTTCTGTGTCTGTAGCGCAGGAAATTAGTAAACTGATTGTTATCAATGTTAAGACTTTTTTCATATTATTTATCCTATTTAAGTGTGTGGAAATTATTATAATTTTTTAATATTAAGAAATATTTAAGATTGATTTTGAAGAGATATTTTTTCGATTATAATTCGGATTAAACTTTCGGTATCTAAATTTTGCAAGTTAGAGTTATTGAGAGAGTTAATTATCTTCCTTATTTCTTCGTTTTGATACCCAAGAGCTTCTACTGCTTTAGTTGCTTCAAGTTGGACATCTAAATCAACACTGCTACTTTTCATACTAATATTATCTAATTGCCCCTGAAGTTGAATTAGTATTAGTTTTGCTGTTTTATCTCCTATACCAGGTACTTGTTTGATTATATTATGATTATTACTACTTACCGATTCGATAATGTCCTCAATTGTAATCGTTGTAAGAATCGCAATTGCCACTTTAGATCCTACGCCTTTTACGGAAATTAATTTTTGGAATAATTTCCTTTCATTATCATCCAAAAATCCTATTAAATTTAAACTATCTTCTTTAACGTCAAGAATTGTTTTAATTGTTAATTCTTTACCTTCGTTTAAATTAAGATACTTTTCGGACGCAGGAACAAGTATTAACAAGTTAATTGGTCCTATTTGTAAAACCAACTCATTATTTTCTATTGTTACTATCTTGCCTGTTAGTGATTCAATCATATTTCAGATACTGTGACTAATGTTTTTTGTTCGTTTTTTTTGCACAATGAAAACTCTGCTTCTAGCTTAACTTTAGAAGGTGCATCATCTTCTATTAAGCCTGAATCAACGATCCCGTCTAATGATGATTTCATGCCTATTATTAAATTGTCTAAATCAATTTCTCTTGTATTATAGAAATGGTAATGTACTATTACACGTGGTTTTAGGCTTTGAATACCTGTTTGATGAATTGCATCCATTGCTAAATATTTTGCAGCCTCTCTTCTCTTCCTATTGATATGCCTAGTGATTTTATAGTGAGATCTTGAATTACCCCTTATTTCCGGAGGTGGTACTCCATCCATTTCTATTGTAATTTTTTTGTTTAAAATTTTATTACTCATATCAAGATATTGATTCAGCATATTCATTTAATGCACTTTCTTCAAAATCAGCATTAGTAAATACCTTTTGTACATCATCTAAATCATTTAGGACATC
>CAJWSY010000034.1 GCA_913045935.1 uncultured Chloroflexota bacterium | reverse complement strand
TTAATTTCATTCTCAATATTTCGATCATTTAAAAATATTTCGGAAATTAAATTTTGATTAAACTTAAAATGAATTTTGTTATTATTTAACAGATTCATAAACCGATCTATATTATTATCGATTAAATCCATTAAATTATTTTCTACAGCATATAATGTAACTGCTCTGTACATTGAACCTGAATTTATATAAGTATAACCTAATGAAACAGCCAATTCCTTAGCAATTGAGCTCTTACCTGTTGATGCATGACCGTCAATAGCTATAGTTAGTTTTTTCATTAGTTTAAATCAATTTGAAGCCCTACATAATTAACATTTGACGCGCTGGAGAATCTTGCATGACTATAATTAAAACGAAGTTTATTAAATTTCATTCCAAATCCAAAAGATACTCCCGAAAAGTTTCTTTGTTCAAGAATTTTAAGTTCTTCAGACCTTCTAAAACTGTATCCTAACTGAACCGAAAATATGGATTCTGGGAATATTTCCACACCGATGATTGCGTGCCTCAATAGTTCATTAATGAATGATATATTTTCTTCCGTAACATTTCCATCTAGATCAGTTATTATTCTTGAAGGATTTGATAAACCAATTGGCCACTTTTGTATATTTTCCAGGGTTAAATGCCATTTAATTGGTGCATTATCAAGTCTTTGAGAAAATCCAAGGTTAACTTCAAAAGGTAATGATTCTCTTACTTCATCATATGCCTTAATTTGAAAACCAAGGTTTCTAAAAACTAAGGACATATTAATATCATTTTCATTTGTATAAAATAAACCAAAATCAGCAGCCAAACCGTAAGAATTATATTGTTCAAAGGTTGAGGTTATAAATTTTAAATTTGCTCCAATTCGAATGGGTAAATTATTTATGTTATTTGCATATCCAACAGAAAGAACAGATTCATTTCCTGTAAATTCTGAGGTGAAATTCCCATACTCATCGTATCCCATAAAATCTCCATAATTTATATATGAAAAACCAAAATGAACTGTATTTCCTCTATTATCAAGAGTGTATGCATAGGAGAGTGAACCGAAAGAAATATCAGAAAAATAGCTGAAATAGTTTACACTTAAAATATTATCCATTTCAGGGTTAATTGTAGATGGATTATATAAGCCTGAAGTAACATCAGATCCAAAATTAGTAATCGTTTTTCCTCCGAGTGCTAATTGTCTTGGTGAGGTTGAGATATTTAAAAATTGATAAGTAGATTCTCCCGCTGATTGACTATAACTCTTTTCTAAAAAAACAGCACTTAAAATTAAAATTATTAAAACTGTTCTTCTTAAATACATACATTCAAAACTACAATAATGTTGATTTATTATAAATATTTGTGGTTTTTAACCTTTTGATTGGTCAACGCTAATCTAATTACTTCACTCATTTCTGAAACATAATGGAATTTTAGCCCTTTAATATATTTTTTATTAATCTCATTTACATCAGGTTCATTCTGTTTACACAAGATAATCTCTTTAATTTTAGCTCTTTTTGCTGCTAATATTTTTTCTTTGATACCTCCTACAGGAAGCACTTTACCTCTTAATGTAATTTCACCCGTCATTGCAATCCTAGATTTGATTCTTTTTTGAGTAAATAAGGAAACTAATGAAGTTAACATGGCAATACCAGCACTAGGACCATCTTTGGGAGTTGCTCCTTCGGGAACATGAATGTGAATATTGTATTTGTTAAAAATTTCGGGATTTATATTAAATTCAGTAGAATATGATTTAATATATTCTAAAGCTATTTTAGCAGATTCCGTCATGACTTTACCGAGGTTACCAGTGATTGACAACTTTCCCTTTCCTTCAGTTAAAATTGATTCTATAAATAATATATCACCTCCTACTCTAGTCCAAGCTAATCCTGTAACAACTCCAGCAATTTCGTTCGACTCATACTGATCTCTAAGAAGCTTTGAAGGCCCCAATATGGTGGTCATATCTTCTAAACTTATATTCGGGTCGTATTTTATATCGGTCGCAATATTCTTAGCGCAATTTCTTACGATTTTAGCTATATTTTTCTCCAATCCTCTCACTCCGGATTCTCTTGTATAACCTTCGATTATTTTCTCCATGACATTATTGCTAATTTTTATTTGGTTTGGAATTAAGCCATGTTCTTTTATCTGTTTCGGCAATAAAAATCTTTTTCCTATTTGAATTTTATCCTCTGTTGTATAGCCACTAACATTTATAATTTCCATTCTATCTAACAAAGCCGGCTGAATATTAGACAGATTATTGGAGGTTGCGACAAACATTACCTTTGATAGATCGAACCCCTTTTCTAAATAATTATCATAAAATTCATTATTTTGTTCTGGGTCCAATACTTCAAGCATCGCCGACGAAGGATCTCCTACATTAGAAGATGTTAATTTATCAATTTCATCAAGAACAAATACTGGATTTGAAGTGTTCGCTTTCTTTATATTTTGAATAATTCTTCCAGGCATTGCTCCTATGTATGTTTTTCTATGCCCTCTGATCTCCGCTTCATCCCTTAATCCACCTAAGGATATCCTTACATATTTTCTTCCAATAGCTTCTGCGATTGATTTACCAAGTGAGGTTTTTCCAACTCCAGGAGGTCCTTGAAGGCATAAAATCGGAGACTTCATGTCTTTACGTAGCTTTAAAACTGCTAGATATTCAATAATTCTTTTTTTAACATCTTCTAGACCAAAATGATCTCTGTTTAATATTTTGTTTGCTTTAATCAAATCAAACTTATCCTTTGAAAATTCATTCCAGGGAAGATCTAGTAATAGATCCAAATAATTTCTTTGAACAGAATACTCAGAAACCTGAGGGTTCATTCTCTGAAGCTTTGATAGTTCTTTTTCAAAATGATTTTTAATTTCTTTATTCCATTTTTTTCCTTTAGCTCTCTTTTTCATTTCATCAATTTCAGAATCATGACTTACCCCACCAAGCTCTTCTTGAATGGTTTTCATTTGTTGATGTAGGAAATATTCTCTTTGCTGTTGACTTAAATCATTTTGAACTTTAGATTGAATGTCATTTTTAATTTTTAATTTTTTAAATTCAACATTCATATGCTTTAATGTTTTTAAAGCCCTTTTTTGTAAGTCATTTATTTCAAGTAATGCTTGTTTTTCTTTAACGGGAAGATTTAAATTAGATGACACAAAGTTTATTAAAAACGATTTGCTTTCTATGTTTTTGATAGCAAATGAAGCTTCTGATGGAATATTTGGATTTCTTTTAATTATTTCAAGTGATAAGTCTTTAATAGAGTCAATAGTAGCACTAAACTTTGAATTAGTGTTTCCTGGATTATCTTCAGGGTAATCCTTAATATTAGACGTAATGTAGGGGGATTCTGAAATAACTCTCTCAATCTCAAATCTTTTCTTTCCTTGAATAATAACTGTAGTATTTCCGTCCGGCATCTGAAGAACTTTTAAAATCTTTGCAACTGTACCAATAGTATAAATATCATTTACTTTTGGATCTTCAACACTTTCATCTTTTTGTGCAACTACTCCGATTAATTTATTAAAATTATTAGCGTCTTTTATAAGTTTAATAGACTTATCTCTTGAGGCTGTTATTGGAATTACAACACCCGGAAATAAAACTGTGTTTCTTAGGGATAAAATAGGTAACGTAGAGGGTAATTCTTCTTTATTAATCTCAATTTCATCCTCCGGCGTCATTAGAGGAATCAGCTCTGAGTTTTCATCGATATCTTGAGCTGACAAATTGTCAATATTAAATAGATTTTTTTTAGACATATTAAATAAATATTACAAAATGAGTGATATCTTATCTGGAATTAGAAATTAAAATCATCATTTATAATATATATATTTCAACTACTATGCCATTAAAATAATTAGCTTTTTGACATTTTAAACAGTAAATATATTGATGGAATAAACAATAAGGCAAAAAGTAAAATAGCAAGCCTTATACTTCCCGTAAATATATCCATAGTTGCATATAATGATGTTCCGATAACAATACTTAGTTTTTGTGAAACATCGTAAAAACTAAAATAGGAAGTTGAATACTTTTCATCAATCAATTTAGAATATGTAGATCTAGAAAGAGATTGTATCCCTCCCATCCCTAAACCTATAAATCCTGCAGCGCAATAGAATTCAAATGGTGTAGACACAAAATAACCAAACAAACAAATCACAGCCCACAAAACATTTATCCCTATTAACGTGTTAATATTTCCAAATCGATTAGATAATTTAGCTCCCAGAAAAGCACCTGCAGCTGCCAATATTTGAATAACTATAATGGCTATTATTAGACCTGATTGCATAGTTTCCTCATTAGACCAACTAATTTCATTTAAATCTGCGCCAAAATAACTCGCAAGCAGAATAATGGTCTGAGTAGGTATAGTGAAAATGAAAAATGAGAGCAAAAATATTCTAAGTTTTTTATTTGTTTTTAACTGATTTAAAACATCAATTAACTGATTAAATCCACTCAATAATGTTTTGGAAGAGTATAAGTTTGTTTTTTTTACATTATAGTAACTTTTTCCAGGCAAATAGTAAAAGGAATATTGACTAAAAACTAGCCACCAAACACCCACCAAAACAAATGAAATTTTAACAGCTTGGGTTTTTCCGTCAATATTAAAATAATCAGGGAATTGGGTTAATAATAAGCAGAAAATTAAAAGTATTATACTTCCAAGATAACCTAAAGAATATCCCTTTGCACTTGTAATATCTTGTTCATCTACATTTGCAATATCAGGTAAATAAGAATTGTAAAAAACCAAGCTACCCCAAAAACCAACCACAGCAAAAAAATAATAAATCATTCCAAGATCAAAATTGTCTATATCAAAAGTGTATAGTAAAATGCATGAAATTGCTCCAATGTAGCAGAAAATCTGCATAAATAATTTTTTATAACCTGTATGATCTGCAATACCAGATAATATTGGAGAAATTACTGCTAAAATTATAAAAGTAAATGAAGACACATAGCCAATGAATGCATCGTTTTCAATTGAATTGAGCCAAAGGAAATCAACTGGTTCACCCTTTGTAATACTTTTGAAGTAGATAGGAAAAATTGCTGTAGAAATAACAAGTGGATACACAGAGTTTGCCCAGTCATAAAAGGCCCAAGCATTTAATAATTTTTTATCTCCTTTTTTATAAAGTCTCATTTAATTAAAATAAATTTGCAGTGTTATAAAGAGTTATTAATATAATAATATTTTAATCATTTATTTAACTTAATTATGATGAAAAATTACTTACTGTCATTTATTCTACTTTTTACAGCTACAAATAAACTTATATCTCAAAATAAATCATTTTCAAAAGACAAAATAATGAGTGAAAAAAAAATAATTAAATCTGATAAGGAATGGAAAGAAATTCTAAGTGAAGAAGAATTTCATATTTTAAGAAATAAAGGAACAGAATACCCGCATACAGGAAAATACAACCTTCATTTTGAAAATGGTGTTTATAATTGTAATGGTTGCAATACTCCATTATTTGAAAGTGATCAAAAATTTGAATCTGATTGTGGTTGGCCAAGTTTTGACGATGCAATAGAGGGTGCTGTGAAGTATGTTGATGATTTTTCTCATAACATGGTAAGAACAGAAATTGTATGTGTTAGATGTGACGGTCATTTAGGTCATGTTTTTGATGATGGCCCCACGGATACAGGTAAAAGGTATTGTGTAAATTCAATCAGTATAGATTTTAAAAAAAACCCAAATAAAAAATAATATATGAGTAATTATGATGTAATAGTTTTAGGAAGTGGTCCAGGTGGTTATGTTACTGCAATTAGAGCTTCTCAATTAGGCTTAAAAACTGCAGTTGTAGAAAAAGAAAGTTTAGGTGGAGTTTGTTTGAATTGGGGCTGTATTCCTACAAAAGCTTTATTAAAATCAGCACAGGTATTTGAATACTTAAATCACGCTGATGATTATGGGTTATCCGCTGACAATGTAACTCAAGATTTTAAAAAAATTATCTCAAGAAGTAGAAATGTAGCGTCTGGAATGAGTAAAGGAGTAACTTTTTTAATGAAGAAAAATAAAATTGATGTACTTAAAGGATTCGGTAAAGTGCAAAAAAACAATATCGTTTCAGTGGATGGAAATGAATATACTGCTAAACATATAATTATAGCAACTGGCGCAAGATCAAGGATTCTACCTTCAATTGAGCAGGATGGAAAACAAATTATTGGTTATCGTGAAGCAATGACTTTAGAAAAACAACCAAAAAGCATTACAATTGTAGGATCTGGTGCGATTGGAATTGAATTTGCATATTTCTATAACAGTATAGGTACTGATGTAACTGTTGTTGAATATTTGCCAAATATTGTCCCCTTAGAAGACAGTGATATTTCAAAAGAATTAGAAAAATCTTTCAAAAAGAAGGGTATAAAGATTATGACATCATCTGAAGTAATGTCTGTTGAGAAAACCAAAAATAAAGTAATCGCACTGGTTAAAAATAATGGAGAAGAAATAAAGATTGAATCTGAAATCCTCCTTTCAGCAGTTGGAATTAAATCTAACATAGAAAACATTGGATTAGAAGAAGTTGGGATTGCTACAGATAAGGATAAAATCCTAGTTGATAAATATTATTCTACTAATATACCTGGATACTATGCGATTGGTGATGTAGTAGCAGGTCCAGCTTTAGCTCATGTTGCTTCTGCTGAAGGAATACTATGTGTTGAAAAAATTGCTGGTCATAATGTTACTCCTATTGATTATGGAAATATCCCAGGATGTACATATTGTAGTCCTGAAATATCAAGTGTTGGATTAACCGAAAAACAAGCAATTGAAAAAGGTTATAAAATTAAAGTTGGAAAATTTCCGTTTTCTGCTTCTGGTAAAGCTAGTGCTTCAGGGACAAAAGAAGGATTTGTCAAGGTAATATTTGACGAAAAATATGGTGAATGGCTTGGATGTCATATGATTGGAGCTGGTGTTACAGACATGATAGCTGAAGCAGTATTGGGTAGAAAACTTGAAACAACAGGAACGGAAGTCTTAAAAGCTATTCATCCACATCCGACAATGTCAGAGGCTGTAATGGAAGCTGTTGCAGATGCATATGATGAGGTTATTCATCTTTAGTAAATGATTGAATTGCTAAATCATAAGATTTAAGTCCAAAACCACAAATAACCCCCCGAACATTCTTAGAAATCAAAGACTTATGTCTTATTTCCTCCCTGGAGTAAATATTTGAGATATGAACCTCAATCACTGGGGTTTCAATTGCAGATATCGCATCTGCAATTCCGACAGATGTATGTGTGTAAGCTGCTGCATTTAAAATTATGCCCGAATATGAAAAGCCAACTTCCTGTAACTTGTCTATTATTTCACCTTCGATATTGGATTGATAGTAATCAATTTGAAAATCAGGATATAACTTTTTAAGCTCAACAAGATAGTTATCGAAAGATACATCGCCATAAATACTAGTTTCTCTTTTCCCTAAAAGATTTAAATTTGGACCGTTTATGATGATAATATTTTTCATTTCGTAAATTTATTAAAATTAGAATATATTAGAACAATATGAACTGGAAAGATTCAATTAATGATTTTAAAGATTATTTAAGAATCGAAAGAGGTTTAAGCAACAACTCTGTTTTAAGTTATGAGAATGATTTAAAAAAGTTAAGTAATTTTTTAAATACTAAAAGAGAAGAAATAAAACCTATTGACGTAAATTCTGATTTAATTAAAGATTTTATATACAATGTTTCAAAAGAGATAAAATCAAATTCTCAATCCAGAGTAATATCAGGCATTAGAAGTTTTTTTGACTATCTATTATTTGAAGGATTAATTGAATCAAATCCTGTAATCAATATTGAGTCCCCAAAATTGAGTAGAAAATTACCAAGTACACTTTCAGAAAATGAGATAAATATCTTAATTAAAAACATTGATAAAAATAAAAATGAATCTGAAAGAAATATAGCTATTATTGAAACTTTATATGGTTGTGGTTTAAGGGTTAGCGAACTAATTGGATTGAAAATTTCAGATTTATTTTTTGACGAAGATTTTATTAAAGTAACCGGAAAAGGAAATAAACAAAGATTGGTGCCTGTAAGTCCTGTAAATAAGATCTACATAAATAATTATATTAAAAATTCAAGAAAAAAAATAAAAGTTAATTCGTTGTTTTCCGATATTTTATTTTTAAACCGAAGAGGTAAGTCTTTAACACGTGCTATGATTTTTACAATTATTAAGAATCTTGCTAAAATTTCAGGAATTAAAAAAAATATTTCACCTCATACCTTTAGGCATTCATTTGCAACACATTTACTTGAAAACGGAGCAGATTTAAAAACAATTCAACAATTATTGGGTCATGAAAGTATTACAACAACTGAAATATATATGCACCTGGACAACAAAGCATTGATAAAAGTAATGAGTAAATTTCACCCAAGATCTAAAACTACTTAGCAATATTTACAGATCTTGTTTCCCTTATTACAGTAACTTTTACTTGGCCGGGGTAAGTCATATCAGTTTGAATCTTCTGAGAAATCATAAATGACAATTCTGATGACTGTTTATCATTTACTTTATCACTCTCTACCATCACTCTAAGTTCTCTTCCGGCCTGTATTGCGTAAGCTTTTTCAACACCATCAAATTCCAATGCAATTTCTTCTAGATTTTTTAATCTCTCTATATAGGAATCTAAAACCTGTCTTCTTGCGCCAGGCCTAGCTCCTGACATTGCGTCACAAACCTGAACAATTGGAGATATTAAACAGTTCATTTCAATTTCATCATGATGTGCGCCAATTGCATTACAAACATCAGGGGTCTCTCCAAATTTTTCGGCCCACTGCATTCCTAAAATAGCATGAGGAGTCTCAATATCTTTTTCAATACTTGGGACTTTACCTATATCATGAAGCAGACCTGCTCTTTTAGCTGATTTAGGATCTATACCCATCTCAGAAGACATTATTGCACATAGTTTAGCAACCTCTTTAGAATGTTGTAATAAATTTTGACCATAAGAAGATCTGTATTTCATTCTTCCCACATATTTTATTAATTCCGGGTGTAATCCGTTTATACCAAGATCAATAACTGTTCTTTTACCAACATCAATAATTTCTTGATCAATCTCTTTTTTTGTTTTTTTAACAACTTCTTCGATTCTTGCAGGATGAATTCTTCCGTCTTTAACTAATTTATGTAAAGACATTCTTGCAATTTCTCTTCTAATAGAATCAAAACAGGAAAGAATGATTGCTTCTGGGGTATCATCAACAATAATTTCTACTCCGGTGGCTGCTTCTAATGCTCTAATATTTCTTCCTTCCCTTCCTATTATTCTTCCCTTTAAATCATCTGATTCAATATTAAAAACTGAAACCGTATTGTCAATTGCTTCCTCTGCCCCTATTCTTTGAATTGTATTTAAGATAATTTTTTTAGCATCTTGTTTAACAGAAAATTCAGCTTCTTCCATTTTCTCCTTTGCATATAGTAGGGCATCATTTTCTGCGTCTTTTTTTAACGATTCTAAAATACTTTCCTTTGCTTCTGACTCGGTTAAACCAGAGATAACTTCAAGTTGCTTTATTTGCTTTTTTCTAACTGTTTCCAACTCATCCTCTTTTTTATTCAGAGAAGATATTTTAGCATCAAGGCTTTTTGACTTTTGCTCTAGTTCAGAATTTAAAAGCTCCTGTCTATTAATTAAGGTTTCAATCTTTG
>CAJWSY010000033.1 GCA_913045935.1 uncultured Chloroflexota bacterium | reverse complement strand
TCTGATTCTGTTGCCGATATTTGGATTTTCTCAAAATCAAATGAAAAACAAAAAAATGGCACATCAAACCATGATGAAAAAGAAAATGATTGCCAATAAATCTAAGATGAAGGATAAACGTTTTTCTAATCCGTTTAATACAAAAAAGATGGTTGAAAACAGGATTATTAACAGATGGGAGGAGTATAGCAAAGCATTTGAATATTCAGATTTTGAAAAAATTAAAACATACTTCACATATCCAGTAACTTTATCAGTTTTTGGTGATCCCATAATAGTTGATAATGAAAAAGATTTAATGAATTGGTACAAAAAAATTAGAAATGAGGTTCAAGAGGGTTATAAGTATAGTATGTTAGAAAAATCCAGGGTAATATGGATTTCAAAAGATATCTGTATGGTTGACGCGACATATTCTAGATTTAATTCCAATTACGAGAGAATTTTTACTGGTAGAGGAATTTATATGTACAAGAAAGTAGACAAAACATGGAAGATGTTTTCAATGTCTGGGGTTGAACTAAATAAAAACAAAAAATAATATGAAAAAATTCTTTACTTTTTCTGGAACAATTAGCGGTAAAACATTCTTATTAAGAACACTTTTTATAATAGTAATGTGTATCCCTTTAATTATAGCTACAATTGCTAAATGGACTACTTACTTCATGTCTTTAAGTGAATTTGATATTTCAGATCCTAGTGTTGAAAATCAGATGGAAATACAAAAGTTTGGAGATGAATTAGCTCTAAAAATAGCAGAGAACCCAGAGTTTTATCTAAATGATTTTATGAATTCATTTTCGGCTGTATGGATACTAGTTTTTATAGTGTGTATTGTGCCTATAATATGGTTTGGATTGGCAAATTATTATAAAAGAATTTCAGCGTTATTTTATGAGCAAAGAAACAACATATTTTTTGCTGTAGTAGCTTTTGATGTAATCTCAGATATTATAATATTAAAATACGATACTGGATCTTTTATTTTGGGAAGTATATCTACCTTGATTTTTGTTTATTTAATTGTTTCAAATTCTAAAATTGATACTCATGAGGGTTAAATTTTTATTTTTTATTTTTTTATTACAATCTTGCCTATCGTTAAATGTTGCAAACAAAAAGGTTGCATCAAATTCTCAAAGCAGTCAAATTCAAATTCAATATGTAAATTCAGATGATACAAAGGAAAAAGGTTACCCATTTTCCGATGCTACAGTGGTAAATGGGATAATTTATTTATCTGGTGCAATTGGTACATTACCTGATGGGTCGGTTGTTTCTGGGGGTATTGTTGCGGAAACTAGACAAACTATGATGAACATAAAGAATAGATTGGAAAAAATGGGTGGATCTATGGATGATATATTTAAATGTACTTGTATGTTGGCCGATATTAAAGATTGGCCACTTATGAGTCAGGAATATAAAAAGTTTTTTAACCCTGATAAATTGCCTGCTAGAAGTGCTTTTGCTGGAAGTGGTTTGGCGCTAGGAGCAAAACTTGAGATTGAATGTATGGCAATCAAAAGAAAGTAATGGGTTTTTTTAAAAATAAAAGCTTTCTTGTTTTTTTAATGATTTTAATACCCCTTGTAGGTTTATTATTTAATATCTACGCCTTACTACTTATTTTTCCTTTGGGATTATTCTTTAAAAAAACTAAATAATTTCTACAAATATTATCAGGAAAGCTATTGCGATTACAAAAGTTCCAAAATTTATTTTAAGGGTATTGTCAGAAATGTTTTGAGAATATCTTTGTCCTACAAAAATTCCTAGAATCGATATTAAAGAAAAGATTAGAAGAAAACTCCAGTTTATTTCCAAATTTTGCACATCTCCTATAAATCCAATAAGTGATTTTAACGAAATAATTGCTAGTGATGTAGCTACAGCCGCTTTCATTCTAAGGTCAGAGAGAATAACAAGAATAGGGATGATTATGAATCCGCCTCCAGCACCTATTAATCCAGTCAAAAAACCTATCAATGAACCTTCAGAAAAAATTAATAGCTTATTCGGCGCAATTGTTTTTGTTTGTTTGATCTTAACAATTGTTTTGGGTGTTTTGTTAATCATCAAAATACCGGCTGCAATCATTAATAGAGCAAACAACAACATAATTAATTGATCCTTAGAAACTACAATAAAATCAGTATCGATAACAATTTCGGGAATCAAATTAATAAGATATCTTCTTGTTATGTAGACTGAAATGATGGCGGAAATAGAAAAGAGTAATGTTGTTTTGTAATCGATAAGTTTATTTTTTAGATTTCTTATTGATCCGATCAAAGAAGTAGTACCAACAATAAAAAGTGAGTAAGCTGTGGCCGTTACGGGATTTATTCCAAATAAGTAAACTAAAATTGGAACTGACAATATCGAACCGCCACTACCGATTAATCCTAAAATTAACCCAACTATAAAAGCCCCTATAAATCCTAAAATCTCTAGTGTTTCCAAGAAATATTTTTAGTTAGTTTGTTTTGTGGTATTGTTAAGATAAGTTTAATATTTTAAAATCTGACAATCATTTTAAATATCTTTGCATCAGCTCTTAATTTTTTAAATGAGACTATATTTAATATTTTTTCTATTTATTTTCTTAGTCGCAGAATCCTTCTCACAAGAAACTGCAATTAAGTCATTGAATATAAAATCTTTAGACACTTCTAATGTTAATATGAATAGTTTTAATTTAAATAGAATAAAGCCAATTGGATTAACCAATAAAGAACCAAAAAAATATTTCAATTATAATCTTGATGTTGATTTAAACGGATCTCGTAAAGAAATCGATATCACTGCTAAATCAAATCTAGTAACACCAACTTGGGTAATTAGACAGAGCTTTAACGAAGGGAATGGAAATAAATCTAAATTTAGAAAAGATTATTATTTAGGAGATTTAGAAACAAATTCAAAGTATATAATTATTAAATGTAGAGATCATGAATTTGTAGATGGTGATAGAATAAGGTTGATTTTAAATGGTTCAATAATTCACCCCAATATTTTACTTTCTTCAATGTTCTTTGTCGTAGACGTAGATTTAGACGAAGGTTATAATAATATTGATTTTATTGCCTTGAATGAAGGGGAATCAAGTCCTAATACAGCACAATTGTTAGTGCTTGATGAATTTGGTAAAGAGCTTTCAAATAAAAAATGGGCAATTTCAACAGGATATAAAGCTAAGTTGGTAGTTTTTAAAAAGTAAATTAGTTATTAAGCATAACTGGCATAACAAGCATTGTTAACTCTTCGTCTTCTGAATAACCATCTAAGGGTCTTAAGATCCCTGCTCTGTTAGGTAGGCTCATTTCTAATTTAACTTCTTTACATTCTAGGTTGTTTGTCATTTCAATTAAAAATCTTGAATTAAACCCAATTTCTATGTCTTCTCCTTTGTAGTCACAGGTTAATCTTTCTTCTGCTTTGTTGCTAAAATCAACATCCTCTGCAGAGATGTTTAATTCTGCACCAGCAATTTTTAATCTTACTTGATGCGTGGTTTTATTTGAAAATATAGAGACTCTTTTTAATGAACTTAATAGTAAAGATCTGTCAATGGTTAATACATTAGGGTTTTCGTTTGGAATAACAGCTTCGTAGTTTGGATATTGACCATCAATAAGTCTACATATCACTGTTAAACCATCCATTTCAAATTTTGCGTTTGAATTATTGTATTCAATTGTTATCTCATGATCATTATCAATAATATTTTTTAAGAGATTTAGAGGTTTTTTTGGCATGATAAATTCAGCCAATGTAGATGCCTTAATATCGTTTCTCTTGTACTTTACAAGTTTATGAGCATCAGTAGCAACAAATGTTAAATTCTCAGAAGTCAACTGAAAGAACACTCCACTCATTACGGGTCTAAGATCATCATTGCCAGAAGCAAATATTGTTGAATTTATTGCTTTTGCTAAAATCTCGCTAGATATCTTTGTACTTGAAGGATTATCAAGTGTAATTGTTTTTGGGAATTGTTCACCTTCTGTATATGCAAGAGCATATTTTCCATGATTAGAGCTTATTTCAACCGTGTTATTTTCTTCAACTGTAAATGTTAAAGGTTGTTCCGGAAATGTTTTTAAAGTGTCAATTAATAATTTTGATGGAATTGCTACCTCTCCCTTACTAGTGCTGTCAACATCAATTGAAGAGATCATAGTAGTCTCGAGATCACTAGATGTAATAGTAAGTTTGGAATTATTGATCTCAAACAGAAAATGATCTAAAACCGGTATTGTATTAGATGTATTTATAACACCCCCTAAAACTTGAAGTTTTTTTAAAAGAGTACTGCTTGAGACAATAAATTTCATAAGTAAAGATTAATTTAATTAAGTAACAAATATATCATATTGACAAATTATTCTTAAATAAACTTATCAACATATATAAACTATTTAAACGTGATTGTAACGGAATCATAAATTTTTAAACCCATTAAAGACGATGCAGTTCCTACATTCATCGGGTTACTTCTGTAAATTGATATTTGTAAAAGTTCATTCGAATTAAATATAACCATTCCTTTTCCTTCGTCATTTCTCTGAGAGGTAGGTGTAGTATAATTGACAATATCACTGTACCTGTTATAAATCTTATTAAACTTATAATTTCTAGCAGATATTTCGAAATCTCTTCCTTTTCTTATATCTTCAAAATAGGATCTTTTAAGGTTTGTTACAACATTCCCAAAGTTATCTATATATATGACACTCGAAACAATTTGTTTTTGATCATCATTAACAAAAGGTCTAAGATTTTTCAAAGATTTAATTTTCTCAATATTTTTACCAACAATTTCAGGTTTACCCCCTTTTGCCAAATGACAAGCAACTTCAGTGAAAATCTTTGTGCTTGAATCTACAGAATTTAAATCCTCATGAATCGTTATTTCGTAAATCTCTTGTGGGTTAATATTTTGACTTAATATGCTTAAAATTCCATTATCAGCAGTTATAAAATAATGATTATCTAGATACATTATTATGTGTTTATTTTCTTTTGTTCGCTCAGAATCAACATCAATAATATGTACAGTATTTTCTGGAAAACTTTTATAACAATTTTCTAAAATATAAGCAGCTTCCATAATGTTAAAAGGCGTTACTTCATGAGAGATGTCAACAACATTTGCCTCGGGATATTTTATGTAGATATCACCCTTTACTTGACCAACAAAATGGTCCTTATATCCAAAATCTGTTATAAGAGTAATAATTGACATTAAATTGTTAATATTTATTAATGTAAGTGGTTATGAAATTACGTAATTTAGATTAAGAAATCTAGTAATTTACATTGTGATTAATAATAATAATTAATTTGGAAGAAAAAGTAATTAAAATCGAGTCAATAGACCCAAAAGATTTTTTTGGTCCTCAGAATAAAAACATAAAACTTTTAAAAACTAATTTTCCTGATTTAAAAATTGTAGCTAGGGGAAATCAAATTAAAGCCTTTGGCAAATCTGATGATTTATCTGAGCTTGAATTGAGAATTAATAAAATAATCAATTATTTTTTAAAGTATAATATTTTATCAGATAACGAGATAGAAACTTTATTGACAAGAAGTGAAAAGGAGCTTGAAACATCTGTCCAAAGCCATAAGCCAATTCTACACGGAGTAAGCGGAAGAATAATAAAAGCTAGATCTTTAAATCAAAGAAAAATTATTGACAGTGTTGCCGAAAATGATATGGTCTTTGCAATAGGTCCAGCAGGGACGGGAAAAACATATACAGGAATTGCATTAGCTGTAAAAGCATTAAAAAATAAAAATGTCAAGAAAATTATTTTAACTCGTCCAGCAATTGAAGCTGGTGAAAACTTAGGTTTTTTACCTGGGGACTTAAAAGAAAAACTTGACCCATATATGCAACCATTATATGATTCATTAAAAGATATGATTCCTGCTGAAAAATTAAAAAAATATTTAGAGGACGAAGTTATTCAAATTGCTCCTTTAGCATTTATGAGAGGTAGAACATTAGATAATGCTTTTGTAATTTTAGACGAAGGTCAAAATACAACTCATTCCCAAATGAAAATGTTTTTAACAAGAATGGGTAAAAACGCAAAATTTATTATCACTGGTGATCCTGGACAAGTTGATTTGCCAAGAAATTCAATTTCTGGTTTAAAAGAAGCTATCTTAATTTTAGGTAATACCTCAGGTGTTGGGATTGTACATTTGGACGAGTCTGACGTAATTAGAAATAAATTAGTCAAAAAGGTTGTAAATGCGTATAGAAATTATTTAAAACAATAATTAAGAATGTTAAACACATTAATAAAATCTGATTTTCTTTTTCCAAAACAGATTAATGTTTACAAAGGTAAAGTTAGGGATGTTTATTATTTAGATGATAATCTTGTTGTTATGGTCGCATCCGATAGAATTTCAGCGTTTGATGTAGTTATGCCAAGAGGAATTCCATACAAGGGTCAGATACTTAATCAAATAGCCGTTAAGATGATGAATGAAACCAGTGATATTGTTCCAAATTGGTTAATTGACTCTCCTGATCCAAATGTCTCGATTGGACATCTTTGTAAGCCTTTTAAAATTGAGATGGTAATTAGAGGCTATTTGTCTGGTCATGCTTCTAGAGAATATAAAAAAGGAAAAAGAATTATATGTGGTGTACCTATGCCTGAGGAAATGAATGAAAATGATAAGTTTCCTAAGCCGATTATTACTCCAGCAACCAAAGCTGAATTTGGTAATCATGACGAGGATATAAGTAAACAAGAAATAATAAATAGGGGATTGGTTTCTGAAGATGATTATGAAATATTAGAGAACTATACCAAATTGTTATTTGAAAGAGGTTCGCAATTAGCAAATGATAGGGGGCTTATACTTGTTGATACAAAATACGAATTTGGTAAAACAATTGATGGTAAAATCGTTTTGATAGACGAAATTCATACTCCTGATTCCTCTAGATATTTTTATAAAGAAGGATATCAAGAAAGACAATTAAATGGAGAGCCTCAAAAACAATTATCTAAAGAATTTGTAAGACAATGGTTAATTTCAAATAATTTTCAAGGATTACAAGGGCAAAAAGTTCCAGAAATGTCAGATGAGTATATAGTTACCGTTTCAGATAGATACATTGAATTATTTGAAAATATTACATCAGAATCATTCGTTAAATCTGAAACAACAAATATTTCAGAAAGGGTTTTTAAAAATACAGAGAACTATTTAAATAGTTATTTTGGATCTTGATAAATTAATTTCAGAAATCTCATCTTTTGTATGGGGATATCCATTATTAATAATACTTATTGGTGGCGGTTTATATTTGCTGTTCATTTCAAAATTTATTCCTTTTAAGTATTTTTTACATTCTATTGACATTGTAAGAGGTAAATATGATGATAAAACCTCTGATGGTGAAATAAGTCATTTTCAAGCTTTAACTACTGCGCTTTCTGCCACAGTTGGAATGGGTAATATTGCAGGAGTAGCTGTAGCCATCTCGATTGGTGGTCCTGGAGCAATATTTTGGATGTGGATTAGTGGAATAATTGGAATGTCAACCAAATTTTTCACATCATCATTAGCTGTTATGTATAGAGGTGTTGATTCCGTTGGGAATAAACAAGGTGGTCCAATGTATTTTATAGTAAATGGATTAGGAAATAGATGGAAACCTCTAGCTATTTTTTTTAGTTTTTGTGGAATGGTAGGTGCTTTACCAGTGTTTAATGTAAATCAACTTACTCAAGCAATTAATGATATAGTATTAATTCCTAACGGAGTTGCCATTACAAGCATGTCTAATGCTATTATTGGTTTATCTCTTATAATTATTACATCAATTGTGATTTTAGGAGGATTAAAAAGGATAAGTGGTGTTGCATCCAAACTTGTTCCATTTATGGTTGGTATTTATATGTTAACAGTTCTAGTTATTATTATAATTAATGCTGATAAGTTGCCCTATTATCTACACTTAATATTCTATGACGCATTTCATGCAGACTATTATAGTGGGGATTCTGCCTTTGGAGGAGTTTTGGGGGCTTTAATAATTCTAGGAATTAGAAGAGGTGCCTTTTCAAATGAAGCTGGAATTGGTATGGCACCAATGGCTCATGGCGCTGCAAAAACAAATAATCCAATTAAAGAAGGATTTGTAGCCATGCTTGGTCCAGCCATTGACACCTTGGTTGTTTGTACAATGACTGCAATGGTAATTTTGGTGACAGATGTCTGGAAAACCGATGCTAACGGAGTATCATTAACAGCTTCAGCATTTGAATCTTCATTTCCTATTTTTGGAAATTATATTTTATTGGTTTGTGTACTGATTTTTAGTATATCCTCTTTGTTTTCATATTCTTATTATGGAACAAAATGTCTTTCTTTTTTAATGGGAGATGAAAACAAAAAAAAATATAACTACATTTATATTATCAGCATAATGGTTGGAGCAACAACTTCTTTGTCAATGATGATAAATCTTATTGATACGTTTTTTGCTTTAATGGCTATACCAACAATGATTGCAACTTTGCTTTTAGCACCAAAAGTTGTCACGAAGTTAAAAGAATATGAAATCAAAAAATAAAGAAAATATTTATTGGAAAACAAACATCAAATATGTAAGCATACTACTGTTTTTTTGGTTTGTTTTTTCTTTTTTATTTGGAATTGTATTTAAAGACTTTTTAAATCAATTTTCCATTGCTGGTTTTAAGTTAGGATTTTGGTTTGCCCAACAAGGGTCTATTTATGTTTTTGTAATACTAATATTTATTTACGTCAAATTAATGAATGACTTAGATAAAAAACATGGTTTTAACAGATAAGAGATGGGTATACAGTCATGGACTTATATTATAGTGGGAATTACTTTTGCAGTGTATATAGGGATTGCTATTTGGTCAAGGGTAAAATCCACAAAAGAATTCTATGTTGCTGGAGGAGGAGTTGGTGCTTGGGCTAACGGAATGGCAACTGCTGCTGATTGGATGAGTGCCGCTTCTTTCATTTCAATGGCTGGAATAATTTCATTTGCTGGATACGATGGAGCAGTATATTTAATGGGTTGGACAGGTGGATATGTATTATTAGCTCTGCTTCTAGCTCCTTATTTAAGAAAATTTGGAAAGTTTACTGTTCCAGATTTTATAGGAGATAGATACTATTCAAACAATGCTCGGTTAGTTGCTGTTTTTTGTGCTCTACTAGTTTCATTCACATATGTTGCAGGTCAAATGAGAGGGGTTGGTATAGTTTTTTCCAGATTTCTGGAAGTAGATATTAATACAGGAGTAATTATAGGTATGTTAATAGTGCTATTCTATGCTGTTTTAGGTGGAATGAAAGGGATTACATATACACAAGTGGCTCAGTATTGTGTATTAATTTTTGCATTTATGGTTCCTGCTATTTTTATTTCTATTCAAATGACCGGAAATCCGATTCCTCAGCTAGGTTTTGGGGATCAGTTAAACGATGGTTCTTCAGTTTATTTGTTAGAGAAATTAGATAACCTGAATGTAGAATTAGGTTTTAATGAATATACAGAAAATACAAAATCATTGGTTGATATTTTTGCGATTACTCTTGCTTTGATGGTTGGTACGGCTGGATTGCCCCATGTTATAGTTAGATTTTTTACGGTAAAAAAGGTTTCTGATGCAAGAAAATCAGCAGGTATTGCATTAATGTTAATCGCAATACTTTATACAACTGCACCCGCTGTTGCTGCATTTGCAAGAACAAATCTTTTAGAAACAATTTCAAATAAACCTTACGTAGAAGTTCCGCAGTGGTTCAAAAAATGGGAGGACACAGGGTTAATCAGATTTGATGATATTAATAATGACGGCCTTATAAACTATGTTAATAACGAAAAAAACGAATTGTATGTAGATAGGGATATCATGGTATTAGCAAATCCTGAAATAGCAAATCTCCCAAATTGGGTTATTGCATTAGTAGCTGCGGGAGGTTTAGCAGCTGCTTTATCAACTGCAGCTGGTTTGTTATTAGTAATTTCTGCATCTGTTTCCCATGATTTAAT
>CAJWSY010000032.1 GCA_913045935.1 uncultured Chloroflexota bacterium | reverse complement strand
TAGATAAAATTGAAAATGAACTTAACAATGGAGAAAACGGCATCCTATTCATGAGAGACGATCACGGATTGCAATTTTCAAATGAAGTTGAAGTATTTTATGTATCAACAACTGTAATAAACGAACTACAAAATTGGTTAGGACAACAACTAAATCAGTTTATGAATCCTCAAACAGGTGAAGCTACTCAACAGTAGGCTTTAGAGGTATTGATCTTTTGCGTTTAAGTTCTGCAATGTTTCCATTAAAGCATACATATTTAAAATGTTCCCATAATTTTAAAGATTCTTCCAAGCTAGGAACTTCACTTATTATTGGTCCAAAAATTGCATTTTTTTGAGTACCTTCATTTAAGAGTATTATTGGAACTCCAACATCGTTACCACAAACTTCAACTGCTTTCATAGTTGAGGATTCTATTTGTTCATCTATAGATTCATCATCCATGTAATTGAGATATGACTTATTAATACCACAAGTTGTTAAAATATCATTTAGATTTGCGTCGATATCCATTTTATCAACATGAAATTGTTTACCAATAGCAGAATACAATTTATATACATAATGATTTTCCATACTATTTTTAACAGCTTGGATAATTCTAATAACTCTTAAAGATTTGTAATGCTTAGCTTTCATTTCTTCTGAATAGTTATTTGATTTATTTTTTATAGAAAGTGAAAAAATTTCCCATTCTGTAGGGATATTTAATTCGTTAGCCACTTTAGTATACCAACGTGATGTAACATATGCCCAGGGGCATGTTGGATCAAACCAAAAATTTACTTGCATAACTCTCCTCTTTACTTAAATTGTCCTGGTTTTAATTCATTTAATGATATCAATAATAATATTGGAACTAAAGATATAATCGTAGCTATAAAACAAATAATAGTTAAACTTGTGAAATTTGCAATTATAGGTCCAATCAGTGTAAATAAAACTGAAAAGGCTCCTGAAGACATATCGTTTAATCCTGTAACTCTTCCACGTTGTTCAACAGGATTTCTGTCAGCTATCATTGAAGTAGATGCTACATTAGAACCTGACCAGCCTAATCCTATTAAAAACAATCCTAATGTAATAACAAAATAATTAGAAGTTATAGGAGTTATAAAACAACCTATAGCCAATGTAATCATCCCAAGAATTGATACTTTTTTTCTGCCCAATGAATCAGTAACAATTCCAACTAAACTAGAAAAAGCAAACATTCCAACCACATGAATTGATACTGTAAAAGAAACTGCTAGATAATCATAACCTTTTTCAACCATAATTAGAGAGGTTAAAAACATAACCATCACCATCATACTTTGAGCAACACTATAACTAAAAAAAGCAGCCAAATTAACTTTGTCTCTAAATACATTTCTAATGTTAAAGCCAATGTGATCAGTAGTTTTTGAATCTTGTAAGGATTTGTATTCTTTGCCCCAATACTTATCTAAGTTTTTTGCAATATCTATCGGGTCTGGTTTAATTAAATAAATAAAAATAAATATAGGTATCAAAAAAATTGGAACAAATCCCCAAATTTTTGTTAACTCATCATAGTCATCTAAGTTAAGATCTGTTAGACAAACATCAAAAACAAAAAAATTAATACAATCAAGGTTGACTAAAGAAATTAAGAAAGGACTCAGAAATGCTCCAAATACAGAAAAAGTCAAAACGGTACCTATTCCTGAAGCTCTTAATTTAACTGGATACATATCCCCAGCTGCCACTCTTAGTTGGGTATTAGCTCCAAATCCCAGTCCCAATATTGCAAATCCCACAAACATGATAGGAACAGAAGATATTGATGTTGAAAAAGATAAAATAGCACAAGCTATTACTCCTAGTATTAAGCTAATATACATTCCTTTTTTTCTACCATATTTATCAGTAATAAAGCCCGTAGGAAATGCTACTAAGAATCTGCTACCGCTGATTAGCATACCAGGAATCCCTGCAAGTGCTTTGGAGCCAGTTAAAAATGCGACCATTGAAGCACCTGTAGTGACTGCTAGTTGCATAGGCATTCCTTGAAAAGCTTGAGAAATTGCAAACAATAATGTATTTTTGACAATTAAAGGAGGGATTTTAGTATTTTTTTTGGATCTAAATAAATTCACTTGACCATACTATATTCATTAAATTAATTATTCAAGTGCACTTTTATTACTTCGCTTCTTGATTGATTTGCATGTTGGAAAGCTTTTTCAATATCAGTGAATTCATATTGATCCGTAATTAATTTTGATAAATCTAAATTATCATTATTAAATAAATCTATAGCGATTTCAAAATCATGTTTTCCTTCAATAAAGTTATAACAAATCGGAAATATCAAAGATTGTCCATTCATGTATGGAATTAAAAAATCGAATTCAACTGGTACTCTAAAACCACCAACAACTCCAATATTGCCACCTTTTTTTGTAAATTTAACAGCATCAGATAAGGTTGCTATTTGAGAAGAGTAAGATCCTACAGTTTCCAATGATAAATCTACCCCATAACCATTAGTGTTATCGTATATATTTTCATTTAAGTTAGGGTCATCATAATCCAAAACAAAATCTGCACCCAAATATTTTGCCATATTTTTTTGATGTTCATATTTTCCTGTTATAAATATATTATTAAAACTCATTTGTTTAGCTACATATAAACACATTAAACCTATGGTTCCAGAACCTAATATCAACAAATTATCACCAGTTACAGGATTTAATTTACGAAAAGCTTGAATAGCAACAGCTAAAGGTTCAATTAATGCACCTTCGTTAAAGTTCATATCTTTTTTTAGTTCAAAACAACCCTTGGCACGACGCTTAATAAATTGTGCGTACGCTCCTCCAGAATCTTCGTCTTTTTCAATACAATATGTATAATATCCATTTAAACAATGTTTACAGTAACCACAAGCTTTACCTGCGGAAACTGTATCTACAGCAACTTTTTTGCCAATTAAATGTTCATATTTAAGTGAATTTACTTCTTGAACAATTCCACTCATTTCATGACCTATTGGTAATTTTTGTGGTTCAGATTCTCCGTGTAAAATCCTAAGATCTGAGCCACAAATACCTGTTGTTTTGATTTCAATTAACAAATCTTCTTGTTCAGTTAATTTTGGTTTTGGAATATCTACTAATTTTATATTTTTTCCGTCATACACACCTGCTTGCATATTTATTCCTCCAAATATGATTTCGAACCATCTATAATTAAATCTGAAAGTGTTATGGAAGACATGAAATCTGATGACATAGCTTTACCTGATTGTCTTATAATTTTAGTAGCTTTATCCATCAGGGATTGTACAATCTTATTTTCTGGTTGCCCTGGTAAATCAACTGATTGAGCTAAATCATTGGGACCAAATGTATACGCATCTATACCGGGTACTTTTAGTATATCTGGTAAATTGGTAATTGCTTCTTTTGTTTCAATTTGAGCCTCAATAAATATAGAATTTGAAGCAATGTTGACGAATTTAGATTTTCCTCCAAATTTATTATTTAAAATTGATAAAGTGTGGTAATAATTACCTCTTCCTCCTCCCCAACTTCTTTGTCCTTTTGGATAAAACCTGCATGCATCTACTAGTTTTTTTGCATCATCAGCATTTTCAATATGAGGTCCCATTATACCTTTAATTCCTCTATCTAAAAAACTATTAATTACGTGAGGTTCAATACTTGGAACTCTTGCAAGTACATACATCCCAACCCCTTCACCTATTCTTACCATGTCATCTATAGATTCTGGACTGAAAGCACCATGTTCGCCATCTAATCGAATATAATCATATCCCGCCATACCCAACATCTCTACAACATCTGGTGAGGGATAAACTAGAGTACAACCCTTAGCAATTTTATTTTTTGAACTTAATTCATTTATATAATTTCTCATTTTAACCTCAATAAAATTTGTAATCTGAAATATCATTAAGCAAAGTATTGTCTATACTGTGACTTGTATTGTACTTTTTATATTGAATTTTGTATCCATGGTTATTATAAAAATCATACATTATATCGGCATTACTTATTTGTATAACTTCATCGTAAATACCATGACCAACAAAAATATTATTAATATTAGTTTTAATTTGGATTTCGTTAAAATCAGGTAACATTGTTGACAATAAAATAAGATTTTCTATCTTGTCTAATTCTGTAAAAGCTAGTAATTGCGCTAACATTCCTCCCTGCGAAAATCCCACAATAGAAATTTTTATTGATTGATTATCGAAAAAATCAAGTTTAATTTGATTAATAATTTTGTTTAATTTTAACGCACTTGCTCTCATTTGGTTTTGGTATTGATTCTGTGAAAAATCACCCCAACAATAAGAGTTTATTGAAAATTGATTATTTAATTGTATAAATCCTTCTGGATATATATTGAATGTATTATTAAAAACGTTTGTGTTATTAAAAAATGTTAAATCTTCAGCATTTGCACCGAACCCGTGTAAAAATATAATTAGATGATTAACATTATTATTTTTAGGTTCAAAATTACAAATTATTACCTTAGTATCTTGGATTAATAGTGATTTATTCATAAAATATAATTAAATTTAAATAATACTTATAATAAATGAATTCTATAGAAATCAAAAGTAAATCGGAAAAAGAAACCCAACAGATCGGTTCATTGTTTTCACAAAATCTAAAAGGAAATGAATTAATTCTTTTATTCGGTAATATAGGTGCTGGTAAAACAACATTTACTCAAGGTTTACTTAGAGGATTGGGATATGAAGGATGGGGACGAAGCCCTACTTTTGTTTTAATAAACGAATATAATTTAAAACATAAAGTTGAACACATGGATTTTTATCGTTTAAATAAAACATCAGAATTAATAGAGCTAGGATTAGAAGAATACTTAGATTCAGACAGTGTTAAAATAATTGAATGGCCTGAATTGTCTACTCCGTTATTACCTCATAATTCAATTGATATATCTATTAGTCAAAAAAGTAATTCAGAAAGATTACTCAAAATTAATGTAAAAAATATACAAAACTCATACTTACTTAAATCTCTAAAATCATGACAGCTAAAAAATATAGTTTGATAATTGACACTTCTACAAAAGAAAGTTTAATTGGCATATTCAATAATTCTAAAGTAGTAGATGAAAATATATGGTTTTCAAATAATAATGAATCAAGAACATTATTACCAAATTTGAAGAAAATGATTGAATCAAACGATATAACAATAAGAAATATAAAAGAAATATATACAGTAATAGGGCCTGGCGGATTTAGTTCTTTAAGAATTGGAATGAGTATTGCCAAAGGTTTAGGTATAACTAACAATCTAAAATTAATACCTATTCCTTCTCTGTTGATATCTGGTTATGAATACCTAGATAAAAATACAAAAATATTATCAATATTAAAATGTTCAAAAACAACTTTTTACATTAAAGATTATACTGATTTATCATTTGATAAAATTAACAATCAGACTGATTTAACAGACTTTGAAGTTGTAGAATCAGATCAGTTAAATTATTTTGTAGAAAATAATTATTTAATAGTTACTTATGATAAAGAGGTATTAAAAGCATTAGATAATAAGCTTGGAAATAAAGTCAGGAAGACGAAAAATAGAATTGACTCTATAATATCATTAGGTAAATTAATAAAATCTAAATACAAAAATATATCAACAATATCTATAAACCCAATTTACGCAAATTCAGGTCAAATTGAATCTGCCTTAAAAGTAAAAGAAAAAGGAGTAAAAAATTGGAACAAACGTTAATCTTACTAAAACCAGATACAATCCAGCGAAGTTTGTCTGGTCAAATAATAAATAGACTAGAACAAACAGGTTACAAAATAATTGGGATGAAATTCATGAAACTTCCAATGGATAAAGCAAACGAACATTATAACGAACATAAGAATAAACCATTTTTCAATGATTTGGTTTCTTTTATTACATCTAGTCCTATAATAGCGATAGCAATAGAAGGACCTAATTGCGTAGAGAAAATAAGATCACTTATGGGAAAAACAAATCCAACAGATGCAGCCCCAGGTACAATCAGAGGTGACTTTGGTATGTCATTATCAATGAATTTAATTCACGGCTCTGACTCAGTAGAATCCGCAAACCGAGAGTTAAAAATATTCTTTGACGACAACGAATTGTATTCTTACAATAAAAATATTGATGAATGGATTCTGGAATAAATAATAAATTAATTTAATTTGATATTAATTGCATTTTCTTTGCCGTTATTTTCACCTACATCGTAAGATACGGCATCTCCGTCTTCTAGGTTATCTATCCCTGCTTCTTTTAAAGCTGATATGTGTACAAAAATATCTTTGTCAGATTCATCTTGATCAATGAATCCATAACCTTTAGTGCTGTTAAACCATTTTACTTTACCTGATGGCATATTATTATTCCTTTATTAATTAGTATGTAGTAATTTTGAAATAAAAGCATATCACTCATATTAGGTATAAACTAGAGTAAAGAAGTATATTTTTGACTTAATTTTGTAATTTAATGAATTCTAATTATTTCTTTAGATTTTTCCCAAACTGTTTCAAGTGAATATTTTTCTCTATTATCTTCATCAAATACATGAACGATAAAATCTCCATAGTCAACAACAACCCACTCTAATGAATCTATGCCGTCAATTCGTTTTTTGTCGTAACCTATATTTTTCAAGTCCAATGTCATATCGTTTACAATAGATTTTATTTGGCGTTTTGTTTCGGCAGACATAATAATAAACAAATCAGAAAAATCGCATTGTTCGCTAACATCTAAAACTAAAACGTCAGAGGCTTGTTTGGTATCTGCAATATCAAGTATCAAATCTATTGCTGGATTATTAATTTTCATCATGTAATATTTATTATTGAAATGATTAAATAATTTGATAAAAGTGACGATAAATATGATTAAAGTATTATCAATATAATGATATGATCGTAAACTGTAATTGTAAATCGTTTAATTAGATATAAATATGAAAAAAAGAGTTATAGTAGCCATGAGTGGCGGAGTAGATTCATCAGTAGCTGCAGTTTTACTAAAAGAACAAGGGTATGATGTAGTTGGCGTAACAATGCGCCTTTGGTCTAAGGACGACAACAATGCCCCCAAGAGTAATAAAAGATGCTGTTCGGTTGAAGATGTTCAAGATGCAAGAAGAGTTTGTGATATGTTAGGGATAAAACATTATCACTTGAATTTTGAAGAAGAATTTCAAAAATATGTAGTTGACTATTTTGTAAAATCATATATAGAGGGAAAAACTCCGCATCCTTGCTTAGCCTGTAACGACAAAATCAAATTTGATTTTCTTTTTGGTCGTGCTAAAAATTTAGGTTCAGATCTGATAGCAACTGGACATTACGCAAGAATTAGAAAAAAAGGTAATAATTATAAACTTTTAAAAGGGTATGATTCAAATAAAGATCAGTCATATGTATTATTTACTCTTAAACAACCCGAGCTAGAAAACTTATTACTACCAGTTGGTGAATATAGTAAAGATAAAATCAGAGAAATCGCTGAAAAGTACGAATTGCCAGTGGCAAACAAACCTGACAGCCAAGAAATATGTTTTATTCCTGATGGAAACTATAGACAATTTATTATGGAGCGAACTGATCCGAAACCAGGAAAAATTCTGGATATAGATGGTAATTTCTTAGGAAACCATGAAGGTATTCAATCTTTTACTATTGGACAAAGAAGAAAATTAGGTCTAGACAAAAACGGTAAAACACCCTATTTTGTAATCAAAATATCAAAAGAAGATAACACCGTAGTTGTTGGTCCACATGAGTCTCTTTTTCAAACAGAATTCAGTGCTATAAAAATTAACATACAAGACACATCAAACAGCAAAACAGAATTTGATGCATATGTGAAAATCAGATACAAATCAAAATTATTCAAAGCGAAAGTAGCCCTTAAACAAAACGAAACAGCTCATATAATTTTTGAAGAACCTCAAAGAGCAATAACTCCGGGGCAAGCTGTTGTATTTTATAATATAGAATCAGAAGGTGAAGAAGTTATAGGTGGAGGAATAATTGACGAAGTTGTTAGCACAGAACGAAATGCTATAAATGCCTAATCCTAATTTTTTTTACGAAAAAAATATTATCAGTTCTGGATTTAAAGTTATAGCAGGAATTGATGAAGTTGGCAGAGGAACTCTTGCAGGTCCAGTTGTAGTTGGTTTGATTATTCTTAAAATTAATGAAGAAGTGGAAAATTTGTTAATAAAATTAGGAGTAAACGATAGTAAAAAATTATCTGTCAAAAATAGAAGCTTAATTTATGAAGAGCTTATAAAAATTGCAATAGATTATAGTTCAGGCTGGGCTACTGCCAAAGAAATTGACAACTTAGGGATAAATGAATCGGTACAACTGTGTATAAACAGAGGATTGAATAATTTAAATATTCAGCCGGATCATCTTTTGATTGACGCCTTGAATTTAAATAATTCGAACATTCACCAAACAAGCATCATTAAAGGTGACTCAAAGTCGTTATCAATTGCCGGAGCATCTATAATTGCAAAAGTAGAAAGAGATAAATTCATGGAAAATTTAGACAAGAATTACGATGTGTATGATTTCAAAAATAACAAAGGATATGGAACAAATAATCACATGTCTGCAATAAAAAAATATGGAAGAAGTGATCTTCATAGGTATAGTTATAAAATCAAGAACTTAGATAAATAGAAATGAAAAAACAAATAAGTGGAATATATACAATTATTGATCCCCAAGAAACTGATGACATATTTAATCTGTGTTCCAGGATTGCAAAAACTGAATTAAATATAATTCAGTATAGAGATAAAAAGAATGATTTTGAAACAATGTTAAATATTGCTTCAAAACTAAAAACAATTTGTGATAAATACAAGAAAATATTTATTATAAATGATTATCCAAAATTGGCTAAAAAAATAAATGCAGATGGTGTGCATGTTGGAGAAAATGACACATCAATAAATATTTGCAGAAACATGCTGTCTTCAAACCAAATAATTGGCACATCAAACAATAGTATGAGTGAAATAAAAAAATCAATTAAAAAAAATGCGGATTACATAGCGATAGGCAAAATATTTCCTACTTCAACAATGGGTAAAAAGGATCGAAATGTTGTAGGAATTGATATTTTAAACCAAGCTAAGGAAATTACAAAAATACCTATAGTTGGTATTGGGGGAATCAATAAAACCAATGTAGAATCAGTAAAAAATACAGGTGCTGATGCAATATGCATTGTTTCAGCAATTACAAAAGCAAAAAATCCTGAACAAGTAATAAATAATATAAACAATATATTGAATAACTAAATTTTCATTTAGTAATATAATAAAAAACAAAATTAATTCCGAGGTAAAAAATCATGGATCAAAATTTAATTCTTATGATGTCAATAATAATACCAGTACTAGGTATCATTTTTGCTGCATTTCTTTCTATTCAAATCACAAAACAAGATGAAGGAAATAAAGAGGTGAAATTCATTGGTAACGCAATAAAAGAAGGTGCTATGGCATTTATTTCAAAAGAATACAGAGTACTTAGTGTAGTTGTAATTATCGTTGCTATAATTATAGGTTTGTTATTGGATTTTGATATTTTAGACAGACAAAACATCAGTGAAACTTCTTCCTTGCCCAAAATAGCTATATCATACATAGTAGGAGCAATTGGTTCCGCAATCGCGGGTTTTGTTGGTATGTCTATCGCTGTTAGAGCCAATTATAGAACTACCGTGCAAGCCATGAAGGGATTAAATCCTGCATTGAGGATCGCGTTTAACAGTGGTGCCGTAATGGGTATATCTGTTGTTTCGATAGGATTACTTGGAATTGCATTGATTCATATTATATTCGACAACCCAAACGCTGCTGCGGGTTTTGGGTTCGGAGCTTCCACAATAGCATTGTTTGCTAGAGTTGGAGGTGGTATTTATACAAAAGCTGCTGATGTTGGAGCAGACTTAGTTGGTAAAGTAGAAGCAGGAATTCCAGAGGACGACCCCAGAAATCCCGCTACAATAG
>CAJWSY010000031.1 GCA_913045935.1 uncultured Chloroflexota bacterium | reverse complement strand
GCATTCCTCTTAGTAATCTATCAACAACTAAATCCAAGTTTTCATGAATTAAAACATGATTGAAATCTTTAATTTCTACAAGATTGTTAAATGTTGGTTGAGACTTTCTTTCTAAAATAGTTTTTTGAGTATTTCTTTTTTTCGCTTCTTCATCTCCTAATGTTACAGCTTCAATTCCTCCAACTAAATCAGACAAAGTTGGATTCATTATGAGATTATCTAAATTTATACCATGAGCAGTGCCAATCAATTGGACCCCTCTTTCTGCAATAGTTCGGGCTGCCCTTGCATCTTCAATAGTACCAATTTCGTCAATCACTATAACTTCAGGCATGTGGTTTTCAACCGCTTCAATCATAACTGCGTGTTGCATATGCGGGGATGTCACTTGCATTCTTCTTGATGAACCAATAGCTGGATGAGGAATGTCACCGTCGCCTGCAATTTCATTAGATGTATCAACAATTACAACCCTTTTTTTCATTTCATCCGCCAAGAATTTTGACACTTCTCTTAGCATAGTAGTTTTACCAACACCTGGCGGACCTAAAAACAAAATACTTTCACTTTTTTTAACAATATCGTCAATGATATTGATTGTGCCATTTATAACTTTACCAACTCTCATTGTTAAACCGATTGTTTTATTTTCTCTATTTTTTATTGCAGAAATTCGATGCAAAGTTCTTTGTATTCCTGCTCTATTATCAGGCATGAATTTACCAATTTTTTTTGTAACATAAGCTAAGTCAGATTTGGTAATTTCTTTGGTACTAAATATTTCCGAACCTGTACTAAATCTTGCTTCTGGTAGCCGTCCATAATCTAATACAATTTCTAATAAATTTTCAAGATTGTTGTGCTTAGATAAAGTTTTGTACAAATGCTCAGGAAGAGCTTTGATTAATACATTTATTTCATTATCCAAATGTTATTATCCTATCATTGATAAAAAATATTTATGAATTCGTGAATCATTTGTTAATTCAGGATGAAAAGAAGTTGCTAACAGATTATCTTGCTTTACAGCAACTGGCATCTCAGTTTTTTGTTTTACTAAAGATAATATTTCAACTTCCGGAGAAGTTTCAATTACAATTGGAGCTCTTATAAAAACGGCAGGGAAATTACCGTCAATTCCTTTAAAAATCAGATCTTCCTCAAAGCTATCAATCTGTCTGCCAAATGCATTTCTACTTACTTTTATACGCATTAATTTCAGTGGATCGGGTCGATCATCAGTCAATTCATCAGCCATTACTATCATTCCAGCACAAGTTCCCCAAATAGGAAATCCCGAATTAGCCATACTTACCAATTTATCTCTAAATCCATAAATATCAATAAGTTGTACAATTGTGGTACTTTCTCCTCCAGGGATAATCAACCCATCAACATCATCTAATTGTTTTGGCATTCTAATTTCAGAAACTGTCGCGTCATTTAATTCAAGCATAGCAATATGCTCAGCATAATCTCCTTGAAGAGCTAAAACTCCTACGTGACGCAATATGCTACCAACCTCTCTGCGCTAATTTTTCATCTTCTGGCATAGTTCTCACATCTAACCCAGGCATAGACGAACCAAGTCCTTTTGAAATTTCAACTAACATTTCAGGATCATTAAAATGCGTAGTTGCTTTAACAATTGCCTTTGCCATTTTAGATGGATTTTCAGATTTAAATATACCTGAACCAACAAATACTCCCTCTACCCCAATTTGCATCATAAGTGCTGCATCAGCAGGAGTAGCGATTCCTCCTGCAGAAAAATTAACAACAGGCAATTTGCCAGTTTCATGAATATCTTTAATTAAATCATAAGGAGCTTTGAGATCTCTTGCTAAAGCCATTAATTCGGTAGCATCCATATTTTGTATTCTTTTAACCTCTCCTAAAACAGTCCTAGCATGCCTTACAGCTTCTACAACATTTCCTGTTCCAGCCTCACCTTTGGTTCTAATAAAAGCGGCGCCTTCTCCAATACGTCTCAACGCTTCTCCAAGATCTCTACATCCACAAACAAAAGGCACTTTGAAATCATGTTTATTTATGTGATTGTTTTCATCAGCAGGTGTTAATACTTCAGACTCATCAATATAATCAACACCCATTTCCTCTAGTATTTGAGCTTCTACAATATGGCCAATTCTAGCTTTTGCCATTACAGGTATTGTAACAGCATCAATTATTCCTGCAATCATACTAGGATCTGACATTCGAGCTACACCACCATCTTTTCTTATATCTGAAGGAACTCTTTCTAATGCCATCACAGAGCATGCACCCGCATCCTCGGCAATTTTTGCTTCTTCTGGTGTTACTACATCCATAATAACTCCACCTTTTAACATCTGAGCAAGTCCTACCTTTACTTTCCACGTTCCAGTTTCTGTTTTAGATGAATTATTTTTTTTGTTTCCAGATTTTAAAGCCATAGTTTTCTCCTATTAAATTACATACTATATCAATTATATATAGTTGAATAACTGAAATGCAATGTAATATGTTTGTTAATTATTGCGGTTCTTTGGAACAAATAGTTTCTAGTAATAATTTAGTTACTGTATATGGATCCATATTAGCAGATGGCCTTCGATCTTCTAAGTATCCTTTTTGATCTTTTTCTACTTGCCATGGGATTCTTATTGATGCCCCTCTATCTGATGCTCCATAAGAAAATTTATCTATAGATTGTGTTTCATGAAGCCCAGTTAATCTTCGTTCATTTCCATCTCCATAATTACTGATATGCAAATCATGTTTTTCTGCTAACGCCTCACATCCATCAATTATTGGTTGATATTTGTCTCTCATTGCTTTGGTAGAAAAATTTGTATGAGCGCCTGCCCCATTCCAGTCTCCAGGTACAGGTTTTGGATCCAATGATGGGTGTATCCCGTGCAATTCCCCTATTCTAAAGAGTAACCATCTTGCTATCCATAAATGATCACTCACTTCAAGAGCTGAAACTGGTCCTATTTGAAATTCCCATTGCCCAGGCATAACTTCTGCATTAATTCCAGAGATTGCAAGACCAGCATCTAAACATAATGCCATATGTTCTTCTGCCATCTCTCTGCCAAATATCCATGATGCTCCCACACTGCAATAGTATGGGCCTTGAGGTTCAGGAAATCCTTCTTCTGGAAACCCAATAGGTTGTTTTGTAACTGGGTCTAACATTGTATATTCTTGTTCTATTCCAAACAAACCTTCATGATTTTCATATTTTTTTGAAATCAATTCAGTTTCTTTACGAGTGTTAGTTGAATGAGGTGTCATATCAGGATTTAACACTTCACAAAGAACTAAAATATTATCTCCTCCTCTAATAGGATCTGGGCATATAAATACAGGATTCAAAACACAATCTGAACTTGCTCCTTCAGCTTGATTTGTACTTGATCCGTCAAAACCCCAAATAGCTAAACTATCTGCTCCCATTGATGAAGTTCCCATAGACAAGATTTCTTCTTTTTTTAAGACTTTTGTCTTTGATCTTAATTGCGGGGTGGGCGAAGTTCCATCTATCCATATATACTCTGCTGTAATGTTAGACATATTACCTCCTGTTAAAATATAGAAAAATTATATTAATTATAATTTATCAAACTTATAATTAGTTATACAATCAAATAAATGAATGAATACAATAAAATAGAAAAAAAATTAAACTTATCATTTAAAAATTTGAAATTACTAGAATCTGCACTTAATCATTCTTCGTTGAAAAATGATAATGCATTAATTCAATCCAATGAAATTTTAGAATTTATAGGAGATTCAGTAATGTATTTTATTATAAGTGAATATATTTACATTAATGACAAAGAGCAAATTACTAGCGGGGATATGTCAATAATTCGTTCAAACATAATTTCTAATGAAACATTTGGAATGTTTGCAAAAAAAATTCATTTGGACAAACATATAAAAATTAGCAAAGGTCAAAATAAGATTGGGATATCAGATTTAATGCTATCAAACTGTTTCGAAGCCTTAATTGGAGCTATATACATAGATTCAAATTTAGAAAATGTTAAAAAATTTATTTTTGATAATTTTAAAATTGAAATTCATGATCTATTCTCAAAACGACCAATTAAAAACGAGAAAATGCTTGCCAATGAATCGAGGCAAAAGAATTAATCTAAAATAGGATATTTGCTTGCTAGAGAAAGTATTTTTTCTTTAATGATATTCTTATCACTGCTATTTCTTAAGATCTGAATAATACATTCTGAAATTACACTTATTGCATCCTCATCCATCCCTCGTGATGAGATAGCTGCTGTCCCAATTCTTATACCACTGCAAATTCTAGGTGGATTTACATCATATGGAATTGTGTTACGATTGACAATAATACCTGATTCATTTAATCTTTCTTCTGCTAATTTACCCGTTAAATTAAAATTGGAAACATCAACAAGTAACATATGAGTATCAGTGTCGCCTGTTACTATTCTCAATCCTGATTTTGCCAATTTGCTTGCTAGGGATTTTGCATTTTTCAAGACTAATTTTTGGTATTCAACAAAATCTTCAGAAAGTGCTTCTTGAAAAGCAACAGCTTTTGCAGCAATAGTATGCATCATCGGCCCACCCTGCATTCCCGGAAAAACAGATTTGTCTATTTTTTTTGCATATTCCTTCTTTGACAAAATCAAACCACCTCTTGGACCTCTCAAGGTCTTATGGGTGGTACTTGTTACTACATCAGCGTATTTAACACAATCATTATGTAATTTTGCAGCTACCAAGCCTGAAATATGAGCCATATCAACAATCATCAAAGAACCTACATCTTCACATATATATTTCATTCTTTCAAAATCAATCTCTCTTGGATAAGCCGTAAATCCTGACAAAATTGCTTTTGGAGAGAAAATCTTTGCTAATTCGTGAAGCTTGTCATAATCAATTTGTTCTGACTCTCGGTCAACTTCATAATGCTTGAAATTGTAAAACTTACCTGAAAAATTGACTTTTGAACCATGAGTTAAATGTCCTCCATGATCCAACGGTAGCGACATAATTAAATCAGGAGAATTAAATAAAGCTGAATATACTGCCATATTCGCTTGAGCTCCGCTGTGTGGTTGTACATTGACATGTTCGGCTCCAAATAATTCTTTTGCTCTTGATATAGCCAAATTTTCTATTTGATCAACATACTCACAACCACCATAATACCTTGCACCAGGATAGCCCTCGGCATATTTATTTGTAAATATTGAACCCTGAGCTTCTCTAACAGATTTACTAGCATAATTTTCTGATGCAATTAATACAATAGATTTGTTTTGCCTATTTTTTTCGTCATTAAGAATTGTGAGGTAATTATTATCCATTTAATCATCTTCTATATATTCAATTCATTCTATAATTAAAAGATTACAATCTCAATGGATTATAGCAATGAAAAAATCTATTGGATCATATATTATTAATTCAGTATAATATTAAAAAAATCGAGTAACATTATGAGTGAAAATTTAAATAAGCTTTTAAACCAAAAAATAGAACAGTACAAATCTAAAACACAACAATCACATAAATTACAGTTAAATGCTACTAAATTTATGCCTGGAGGAAGTACTAGAACTACACAATGGATGGAGCCCTATCCTTTTTACGCAAAAAACGCTAAAGACCAACATATAACTGATGTGGATAATAACTCTTACTTAGATTTTATGATTAATGCCACTAGCCTTATACATGGACATGCATCCCCAAAAGTTATAAATGCTATCAAAACCCAATCTGATATTGGAACAGCTTACAGTGCTCCAACTGATGGTCAGACAAAATTAGCCAAACTTCTGACTGACAGAACCCCTTCAATAGAAACATTAAGATTTACCAACTCCGGAACTGAAGCAACTATGATGGCAATCATGGCAGCAAGAGCCTACACAAATAAACAAAAAATCGCAAAATTTGAAGGTGGATACCATGGTACCCATGACCATGTTTCAATAAGTGTCGGGCCAAAAGAATCAGAATTAAACGAATCAACAAATCCCGGAATACTTCAATATCCAGGGCAACCTAAAAGCCTATTAGAAGATGTTATTGTATTGCCATATAATGATATCGAAAAAACTAAAGAATTATTAACACAACACAGTAAAGAAATTGCTTGTCTGATTATGGAGCCTGTGATTTCCGGGTTAGGATATTTGCCACTTGACATAAAATTTTTAGAATTTACAAGAGAAATTACAAAAGAGTTAAACATTGTTCTTATATATGACGAAATACAAAGTTATAGATTAGCCCCTGGTGGTGCCCAAGAACTTTTTAATGTCACTCCTGATATGACAACATTAGGTAAAATCATTGGCGGGGGACTGCCCGTAGGTGCATTTGGTGGGAAAGAAGACATAATGGATTTACTCAATCCATCGAGTGAAAACTACAACCTGTCTCATGCGGGAACATTTAATGGAAACCCATTAACAATGGAAGCAGGAGCTGTAGTAATGGAAGAACTTACTGATGAAAAATACGAAAAAATGAATACGCTAGGCGATGATCTCAGATCAAAGCTAAATTCTATTTTCAACGAATTAGAAATCAATGCACAGATAACTGGGATTGGATCATTGTTTGGAATTAATTTCAATGATAATAAAATTAAAGATTATAGATCTTTTATAAAAAATGACGGTCTTCTAACAAAAATACTTTTTATGGGTTCTATTAATAATGGAATTCTTATGCAAACTAAAAATGCAGGCGCGTTAAACACCTTGTCTTCAGAATTAGAAATAATCAAATTAGAAGAATCAACCCGAACAATAGCAACTGAAATAAAATCAAATATTTAAGGTATAGCTCTGCCTGGAATAGCTCCTGTTACATTATTGTCTCGGACAACAAATTCTCCATTAACTAATACATGGTCTATGCCAACAGGAAATTGAATTGGATCATCATAGGTTGCTGTGTCATTAATTATTTCTGAATCAAATATCACAATGTCAGCATAATAATTTTCTTTGATCACACCTCTGTCAGTAAGACCAAATCTTTCTGCAGCATTTTGAGTCATTCTTTGGATCATTTGCTCTAATCCATCTGACCAATGTTTTCTTCTTAATCTACCAAGAAATCTAGGGAAGCATCCATAAGCTCTTGGGTGGCAAAATTCTCCCATTGGAATCGAGTCACTGCCTACCATGTAATCATCTCTTTTCAACAAGCTTACAGCATCTTCATTTACTTGGTTCCATACACTAACATTTTTTGGAGGTGATTGCCAATATCCTAATTCAAGTTCTGTGTCTCTTAAAAGTTCACATAAGGTAATTGCAGTAGATTGATTATTTTGCTCTGCAATATCAGACAAACTCATACCTTCAAGATTTTTGTTATTTGGTGAATAAGAAAAAATCGCATCATCAAAGGCATTTATTCTATATGGAGACAATTCTTCTCTCATTGTATTAACTATCCTTTCAAATTCAACAGGATTATTTAATCTATTTAAGACTTGCTCAGGTCCTCCTTCATGAGCAAATGAAGGCAAAAAACTTAAAGGATAAGTGCTACCCGTTGGATAAGGATATAATTCTAATGTTACATCTACTCCCTGATCTTTGGCTTTATCTATATCGCCAATAATTTCAGGGATATTTCCTGCATTACTTGCATTAGTTCTGTGATGTGAAAAATGAACTTTAACACCAGATTTTCGCCCTATTTCTAACGCTTCTAGTATCCCTCCGCCTTTATATCCTCTTTCTGTATTCCTATCTCTTAAATGTGTTACATAAACCTTTGAAGCATCACTAACTACTTCACATAGTTCGATTAATTCTGTAGTATCAGACCAGGCGTTTGGGTAATATGACATGCCAGTAGCTAGGCCTACAGCTCCTTCTTCTAATGATTTATAAAGTAACTTTTTTGCTTTTTGCATATCTTCACCAACAAGTGGTTTGTCTTCAAATCCTAATATCTCCAATCTGATGGCACCATGTGGTACGGGATATACTGTATTTATACTACATTTTTTGTCGTAATGAGACCTGAATTTTTCAACTGACGACATATCTAAGTCATCAGGAGGATTTCCTAATATACCCGCAAGGTAGTTTTTATTGATCAAGTAATTTTCCTTAGACAAAGGAGCATAAGAAAGTCCGTCCTGACCCAAAATTTCTGTTGTGATTCCTTGTCGAATACCATTCTCATGAATCGGGTCTAATAACAAAGAAGCATCTGAATGAGCATGTGTATCAATAAATCCCGGAGATATGGTTTTGCCTGTAGCATCAATGATTACTTTTGCTGACGATTTTTTCAGATTGCCAATAGCTTCGATTTTATCTTTTAAAATACCAACATCTTTCTTAACTGACTTAGAGCCAGTTCCATCAACCAAATTTCCATTTAAAATAAGAACATCAAACAAATTAAACCTCACTTATTAAAAATTTCTGTATATTTTATTTAATATATACAGAAATTGCTATAATATACGTAAAATTATTATTACCAAGATCGCATTGAAAAACAACTATAAAATTAATGATATAAATAATTTAACTTACAAGTTAAGGCGTCAAGGATACTATTGGAGTAATATAATTGACAAAAAAAATTCTAGTGAAAATTTCCTATCTATTCACAAATTAGAACCATTCGCAGAAGCACCTGCCCATACACACGAAAATGAAGAAATAATAATTGTTATAGATGGGAACATAGAAATAAATTTGAAAAATCAATCATTCAATCTAAGTACAAATCAGATTTGCCAAATTCCAGCAAACACTCAGCATTCTCTAAAAAACATTACTAAAACAAATTCGAAAATCATGGTTATTTTTGGAACTAACGACCCATTTTATAAAACTTCTTATATAAAAAAGAGTTAATAATAGATGTATGTTCCATATAAAAACAATTCTCTTATGAAATTTGAAGTAATTTTTGAACCAAAAATAAATAGAATTGTTCTTGTTTCAAAATCTTACTCTAAAGATAAAGATTTAATTGATTTCGATTATATAACTAGTAAACTAAAAGTAATTCTCAAAACTGAAGATCCTCAAGGTTCAAATTATTCTCAAATTCATATCCAATTGAATGAATCGCAATCATTCCAAGAACCTTTTAAAAAAATGAATCCAGTAAAAAAATATCAAATAATGGTATTAAATATTTCAAATTTCACACCTAGTATAAATCAAAAAAAGCACACGGATTTTGAAATAGTTAATATTATTAACAACTATGATTTGGTTTCAAAACTGCACAAAATACAAAATATAGCATTTGAAAATAGTTGGGGATATTCGCCAAATACAAAAGATCAAATTATTGAAAAAATCGAATCTGATAACAGTTTAAATGATGGAATATTTTTTGCACTTGCAAACAATGAGCCTGTCGGATTTGTATGGCCAACAAAGGATACTTCTAAAGATAAAATTGGTTATGTTTCCATGATAGGAACTCATCCTAAATTTACCGGCAAAGGAATAGCCTCTGCATTGTTAAATAAAGCAATTAATTATTTTGCCATAAAAAAATTTAAGTCTATAAAATTAGAAGTAGACATAGAAAATATTGGGGCAAGAAACGTATATGGAAAATTAAATTTCATTGATGAAGAAACTAAATTTTGGTTTGAATTTTCAAGCAGGAGTTTTATTTAATATTTTTTCAAAAACTTTAATCAAATCTTCAGTAGATTTCTCCCAGCTAAAATTAAGTGCCTGTTTTCTGGAATTAATTCCAAAAACATCTCTTAATTGTTTGTTTTTCAATAAAATTTCCAAATAGTGAACAAATAATTCAGGGCATCTACTTGTAGTGAGATATCCAGTAAAGCCATGTTTTACAATTGATTTTAAACCTCCCACTTGTGGGGCAATTACAGGTAATCCACAAGCACTTGCTTCTAATGCAGCTATTCCAAAAGTTTCGTAAGCTGAAGGCATCGTAAAAATATCCGAAGCTGAAAAATATAATGGTAAAATATCATGATCCACAGCACCTATGAAAGATACTTTGTCGTGAACATCGTTTTCTTTAGCTATTCTAGTTAGTCTTTCTAATTCTAGATTTGATCTGTCATCTCCGCCTATTATAATCAATTGAAAATTAATATTGTCCAAATTTATATACGCTAAAGATTCAATGAGTAAATCATATCCTTTTAATGGCTCAAGTCTTCCTACGGAAAGTAAAACATGTGTGTTATGATCAATTCCTAATTTATTTCTAGATTTTTTCTTATCTAATTTCTGGAACTGATTAAGATCTACACCTGGAGAAACTGTATAAATATTATTATTGTGTATATAATTATCTTCTAAATTTTCTCGCTCTTGTAATGAAGGTACTATAA
>CAJWSY010000030.1 GCA_913045935.1 uncultured Chloroflexota bacterium | reverse complement strand
TGGACATAGATGTCTATGTAGACACCTCCCCAATGGCACAATACAGAGCGGATGGTATAATAATATCTTCTCCTTCAGGCAGTACTGGCTATTCTCTGGCAGCAGGTGGTCCTATTATCACTCCTGAGCAAAAACTAATGCTGATTCAGCCGATTGCTCCTCATATGAGTTTAGATGTAGGTGTTGTTATACCATACAATTCGAAAATATCAATTAATATCACAAGCCCAAATAAAGCAGTAGTTAGTGCGGATGGATTTGATGAAGTTGTATTGGGATCTACGGACACTATAGATGTTGAAATAAGTAAAAGTGTTACAAAATTTATAAGACTACTTCCAGAATCTGATTTTTATTCCCAATTAACAACAAGATTAAAAAGAGATGTATTAAAAAATAATTAATGATATAATTACTTAGTGAGATTTTTCACTAACAAATTGTTCTAAAGGTAATCATGAAAAAATATATTGTAATTTCCGCTTTAATGTTAACAATTTTAATAGCAGCATGTTCGTCGTCAGAAGCAACTTCAAATCAATCTGATGAAATTAGTAGTCCGCCTGCTCCTGCTAAAGTAACAGGAGAAATGAAAACGGAAAAAGAACTATCTGCCCAAGCTAGTGCTGAAAGAGGTAAGTTAGTAGAGGTACAAATGCTTGATGGTAATTCGGACAATTATGTTTATGAACCCGCTAATTTGACTTTTGCAGTAGGCGAAACAATAACTTTCAAAATAACTTCAGAATCAGAATTCCACACATTTACTATAGATGAATTAGATATCTACGAGACAGCAGATGGTGGAGAAAGCTTTGAATTCACAGTGACATTTGAAACTCCTGGTACCTACAAACTATACTGCGTTCCACATGAAACATTAGGAATGATAGGCGAAGTTGTTGTTCAATAATAGGCTAGATTTTAGCTTCTAATAATTTAAAACTGACTTTATTATTTTCAACTAAACTTTTTATATGTCTTTGCTTAGATGACATTTGACTCTTATTGGTTTTGAATTCTATGAGTATTACTTCATCTTCATTGAATTGAATACCGTCAATTGGATTTCCAATAAATTTAAAATTTTTTGAATTGTAAGGATAACTTTTTTCTAGTGGAAAAAACTCTTCTGATATCTGGCCGTATTTTGTGCTTTGGCTTATTTTATCAGATTTAATTTTGGATATTTCTATTTCTAAGTTTTTGGACTTTTTACTATAGTGTCTAGTAACTATATAAATTATGAATATTAATAAAAGTATAATTAAATAATTTAAATAAATGTTTGTGATATCCATTAGATAAATCCTTTAAAATTTTTGTTTATAATTTTAGTTAAATTATTGGCACTCACTAATTGAAAAGTTAGTTTGTTTTCTTTAAGGATTTTAATTTCTGCATTTATTTGCATGTTCAGAAGATTATTAAGATTTAAATTGTCTAAATTATTAGTATTTATGGAGTCTGAATAAATCAATAAATGTAGGGCTCCGTAATTTTTTTTGTGTAATTCTCCGGTTGTGTGTAAATATGATGGTGCTATATCTACAAATATTGGAATATCTATGTTTTTCATTTTGTTTAATATAATTTTAATTGATTTTTTGATTTCTTTTTTATCATTTATAAATAATAAAAAAGAAATATAATTTATTTTATTTTTAGATATATTATTATGAGTTTCGTCTGAGATAATTGAAGCCTCTAAGTATTTTGGATTTTTTGCTTTTTCTACATCAGGCTGAGTATAAGGATTATTATTCCCATCAATAAAAGAGAGTGAAGATATAATTATCATAATTGTGTAAACTAGTGATCCAAAATTTTCAGATCCAGGTATACAATCATAAATTGAAATTGTATTAGCTAAATTGTATGACTCTTTAGTATTTTCATTTGAAAAAACAATATTAATTATAGCTTTTGTATTTAAATGTGAATTATGTTCTGCAAGTATGGGTATAAGATAATTTGGATTTTTTGATAATGATTCTGCAATCATTTGTTGTAACCATATAATTTTAGAATCATTATTTTTGTGAGGGGAATATAATCTGAAAATATTATTTTTATTATTGGCTAATTTGTATATTAGTGTAATAAGTTTAACTAAATTTTTTCTTTGTAAGTTATTGCTAATAAGTAGCTTCTTATATTCGGTTATATTATCGAGTAAATTTTTTATATTGATACCTGATATTGCAGCAGGAATTAAACCTGTAAATGAAATAGGAGAAAATCTCCCTGACATATTTGGTAGATTAGAAAACACTTCTCTAAAATTATTTTTAACTGCGAAATCATACAATTCAGAGCCGTGATCTGTTATGGCAATCAGATTATCATTATATTTAAAATCAGGATAATTTTCCGTTATATAATTTATATAATTATTCATTATAGTTTTTGTCTCTAATGTGCTTCCTGTCTTAGATACAAAAAAGATCAAATTATTTTTAGGATTATTAAAAAGTTCGTTATTTAAACAAGAATCTGAACCATCAATGTATAATAATTTTTCATCATCATTTGACATTAATTTAGGTACAATAGAGCTTGCACCCATACCTACAAATATAAATTTCTTGAATGATTTAATTCGAGAAACAAATTCATTTATCCCACTTATCTGGGTATTCATAAATTCAGCTGAATTTATCCAATCAATATATTCGCTATATTGATTATTATAATTTGAATTATTTTTTGATAGTAATTTCTTAATAAATTCAGATATATCAATAATGTCAACGTTCTCTATATTTTTCAGAGTGTTTTGTAATTTGTTTGACAAATTATATTTGATCATTTTTATACCAATTTTGAATATTATAATCGATTCTTGACTAATGATATCTTTAATGAGAAACTATTTTTCTTATCAATACCATTATATATTATTGTAGATATGCCGAACCCCACTTCACATTTGTGTTTAGTTTATGATTTGATTGATACTAAATCTGATTCTATGGTTGAGTATTTGTTATTAGGATCAATTACACCTGATATCAGAGTAATTACTAAAACACCAAGAAAAGATTTTCATTATTTTGATTTGAAAAATGGCAAGAAAGGAGACGGAGTTAAAAATTTTATATTAAAAAACAAATATGCATCTTCAAAACAAAATAACAGGCAAACAAGATTATTTTTAGTAGGGTATTTATCTCATTTAATTGCTGATGAAAATTGGACTGTTGATGTATTTAGAAAAATATTTATGAATAAAGAAATTTTTCCTGACTTCAATCAAGCTTTACTTTTAGATAGAGCTCTTCAGATTTATTTGGATTTATACCTTTATAATACAAATAAAAATATATATTCTTATTTGAATAATTTAGATTTAGGTAAAATAATACTTCCTTCAAATATAAATAACTCTGATTTACTGAAATGGGTTGATTTTGTATCAGATCTAAATAAATCTTTTTCTGAAGACCCTTGGTCTAGATTAGATTTTATGGCTAAAAGATTGTCTAATACATATGAATCTGAGAGTATTTTAAATTTTTGTATAGAATTCAAAAAAAATATTGATAAAAATATAAATGAATTGTTAGAGAAAATTCCTGAAAATTATATAGATAGATATATAAATGATACAAAAACAAGTATAGAAAATATTTTAAAAGAATTATATTAGTAAATTATTTGTAATTATTAGATGTAGAGATGGATTATAAAGATATAAAAAAATTAATGAACCCTCAATTTGAAAGTTTCTCAACATATGACAGTATGCCATCTAATGAATCTTTAATAAAAAAATATTCTATAAATTCAGAAAAAATTGTTAAATTAAATGGTAACGAAAATCCTTTTGGACCACACCCGAAAGTTATAGAGAATATTTCAAGTATTCCTATTCATACTTATCCAGACGATGAATATATTAATTCTCGTAAAGCTTTAGCAGAATATACAAAGTTAGAAATGGATAATATAGTTGTAAGTTGTGGCAGTGATGAATTAATTGATTTATTATTTAGGATTTTTGTTACTCCAGGAGATGAGGTGTTAGACTTTACTCCCACTTTTGGGATGTATGCAGTTAGAGCAGAATTAGCTGGCGCCAAAATAATACCGATAGCTAGGGATAGTAACTTTCAATTGGATCATTATAAAATCAAAGAAAAAATCAATGACAAAACAAAGATTTTGTTTTTAGCTTCTCCAAATAATCCTACAGGAAATGAGTGTACGGATGAAGACGTAGAATTCTTATTAAGTTTAAATAAAATACTAGTTATAGATGAAGCATATTTTGAATTTTCTAAAAAATCTTATTCCGAATTAGTTAAACAGCATAAAAATTTGATTATTTTAAGAAGCATGAGTAAATGGGCTGGATTAGCGGGATTAAGAGTAGGATATGGACTTATGTCTACCGATTTAGCATCTTTATCAATGTCTGTTAAAAACCCATATAATGTTTCTAATATTGCTGAACAATCATTAATTATATCTTTAGAACAAAAATCTTACCTGATGGATAGAATTAGTGATATTATTGCCGAAAGAGAAAGTTTGAGAAAAAAACTTTCTTTACTTTCAGATATATACGTTTACCCATCTAGTGCAAATTTTTTACTTTGTAAAGTTTCTAATGTTAATTTAGAAGATTTGAATATTAAATTGATTAAAGATGGAGTTTTTATTCGGCTATTTCCATCGAAATCTTTAGAAAATTGTTTCAGAGTTTCTATTGGTACTAAAGAAGAAAATGAGTATTTTTATAAAGTCTTAGTTAATTATATTCAATAATTTATTGTCTTTCACGATTTAATTCGTCAGAGTATGTAAATAGATTAGGTAGACCTCCGCTATGTATGAAAATAACACTTGAATCATTATCAATTTTATTGTTTTTTGCATAATTTATAAGACCAGACATTGCTTTCCCTGTGTACACCGGGTCCAAGAAAATTGCTTCTAATTCAGCAAGTAATTTTATGGCATTAATACTTTCTATTGTAGATAACCCATATCCATTACCATAAAATGAAAGATCCCAATTTATTTCATTATAGTCTAGATATTCAAAATTTAATTTGTTAACAAAATTTTTATCAAATAAATTAATTGTTTTATTTGTTATTCCTCTGATATCTCTCATTCGTGGTTGCAATCTAGGACCTATTCCTGTTATTTTCCAATGATCTAATTTTAGAATTTTTTTAGCTAAGCACATTCCTATAAATGACGACCCTGAAGCTTGAAAGATATGGATTTTCTTTAACCCTAGTTCTTTAAATTGTTGGTTTAATTCTAATGCTGTATTTATATAAGACAAAATTGCTGCTACTTCGTTAAATGGTTCTAAAACCGTAATATATGGTTTCAATCCTTTAGATTTCAAGTTTTCCCCGTATTTTATGGCTTCATTATGAAGGATTTCTTCATTTTCAGTTTTTGAATAAATCAAATTTATATTCATTAAATAATTTAGAAGATGATTGCCTTGTAATTCGGTATTAAGTTCTTTACTCATTATAAGTGTAAGTGGAACATTATTAATTATCGAAGCAGCAGACCATAGCCTTGCATTATTCGAGATTCCCATATTAGCATTTACTATGTGATTAAAATTGAATTTTTTTATATATCCAAATCTAAACTCTAAGTGCCTTACTTTGTTACCTCCAAATGCTAATCCAGTCAAATCATCTCTTTTGATAAATATTTCTTTAACATTTAAATATTTTGTAAGATTGTTACAATATTCCAATGGAGTGGGAAGGTTAGCAAACTGAATTCTATCGATTTTAGATAATTGCTCTTTTAGCGTATTGATCATATTTTAATTTTCATTGATTTCAAGAGAGTATTCTTCTATAAGCGGATTTGACAGAAAATCTTCACACGCTTTTTTTATCATATTTTCACACTCTTCTTTATTTTGGGCCTTAATTGAAATCACTATATATTTTCCAACAGATACATTATTAAGATTTGAATAACCTAAATTTTCAAGCCCGTTCATTACCTGAGTACCTCTTGGGTCGTTTACTGCTTTAAGTGGTGTGATTTTGATATTTACTGTATAATTTTTCATTTTAATTTAAAAATCCTTTTTTTTCATAGAAAGGAGCAAGGGTAGGGTTGTTCAAAAATGTATCTATAAATGTGCTTATCCTAACTTTATCAAACTCATCAAATTCATCAATATAGTTCCATGCTGTTAGTGCTATTCTGTTATTTAACCCTGAATAAGGAATAATAACTACTTCACTTAGATTAGCTCCAGTAAATGAATTTTTAAGATTATCTATAAGCTGAACACACGAAGGATCATCTAAACTACAGTCGTATTGTATATTTACTCCACCTCGAGCCAGATTACTTACTAAGCATTCATCCGTACTCTGATCTTCATGATACCCCCATCTAATAGGGCATCCCCATTTTTCATCTAAGAATGGGCCCGAAGTTGCAGGAGTACTATTATAAGGGTCATGAACTACATCTATATTTGGAAGAATTCCCCAACCCATATTAGAAACTTTTTTCCAGTTACCATCTGGTATATCATTATTCCAAAATTGAATTGGGAGCCCGGGTAATACTAATCCCAGAATGAATAGAAACCCAATTAAACCAATACTTGAAAAAGCTATGTATCGTCTTATTAATTTAGATTTTTTCTTTTTTTCCCGGCTAATTCTTTTTTTTATGTTTTTATCATATTTTTTTTGATTTTTATTCAAGACAACCTCATTTGTTAGTTAGTTAATTTATTCAATGCAGACTTATATCGTTCGTAAGTTTTATTCATTATTTCATTTGGCAGATCAGGAGACGGAGGCTCTTTATCCCAATCAGTAGTTTCTAGCCAATCTCTGACAATTTGTTTATCATAACTATCTTGAGATTTGCCTGGCTTATAATCTTCTACATCCCAAAATCTACTTGAGTCAGGTGTTAAAACTTCATCTATTAATGTAATTTCATCATTTATGATGCCAAATTCAAATTTAGTATCAGCAATAATAATATTTTTTGTTAGCGCGTAATCTGAAGCGGTCTGATATAAATCAAGTGAAATTTTCTTTAACTTTTCTGACAATTCTGCACCTATCATATTTGACATTACTTCAAATGATATGTTTTCATCATGGCCTTCGTCTTCTTTAGTAGATGGGGTAAATATTGGATTACTTAACTTAGAACTTTCTACTAAACCTTCTTCTAGTTTTATTCCACACACGCTTTGATCATTTTGATATTCTTTCCATCCACTTCCTGCTAAATATCCTCTAACAACGCATTCAATATCTATTCTCTCTGCCTTTTTTACTATTATGCCTCTTTTGATTTCATCATCAGATATATTTTTTTTGTCACTTTCCACAGGGTCCCTTTCATAATGATTATTGACTATGCCAGACAACTTATTAAACCAAAATTTAGATAATTCAGTAAGAATTATTCCTTTACCTGGAATAGGATCATTTAAAACTACGTCAAATGCTGATATACGGTCAGAAGATATCATTAAAAGATGGTCTTTATCTATTTCGTATGTATCTCTAACTTTTCCTTTATGCCAAAGATTTCCTAGATCAGTATGTATTATTGGATTAATTGGATTTGTCATTTTTTAATTTCCTTTAATAATTTTGAATGTTCAAATTTGTAATTAATGTTTTTTAAATAATAGTTTATGTCAAATACTTCATCAATTTCATCTGAAGATAATGTTTGGTTAACTTCTTTGTTTTTAGATATTAAGCTTTTAAGTTCTATTTTCTTATTCCAGGCATCGTTAGAATTTTTCTGTACAATTCTGTAAGCTGTGTCTCTTGTCATCCCTTTAGATATCAATGTGAGCATTAATCTTTGCGAATATATTAAACCAAGAGACATATTAATGTTATCAGTCATTTTATCTTCATTGACAATTAAGCCAGACATTATTTCGATAAATTTGTGAAGCATATAATTTAATGTGAAACACGAATCGGGTAAGGTTATTCTTTCAGCTGAGGAATGACTAATATCTCTTTCTCCCCATAAAGATATATTTTCTAACGCTACTAAAGCGTTTCCACGTAATACCCTAGATAATCCACAAATCCGTTCAGTTATATCTGGATTTTTTTTATGAGGCATTGAAGATGAACCAGTTTGAAGATCTCCAAAAGGTTCCTGTAGTTCTCCAATTTCCGTTCTTTGCAAAGAACGTATTTCTGTGGCAAATTTCTCTAATGAACCTCCAGATATAGCGAGTGTAGTCATGAAATCAGCATACCTGTCACGTTGTATAATTTGATTGGATACTGGAGCAACATTAATTCCTAATTTCTCACAGGTTAATTCTTCTACCTTTGGACTTACAGAAGCATTTGTTCCTACTGGTCCTGAAATTTTACCAAAATTAATTTGAGAAATTGAGTTATTTAATCTGATTTCTGCTCTACTGATTTCTTCAGCCCATAACAAAAATTTCAATCCTAATGTCATTGGTTCGGCGTGAATACCATGAGTTCGGCCCATCATTACTGTGTTTTTGTATTTTAATGCTAGATTAGAAAGTAAATTTTTAAGTTGTGTTATTTGACTGAGAATTATTTTTGCAGCTTGAACAATTTGCATACTTGTTGCTGTATCCCATACATCACTTGTAGTTAATCCATAATGAATCCATCTACCTTCCTCACCCATTTTTTCAGTAATGGATAACAAAAACGCTGTCATGTCATGCTTGGTATCTTCTAAAATTTCATTCAATCTTTGATAGTTATAATTTGATTTTTCAATTTTATTAAAATCAGATTTAGGAATTGTGCCAACTTCCTTAAGTGCCCAACAAACTGCCAGTTCAACTTTTAACCAAGTGTCGTATTTATTGGTGTCAGACCAAATTTGCTCCATTTCGGGTAATGTGTATCTAGAAATCATATTATTTTTGTTTTAATTTATTTTTGTATTTAGTTATATTTTCATTAATTTTTTGGTTTGATAGCGCAAGTATTGATGCTGCATAAATTGCTGAATTTCTTGCACCCCAACTATCAAGCGCAACTGTACCTACAGGAATACCTGGCGGCATTTGCACTATAGACATTAAGGCGTCAATTCCTTTTAGCGAACTTGACCCAATCGGAACACCAATTACTGGAAGATTTGTCATGGCTGCAACAACTCCTGGCAGGGCAGCAGCTCCACCTGCAGCTGTTATAAATACTTTAATATTTTTTTCTTCTGACTGAGATACGTAGTCTCGAAGTTTTTCCAAATCCCTATGAGCTGAAATAACATTGAATTCATAAGCTACTTCTAATTCATCTAGAATTTCTTTAGTTTTATCCATTACTTCAGCATCTGATTTACTGCCAATTATTATTGAAACTTTTTCCATTTACTACTCCTTAATTATTTTTGCTATGTCTTTTCTAAAATATTTGTTATTGAAATTAATCTTGTTACATAATTTGTAAGCTAAATTTCTTGCTTCATTAATGCTATTTCCAGTGCCAACTACTGTCAATACTCTTCCTCCTGAAGTAAGAAGATTTTCTTTACTTTTTTTCGTGCCAGCATGAAAAATGTATGAATTATTTTTATCAAAATAATCACTAATGGTAATTTTCTTACCTGTATTATATTTTCCTGGATATCCCTTTGATGTAAGTACTACTCCAACAGCAGGCTTAGAATTAGTTTCAAAAATTTTATTATTATTTTTATTCAGACATGATTCTATTAGATCTATAATGTCATATTCTAGTGAAGGTAAAACGACCTGAGTTTCAGGGTCTCCTAATCTACAGTTAAATTCTATTACAAAAATTCCATCTTTTGTTAATATAAGGCCGCAATAAAGAACACCAACAAATTCACTGTTCTTAGATCTTAAGGCTTCTAAAGTTGGATTGATGATTTTTGAAATAATAAATTTTTTATTTTCAGGTGATAATTGGGGGGCAGGTGAGTAACTTCCCATTCCGCCAGTGTTAGGCCCTTTGTCACCATCAAAAACTTTTTTGTAGTCACATGCTGATAATAGTGTTTTAATTTCTTTTCCGTTTGTGAACGCAAAAACACTAAATTCACTCCCAATTAAAAATTCTTCGATTACTACGTTTTTACCAGAATTTCCAAATATATTATCTGACATCATTTCTTTGATAGCTTGCAAGGCATCATTTTTATTTTCTGAGATGTAAACACCTTTACCAGCAGCAAGTCCGTCAGCTTTAATCACAATTGGAAATGAAGAGTTTTCTAAATACTTTATTGCAGATTTTTCATCACTGAAAGCTTCATATTTAGCTGTAGGAATATTAAATTCTTTCATTAAGTTTTTTGCGAAGACTTTACTTCCCTCAATTCTTGAAGCTTTTCTAGAAGGACCAAATATATTTAAACCATGAGATTCAAAATGATCAACTATACCATTACTAAGAGGGATTTCAGGTCCTACAATTGTTAAATCTATCTTATTTTCTTTAACAAATTTAGTTAGCTTATCAAAATCATTGGAAGAAATGTCAATATTCTCAGCAATACTTGCAGTTCCACCGTTACCTGGTGCAATGTAAATTCTGGAAACTTTGGGAGATTGGTGGACTTTGTGCAAAATAGCACTCTCTCTTGCGCCTTCACCTATTATCAAAACATTCATAATCTAAAGTTATCCAAAATAGAGATACACCCGCGGAAGGATTCGAACCTTCGACACATGGGTTAGAAACCCATTGCTCTATCCACTGAGCTACGCGGGCAGGTAATTAAAAATACATTATATTGAATTATCTACTTTTTTTAAATATCGATTTTAAGGCTCATCGAACTCTAACATAATACTTTTAATTACCAAATATAAAAACAGAGCAAATCCAACCAAAACAAACAAAAAACAGACGAAAAAAGAACCGGAGATTACCAAAAAAAACAACATTGCTCGGACTTGTCAAAAATAATTATTTTATTTGCCTTAAGTTAATTCCCTAGTTTTACGAAGGGAGATTGAAATAAATTGAATAAAATTGAAAAAAATAGAATAAAATTAGCAAGATGTGAAAAAAATTAAATTAATTTAAAATAAGTACAAAAAGATATTGACTGGGTTGGTTCTTGGTATTAATATATTTCTACTATGTTAAAGAAAAGTAAAAAAATGCTAAAAATTGAGCAGAGTTTAGATAGACCTTTGGAAGAAGCGTTGCCTGAACTTGTTACAAACCTTGGATTGACAGGGGCTGCTAATGAATTAGGGGTAGGTAAGGCTACTTTGAACTATTGGTTACTTAAATTTGGCATAAGTGTTAGGCGTGTTGCCTTGAAACCAGGCGAAAGTCTAAATATAAATACCTTATCTTAGAATAAATTAACACAATTGGTCTGTTAAAATGATCTGCTGGCCGTTGATCTCAAATAAACAGGCCTTTTGTGTTTAACTTAGGTGTTCTTTCTCTTCAGTTCTCTTGCGGCTTGTCTTTTTCTGTCTCTTTCGATTATAGTTTGCCTTTTATCGTAGATTTTCTTACCTTTACCGATTCCTATTTCAATTTTAATTAGTGATTTTTTTAAATACACATTAATTGGTACAGCTGTGTATCCTTTGGTTTCTATTTGTTGTTTGATTTTTAAAATTTCTTTCTTATTTAGTAATAGAACCCTTGATCGGGTTGATTCGAATAGGTCGTTATTTTGAATTGGAGATATATGAGCATTAATCAAATGTAATTCTGAATTGATAAACGCTACATAGCTACCATTTATATTTATTCTATTTGATTTTATGGATTTTACTTCAGTTCCTAGCAACGAAATTCCGCATTCATACTTATCTTCAATGTGATAATTTCTGAAAGCATTTTTATTTGATGCTATTGTTTTTCCCATTATTTTCTATTGAGTATATTATTTCTAATGTAATTTTTGGCAGCATCTGTTTGTATACCAGTTGTATCAGTAGCGTCTTGTGAAGGGAATGGTACATCAGGCTGAACACCGACTTCGTGTATTATGTTACCATTAGGTGTGTACCATTTTGCAATTGTCATTGAAATCCCGCCGCCGTTGCTTAGTGGCCTCATTAAACCAA
>CAJWSY010000029.1 GCA_913045935.1 uncultured Chloroflexota bacterium | reverse complement strand
TTAAAATAAATATTAAATTTTAAATTTTGCTCCTGTGGCCCATGATTCTATGATTTCACCAGAAGTTAATGATTTAGAATTGTATATCGTTTTAATGTACTCTAATCCTGAATTATGATCTTCATCAGTTAAAGCTTCTACACAATCTGTAGCAAGAGTTACTCCATAACCTCTGTGGAAAGCATCTGCTGCAGTATGTCTACAACAAATATGCGTATGAAGCCCGGCTATTACAACAGAATCAACATTCAATCTTCTCAACAGAAGATCAAGCCCTGTTTCAAAGAATGCAGAATAAGTTCTTTTTTCAAGTACATGATCGCCTTGCTGAGGCTGTAGCTCTCGTATTGTTTCTGATCCAGGAGTTCCTTTCATAGAGTGTTCCCCAAACACTTCTAATTCAGGATCTGAAGGTAAGTGAGCATCACCTACAAATACTACTTCATTTCCTGATTCTCTTGCACTTTTAATTAATGATTTAATAGGAGGAATTATCTTTTGAGCACGATCAGTTTTAAGAGTTCCATAGACAAAATCATAAACCATGTCGACTATTATTACTGCTTCTTTCATATTATCTTCCTTTGATTTAATTATTGTATTTACATTAATTAATAAAATTATAACTACAATGTCAATAATCTTAAAAGTTTTTTAAGCTGTCATACATAAATAAATTAACAGGGCAAAGGGCAATCAGCGGCAGTATTTGAGGTGGGTTGGGCTACTATTTGGGCTACTTCTATACTTTTAAGTACCCTATTACCATAGCCAATACTAGTCGCTACTAAGAGGAAAGATTGTGGAGCGGAAGACGAGATTCGAACTCGCGACCTTCTCCTTGGCAAGGAGATGCTCTACCACTGAGCCACTTCCGCTAATTTAATTATTATGCCGAGGGGCAGGATCGAACTGCCGACACCAGCATTTTCAGTGCTGTGCTCTACCACTGAGCTACCTCGGCGGTTGAATTATTTTAACAAATTTTTCTTAGATGGTATATATATATAATGGGCCCGGCAGGGATCGAACCTACGACCAATCGGTTATGAGCCGACCGCTCTACCACTGAGCTACGGGCCCTGAGTAAAGATTGTAATTAAATTATATTAAGATAGCAATAGAAAGTTTGTTTAATTGATAAATATAATATTGGTATTGGTATAATAGGAATTAATTTTTTATATTTTAGTGGCAAAAATGACTATTTCAAAAAAAATGTCTGAGTTTCTTGAACAAGGATCTTGGATTAGAAGAATGTTTGAGGACGGGATAGAACTGAAAAAAAAATTCGGCCCTGAAAATGTTTTTGATCTTTCATTAGGAAATCCTATTTTTTCTCCTCCTGATGTTTTATATGAAGAAATGAAAAAGTTAATAGAAAATCCAGATAAATCGGCACATCGCTATATGCCCAATGCTGGATTAGATTCAACAAGAGAAAAAGTGGCTGAATTTTTAACAGCTACTACAAATCATAATTTTATTACAGAAAATATTTTAATGACAGGAGGTGCAGGAGGAGCACTAAATGTAGCTCTTAAATCTATTTTAGATCCTGGAGATGAAGTTATTTATTTTACACCTTTTTTCCCAGAATATTATTTTTATACAGATAATCATGCTGGTATTTCTAAAATAATTGATTCTAATGATGAATTTATACCTGATTTAGAATCTTTTGATAATAGTATAAATAATAAAACAAAAGCAGTGATTATAAATTCCCCTAACAACCCATCGGGTGTAGTATATGATAAAAATTTTTACCAAAAATTTTCTAAAATTTTACAAAAACATGAAATGATATTAGGAAGAGAAATTTTTGTAATAAGTGATGAACCTTATAGAAGAATACTATTTGATGGACTAGAATGCCCCAATATTTTAGATTTTCATGATAACACTATTGTTGCAAGTTCTTTTTCAAAAGATTTGGCAATACCTGGTGAAAGAATAGGGTATATTGGTTTGAGTCCAAAAATAAAAAACAAATCACTTTTGATGGATGGATTAGTATTTTCAAATAGAGTTTTGGGTTTTGTAAATGCACCTGCGTTTATGCAAAGAGCAATTTCAAATATTTTATTTAATACTGTAGATGTAGATGAGTATTTAACACGACGAAATTATTTATGCGAAGAGTTGTTAAAATTAGGATATGATTTTGTAAAACCCAAAGGCGCGTTTTATCTATTTCCAAAAAGCCCTATAGAAGATGATATTTCATTTACCAAAATATTAAAAGAAAATAAAGTTTTGGTAGTACCAGGGTCAGGTTTTGGCAAGAAAGGATATTTTAGAATTTCATTCTGCGTAGATTGGGATAGTATAAAAGGATCAATATCTGGATTTGAAAGATCAATTAATTCTATTAGTTAAAATTTTTCGGTGGATCTTTTAATCCAAAACCGGTTATTGGAATAAGAACAGATTCTTTGTTTTTAATTATATTGTTTTTTTGCATTTTTTTAATTGCTGCAAATGTGGCTGAAGCTGTTATTTCAGCAAAAATTCCTTCTTTCTGTGCCAATTGAATTTGCCAATCAATTATTTCTTCGTCCGTTACGCTTATTGCACTTCCTTTAGTATTTGAAACTACAAGCGCAGATTGTTTTACTCTTGGAGGATTTAATATTGCAATTCCATTGGCAATTGTAGGAGTCCAATCTTCAGGATTCCATTTTAATTTTTCATACTCAAAAACTATTGGACTTAGATTTGCTGATTGAATAGCATGATGTTTTGGTATGTTGATATTCTGATTTGCTTCTTTGTATGCTTTGTAAGATCCGATTAATAGAGATCCGTTACCGACTGGAAATATAATATGATTGGGTTGTTCATTTTTGAAAAAATTTATTACTTCGTATCCAAAACTTTTTGTTCCTTCTATGAAATAGGGGCTTAAGTTATGAGATGAGTAGGGAAGTGAATTTTGCTTGCTAAACTTGATTGCCGATTCAGTAGCATTATCTCTTGGTCCGGGTATTTTATAAATTTTACTTCCATATAATTCTATTTGGGCAACTTTATTTTTCGGAGCATTTTCAGGTACAAAAATATGTGACTTTAATTTGGAAAATGCTGAATAAGCTGAGATTGAAGCTCCCGCATTACCAGAGGAGTCTTCAACTATTTCTTTAATTCCAAATTCTTTTAATGCCGAAATCATCATAGAAGAACCTCTGTCTTTAAATGATCCAGTAGGATTCATGTATTCTAATTTTGCATAAATGTTTAGATCGAATTCTTTAGATAACGAATTTAATTTAATAATAGGAGTATTACCTTGCCCCATGTTTATTAAATTTACTGAATCTAACAATGGAATCAAGGGTTCAAGTACTGCATTGTTACTGTTAGTTGTGTAAACTATTTCGAATACCTCGTTACAACAACTTGTTTCATTACATGTTATCAGAAGAGGGTTTGGGTCAAATGTATTTTGACATTTTAAACATTGAAATTTATATTTCATAACTATAACAAATATTTTGAAGTTCAAGTATAAAACATCAGAAGAATCTTCAATAGCTTACTATGGCTGGATAATTGCAATATATGGAAATTTTATAATTGCTATTAGTACTTTAGTAGGAATGCATGGAACAGGATTCTTTTTAAAAGCTTTTGAAACTAAATATAATTGGAGCCGAGCTTCTATATCTGGCGCTAGCGCATTTACAAGAGCTCAATCAGGCTTGTTTGGCCCTATTGAAGGATATATTCTCGACAGATTTGGAGCTCGAAGAGTTATGACTATAGGATTTGTAGTTACTTCATTAGGATTCTATTTTTTATCATCTACATCTACGCTTTTTTCTCTATATATTTCATACATGTTTATGACATTGGGGGTGGCAATATCTGGTTGGTTGCCAATAATTACTTTAATGAATTCTTGGTTTGAAAATAAAAAAACTTTAGCCATGGCTTTATCATCTACCGGAGTTCATATTGCTGGAGCTGGAACTGCATTGTTGGCATTTTGTATTGAAAGTTATGGAATTAGAAATACTGCGTTAGTGATATCAGTTATATTTTTATTTTACTCACCTTTGTCTTATGTGCTGATTAGAGATAAACAAATAAACTCAAATAATCATAAAAAAATAGAAAGTAAAGAAACTTACAAATCTAAATTTAAGTTGAATATTAATCAAGACATCAAAAATGCTTTAACTCATAGACCCTTTTGGATGATAGCCATTGCACATAGTTTTTCAACAGCATCAGTTGTTACTTTGGGTGTTCATCTACCTGCTCATATTACTGATCTTGGCTTTTCTTCGGTTCAAGCGGGTTATGTCATAATGATTTATTCATTGGTTGCTGCTGTGGCACAAATAATAGGAGGTTATTTTGGAGATAAGTATACTAAGAAATATGTTTTATCAATATTTTTGGTTTTTCAAAGCTTGTCTTTGTTTATTTTATCTTTTATAAAAAACATATACGGAATTATTATATTTTCTATTTGCTATGGTATTGGTTTTGGCGGAAGAAATCCATTGTTGACTTCAATTAGAGGTGATTATTTTGACAGGGCTAATTTTGCAACTTTATTTGGTATATCGGGAATAGTAATAAATATAGGTACAGTATTGAGTCCTGTGTTATCTGGTTATTTATTTGATTTAAAAGGTGATTATACATTAGCTTTTATTGTATTAGGTATACTTGCGATTGTAGGATCTGTATTATCTATATTATTACCAAAAAAAAACTATTAAATAGATAATTGAAATTCCATACAGATATAAAAAAAGAAAATACTAAAAATTATTACGGATGGATATTAGCTCTTTTTGGTAATTTGGTAATTGCGTTAACGACAATTTCGTCTTTTCAAGGAACGGGTTTTTTTCTAAAAGCTTTTGAACAACAGAAGAATTGGAGTAGAACTTTAATATCCGGTGCAAGTTCTTTTGCCCGAGCAGAATCTGCATTACTCGGACCCGTTGAAGGATATTTGCTTGAAAAATTTGGAGTAAGAAGAATTATGGTTATAGGTAATTTTATTGCTGCATTTGGATTTGTATTAATGGCCTATACTGATAGTATTGTGCAATTATTTTTTGCATATTTTTTCGTGAGCTTTGGTTCTGCATTATCAGGTTGGCTTCCCATAATGACATTAATGAATCTATGGTTTAGGAAACACAAATCATTTGCGATGGCATTTTCTATAACTGGTACGCACATAGGAGGTTGGATTGCGCCATTTTTAGCATTTTCTTTATTAACATATGGTATTAAAAACACATCACTTACAATTTCAATTATATTTATTTTATTTTCCCCACTATCTTTTTATATAGTGAAGGACAAAGAAAACAAAGCACCTGTAGATTTATCAAATAAATCTAAAAATAATAAGAGATTTAAAATTAATCTTAACCCGGAAATAACTAAACAACTGAAAAGAAAGCCTTTTTGGATTATTGCCATTACTCATATGTGTTCTACAACTTCGGTAGTTACACTGACTACTCATTTGCCAGCCCATATTACAGACCTAGGCTACACTGTTATACAGTCAGGGTATATAGTATCAATATTTTCAACTGTCGGAATTTTTAGCCAATATATTGCAGGATATACAGCAGACAAATATGGTAAAAAATATATTCTTTTGATATTTTTGCTATTTCAAGTATCTTCATTAGTTATTTTATCTTCGACTGATACTTGGTTTGGATTAGTTATTTTTGCTATCCTGTGGGGCATTGGTTTTGGAGGCAGAACTCCTGTGATAACTGCATTAAGAGGTGATTATTTTCATCCTTCTGCATTTGCAACACTTTTTGGATTTTCGGGAATTATTATTAATATTGGGACTACAACAGGTCCTATATTGGCTGGACTAATTTATGATAATTATGGATCTTACGAAAGTGCTTTTATAGGATTATACTTACTTGCAGGTTTAGGATGTCTTTTACTTTTAACTTTGCCTACAAAAATTAAAATTCAAATTCATGAATAAGAATATATTTATATATACATTTTTGTTTGTACTTATTTTTAGTATTGGTTGCAAGAATATTCAAAATAATGAAGTCTTAAATGTTGCGCTAGGTGCTCAAGAATATTCTTTAGGTAAAAATAGAGTGATTTTTTCAATTATTGCAGAAGAAGAATTTTATGTAAAAAAAAATTACAAAGTTAAGATTAGAAATACGAAAAATAAAATTAATTCTCCCGAAATAGACACCATTTTTTATAATTGGCCTAATAAATCGAAAGGATTTTATAGTTTCACTTATAATTTTAATGAATACGGAGAGTACGAAATTGATATTTATGAACTTGAAAATCCAAACTTGAAATATACAACAAAAATTACTACAAATGAAATTCAGACTCCGATTGTTGGAGAAGTAGTCCCAAATTTAAATAATAAAACAATTTTTGACAATTCTGATTTAACTAAAATTAGCAGCGATCCTGATCCCGACCCTGATTTTTATTCACAAAAATTTTCAGATGCCATCAATACTAAACAACCTGTTATTGTTTTTTTTATTTCACCCAACTTTTGTAAAACTGCAACTTGTTTTCCTCAATTAGATGTAATTAAAAGACTGAAACATGTATATGATGATAAAATTATTTATATTCATGTTGAGGTTTATGAAAATCCACATTTGATAAAAGGGAATCTTCAAAATGCAAAAATTTCTGATGTTTTAAATGAATGGAATATTAAATCTGAACCTTATACATTTTTAATTAAAAATAAAAAATTGGTTTCCAAATTTCAGGGATATGTCTCGTATGAAGAAATCGATAATGATATAGATAAAATTTTAGATGTTAATTAAAAAAATCAGTATATCTACTTTTTTAGTACTTTTTTTGTTTAGTATTCTTATAGTTTATGTAGCAGCACAATTATGGAACACAAGTAACAATATAGAAGTAAACATAGCAGACTCTGATTCGAAAAATACTAATCCCTACGTTTTAAAAAATGATAAATTTAATATTTCTATTGAATTCTATAATTATCCTCTTAAATTAGGTGAACAATTTTTTGACATTACTATATTCCACAAAGAAACCTCTGATTTATATAATGGCGAAGCAATATTGTATTTCAATACTCCAGACAAAAAAAAGAGGTATAAGGTTTATGCACTGAAATTACCTAATGTAGATTCAATTTACAAATCTACATTTACATTTAAACAATCAGGTTTATGGGTAGTTGAATTAGATTTAAACGAAAATAATATAACTGAAAAATTTTATTTTGATATCAATATTGCCGAAGCATCTATTGGAGCATTTAGACATGGTTATTTGTTAATGTTATCTGTACCGTTACTAATATTTATAGCTTATATTCTTTTATTGAGAGAATCACGTAGAAATAAACAGTAATTATTTTATTCAACATGTACAGTGCCATCTAAATCATAAATCTTTATTATTTCCCAATTATTATTCTTTTTTATAGCACTTATATTTATTGGATCACCTAACAACATATGTTGATTTAAATGATTTATAGTAAGAAAATCCAAATCTAAATTTTTCGCATGAAACTTATATATTTTATCATTTGATTTTAATTTCAATTCTCCTTCAGATGTGGTTTTGAAATTGACTTCAATTAAAACCCCTGAAAATTGAGTAGGTTCTTCTAAGTTATTTGCACTGGTGCAAGCCAGTAAAAATAAAAATATAAATATAGTTTTAAGTTTCATGATTTAAAAATAATTAAAAAGTGACTTTGAGAGTCGTTGACTATAATAGCCTGTTTAAATAGTGTAATAAAGAACATTATATATTTCATTAATTATTTTTGTGAAAAAAATTAATAACTTAGTATTATTTACAATATTTGTATTGGGTATTTTCTTGTTTTTAGATTCTAACTCCTATGTAGTAGAAGCAGATACCCCTGAGAAAAAATCAGTTTTTATAGTGGATTCCAGTACTGAAGATTTACTTTATGGAGAATTTTTATCATCAACCGTTACAACATTTAAAGAATTAAGACCAAACTCTGCTTACAAATTTTTCTCTTTAAATTCTCCTCATGATTCTTTTGAAATTATAAGTACACAAAATGATTCTAAAATCTATACTTCCGAACTTAATCAATGGCTCAAATCAGATAGAACCAAACAAGAAGAAGATACAAGAATAATAAGTGGTGCATTGGGAGAAGCTATTAATGAACTTAACGTCACAAATGCTTCCGAAGGATCTACAATAAATTTAGTGTTATTTGATGAATTGAAAATTGACGCGAATGAACAAAAAATTGTTCAAAGTATGATTGATAGTTTATATAACAAAAATTGGAAATTAAATGTAATCCATAAATATGGAACTACTAAATCAACTCTTGATAAGTATTCAAATTGGTCTACTTGGGGACAAGGTATATTACAGCCAATAGTTGTTCCTGACACTATAGAGTTACTTGTTGAAAGAATACTTCAGGATAACGCTGAGCGAATATTAAAAAAGGATTTCAAAGGAATTATAGATAAAAATTCATTGTTTCAAAAAGAAATTTTAGTTACGCCTGGATCTAGTGAATTAGAAATTGTTTCTTATACAGCAAATTCTGAAGGTAATATATCTATTGTTTCACCTTTAAACACCGAAGGAAAAGTTACTCCCTCTAACTTAGTTGTAACTCCATTTTCAAAAATATGGCGTTTCAATAATCCAGTACCTGGTCGTTGGATTTTTAAAATTTCAGATTATGATTCAGGGCTATTATCAATTTATCACAGGAATAAGGTTGATTATAATATAGACTTAGTTTCAAAAGGTCCTTTTCCGACCAAAAATTCTATTCAACTTGTAACCAATATGGTGAAAAGTAATGATAGATTGATTTCTGATAATGCATATGTAGAGCTCATTTTTGATAATAAAATAAGTTATGAAATGAACGACAATGGAAATAAAGGGGACGCAGTACCTGGAGATGGTTATTATTCTATGATTTTACCTGACGTGTTACAACCAGGAGAGTATGACGTTAGTATAAAATTTTCATGGCCCGAATTTGGGAGTAGTATTTCGGATAGTACAAAAATTTCTTTTGAAAATTTCCCTGAAATTAAAACAGATGTAATTAATACTACTGAATTATCATTAAATACTAATACATCAATTGCTATTATTGAAATTTTACTTGAAGGAGAAAAGTATTACATTAATAAAGATGATATAAAATGGGCTTTTAGTTCTGATCAAGAAAAATTAGATATTACTGTTAAGCCTATTAATGCCATTCAAGATGGAAGAGCCAGTAAATTTGAAATAATGCTTAGCGCATCGGATTATGGTAAAGCTAGTATAGTATTTCGATTAGACTCTACATACAAAAATAAGCAGTTTGTTATGTATTCAGATACAGTTGTAATTAAAACTATATCTAAGCCTGTACAGGAACCTGTATCCGAAATAGTTAAAGAAGCAAATTCGGTTGAGAAGATTCAAGAAAAAATAGAAACACAATCTAATTTTATGTTAACTATTTTTATTATAGTTGCTGTGTTAATTATTTTATTAACCATTATATTTGTATATGCTCTTATAACGTATTCTATGAAAGTAGACACTCGTGGATATATTTATGATGATAAAAATAATTTGTTATTTGATATAAATTCAATTAAACGAAATTTACCAAATAAAATCTTTCAAAGAAATCAAATAAAAGGATTAGATTTTAAAGAAGATTTATTTAAAGGTTTAGAATTTAGGTTTATGGAAGGTTATGTGATTTTAACCAATAAATCCGGACAATCCGTAAGGGTAAATAATCAGCCTTTATCCGAAAGTGTGGAAATTTTTGGAAAAGCTTGGATTGGAATACAAGGAAAGTTAGTTTTGTATTCTGAAGAAATTCAATAGTTTATATATTAATTACTTTCTTCTATTTTTATAGTTTTAATCACATCACCTGGGGTGGTTGCAGTTCCTGGGTCTCTTTCAGAGATTGAGTCTAGAACATCTAATCCATCGACAACTTTACCAAATACTGAGTGGCAAGAATCAAATCTACAATCTTTTTCACTTCCATCAGGATTATATCCATCTAAAAACTCTGTTGGAACAAAAGTTATAAAGAATTGACCACCGTTTGTTCCTTGTCCGTTTTGAATTCCAGCGTTTGCCATAGAAACAATTCCTTTGGAGTCGTGGCTTAAATCAGGATGAAATTCGTTATCAAATCGATATCCAGGGCTTCCAGTGCCTGTTCCTGTAGGGTCTCCAGTTTGAGCCATAAAACCAGGTATTACTCTGTGAAATGTTACTCCATCATAATATCCGTCTTTTGCTAGAAAAATAAAATTATTGACTGTTACAGGTACTTTACTACTATATAACTCTAAGGTTATAGTGCCACCTTTTTCTAATTCTATTTTTGCATAATATAGTTCTTTATTTGTATCTATAGTCATTTGTGGTGCAGCATCGTAAGATTTTATTTCTTTCATTGGTACTCCTTCAGTTTTTGGTTTTTGTGAGAAATTTTGAGCAGAAAGAGCATCTCTAGAATTTTGTGCTTTATCTGCAGAATTTTCTGTAGAGTTACATCCTAATATCAAAGAAGATATTAAAAGCATGAATATAATTATTGATTGAGTTTTATTTTTTAGAGAATACATTTTTATGCCATTAAAATTTTAAATTAGTTGATTATTATACATAATGTTTAATAATTTATAAATAATTTTCGAATTTTTTGAGATTTGAATCTAACCAAAGAATATTATTTCTAATTTTTTCAACAGTTTGTTTCATTGACATTGAAGCTGCATCTACGTGATTTTCTGAATAATAATTTTCAACTTCTTCTAATCGATCCTTAGTTTGAAAATATGATGGCAAAGAAACGATATAATTTAACTGAAACCCATCTCCTGATATTTCAATTATTTTGCTCCAGTTTTCTTTTAGATAATCCCATGATTTTACAAGAGAAATATTATTACTTGCTACACCTAGTAAAAGAGAAGCTATATCGTGTTTCCTAATATTGTTTGATGTAACTTGGTTAAGTAAAAATTCAAGTTTTTTTATATTTTGAAATTGGGTTAAGCTAGCTAAAAATAAAGCTTTTTCCTCCTGAGAATTTGATTCAAGATACATTTCCCAAATTTTGTCAAAATCATCATTTAGTCCATTGTATGCAATTGACATTAATAATGGTTTTTTTAAATTTGGATGTATATCTTGTATGTTTGACAGTGTGATATTTTTGAAAATTTCTTCAGATTTCATATTCAGTGAAGAAATCCCAAAATAACACCCGTTTTCTATTAATGTAGCTATCATAATTTGATTGGTTTCTGATATAGAGTCATCCAAGTTCCAATTCAAATCTATAGAAATATTATTAAAAATATCATGAGAATATTTGTAAAATTTTTCATAAGTATTTGTATTATATAATTTTGAATCTATTGATCTTAGAGATCCACAAATATACTTCCAAATATAAGGGTTTGTTTCTTTTTCGAATTTGCTTATTAAAATCAGATAATATTCTGGCGATAACTTATTGGCTTTTAAAAGGGTATAAGTATCTGAAATCAATCCGAGTCTTTCTTCATTTGATAATATAGTTAAATCTTTTTCTAAAGTATCAGAAATTTTCTTGAACATTTTATCTGAATATAAAGTTTTATAAAATCCTGAAGATGCATTATTAAAAATTGCTATAGCACTTTCTTCTATATATTCATCTTTGCTGCTAATCAAAATTTCATTTTCTGTTTTTGTATTATTTTTATAAAAACTATATTTAACAGGAATTAACCATTGAGAATTATCTTTATTGTTTGGATCATATGAAAATTTCTCTTGTGATATTTTTATTTTATTTTCTGATTCTTTAAGATTTAATAAAGGAAATCCTTTTGTTGTTGTCCATTTTTCCATTAGGGTTTTTATGTTTTTATCTGAGTTTTCACTTAAGGCATTCCATAAATCATTTGTAACCGTATTGCTGTATTGATGTTTTGACATATAACTTTGAATACCATTTTTAAAATTTTCTTCTCCAATATAATTTTCTAACATTCGAATAAGTGAAGCTCCTTTACTGTAGCTGATTGCATCAAATAATTGTCCAATTTCATCGGGGTTGGTTACTTCTTGTTCTATTGGGTGACTACTATCTAGCGCATCAAGTTCAAAAGCTCTGTTTGTATCATCTAATATAAATTTAGTCCAAACATCCCACTCAGGATGAATTTTACTTACTGCCTTGTCTCCCATCCATGATGCAAAACTTTCATTTAGCCATAAATCGTTCCACCATTTCATTGTAACTAAATCTCCAAACCACATATGAGCCATTTCATGAGCAATTATAGCTGCAACAAGTTGCTTGGTTTGAATTGAGCTTTTTTCTGGGTCAACAAGTAATGCATTTTCTCTGTAACTTATACAGCCCCAATTTTCCATAGCACCTGCTGCAAAATCAGGAATAGCAATATGGTCAAGTTTGGGTAACGGATAGTTTGTACCAAAGTAAGATTCAAAGTAAGTTAATAATTTTTCTGAAGTTTCAAGTGCGAAATCCGCATATTTTTCTTGATTATTTGTT
>CAJWSY010000028.1 GCA_913045935.1 uncultured Chloroflexota bacterium | reverse complement strand
TGATTTTTGGAGATTATCCTAATCCAAGAACATATGGAAATTTCACTAAAGTAATTGCAGAATTTTCAAGGGATGACAAATTATTAACTCTTGAAGATGCTATAAGAAAAATGACATCTTTCCCTGCTCAAAGATTGGGACTAACAAAAAAAGGAATGCTAATAGACGGATATGATGCTGATGTTATTGTGTTTGATTTGCCTAAAGTAAAAGCACCTGCTACAAAAAACAATCCAAAAAGACTTTCAGAAGGAATAGAGCAAGTTATTGTCAATGGAGAATTTGTAATTAAAAATAAAAAACATACTGGTAATCTGCCAGGAAAATCTATTAGAAGAGGTATAAATTCTTAGGAGGAAAGATGAAAATCGCGATACAAAATGCAAAAATAGTAGCTTATACTGACAAATCTGAAGTGATTGAAAATCACACACTAATTGTAGAAGATGATTTAATTTCAGATATTATTCCTGATTCTGAATTAAACAAAAAATACTCTGATGCAGAATTAATTAATGCTTCAGGAAAAGCGATATTTTCAGGATTTGCAAATTGTCATACCCATTTTAGATTAACACTTGCAAGAGGTATATTCGAAAATGAGTCTCCATCAAATACACCTCCCTTTCCTGGAATTCCAAGAAAAGACTTACCCAAAATTTCTAAAGAAGAACACCAAATTATGATTCTGCTCGGGGCGTTAGAATCGATAAAAGCAGGGACGACATTTGCAATGGAAGTAGCTGAAGGGATTATGGATTATGCAGACGCAGTTCAAAAAAGCGGACTAAGATTGGTTATGGCTGAACAAATGTCAGATCGAATGTACGGAAGTTATGGCGAACCAGGGAAAATAGAATCTGACCCCAAACGTGTTGAAGCAGGCATAGAAAGAATGAATAATCTATATTCAAAATGGCACGGTCATGATAATTCCAGAATTACGGTTGGATTAGCCGCCCATGCTCCTGATATGAATTCTCCGCATTCTCTAAATGAAATCAGAACTCTCCAAGATAAACTTGGTGTTGTATCTACAATTCACTTAAATCAATTGTGGGGTGAAGTCCAAAATATAATTGATAACTACGGGACAACTCCAACAAAATATCTTGAGCAACATGATTTCCTTAATGATAAATTAGTAGCAGCGCACTGTAGATGCATGAGTAAAGAAGAAGAAGAAATTTTGGGTAAATTCAACTCTACGGTATCTTTTAATTCAGCTATTGCAGCAAGAAGAGGCTTAAGCCCAAACATAAAAGATTTAGAAGGTTTTGGTTGTAAAATTGGGATGGGATCAGACAATATGGATGAAAACATGATTGAAGTTATGAGAATGGGAATGTTCATGGAAAGAGTAAGAACAAACCATGGAAGAGAACCTCATCCAAATGAAGTTTACGGATGGGCAACTAAAAATGGATATAAATCTCTTGGGCTGGAAAACGGTGGAACTCTTACAAAAGGTAGTAAAGCTGATCTTATTATTGTGAATTTACTTCAGCCACATCATGCTCCTCAAAATGATATAGTTTCAAACTGGGTTCATATGGGTCAGATACATGATGTTGAATCAGTAATGGTAGATGGTAAATGGATTATGAAAGATCACAATGTGCTAAATTTGGATGAGGAATATATAGTTAACGAGGCAAATAAAATTGCTAAAAAAGCCTGGGGATATTAACTAAAAATTTTACTCATGTATTTATCAGCTATGTTAGTTATAACTTTTATTTGATCTGAGCTTTTTTTATCTAATAATCTTACCATCATACCCATCCTTGGATTTAATTTAATTTTGTCTTTATGTTTATTTATAAAATTCCAAAATAAAGCATCCCATATATCTGACCATTCATCTTTTTTGTAGTTACTCATTTTAATGACATAATTACTTGAACTAATATAAGGTTTTGTAGACATTAATCCTCCATCAGAAAATTGACTCATTCCAAAAATATTAGCTACCATAACCCAAGGGTAAGCATCAATAAATATTTCCATAAACCACTTATATATATATCTTGGATGAATTTCTAATAACAACATAAAATTACCAAGAATCATTAATCGTTCAATATGATGAACATATGAATAATCTAATGATTTTTTTATAGTATCATCCAAAGGTAATATTTTCGTAGAAGCATTATAAAATTCATTGGGTAACTTATTATTTGCACTCCAATAATTTGAGTTTATTTGTTTTTCTCCTTCAAATAAATACAGTCCTTTTATAAACTCTCGCCATCCAAGAATTTGTCTTATAAAACCTTCAAGAGAATTAATTGGAATATTATTTATATCAGAAAATTTAATAGCCTTATCAATCACTTCTTTTGGAGTGATTAATCCAATGTTTAAAGAAGAAGAAATATTACTATGAAAAAGAAAAGTTTTATTGTTTACAATTGCATCCTGGTAAGAGCCAAAATTTCTAAATTTGTACTCTAGAAAATTCTCATAGTTCATAATAGCTTGCTTATGATCAATAGGATAATTAAAAAAATCAGTATTTCCAGGATTAGATTTATAATTTTTATTGACGTAATCTGCAAATTTAGATAATTGAGATGTTTTATATTCTAAATTTATATTTGCAGGGATAGCTAATACTTTTGGAATGTTTTTTCTGTTATCTAAATCATAAGTCCATTTATTACCAACAGGAGATTCTCCGTTCATTAATATACTATGTTTTTTTCGGAGTTGTTTATAATAATTTGTAAGCAAATATTTTTTTTTCGTTCCAAAATACAACGAGTTGTCACTTTCAGATTCGTAAAACATAGGGGATTTGTATATTTGTATAGATGGTTTTAGAGAATTTAATTCTTTTGTTAATTCATGATCATTAATTTCACATACATGAATTTTCAATACTTTAGATAAAATATTCCGCTTAAATTTTTCATAGTTATTTTCTTCGATAATCTGGACTTCATATCCTAGATCTGTTAATTTTTCAAAATAATTTTGTACAGACAAAAGATGAAGTAAAATTTTTTTCTTATTAAATAAATAATTATTTGCTTTAAAAAAAATCGGATGTCTCAATAGATAAATTTTTCTATCAAACGAAACAACAGGGTTATTTTGAAATAATTGATTGGGGTATATGACAGATATTTCCATATAATTTATATCATCATGAACTATTGTTTTCGTTACCTTCAATAGAAATATTTGGTAACCAATTTAACCACGAAGGTAAGTACCATGCTTTTTTGCCAAGTATTTTCATTACACTTGGCACTAAAATTGATCTTACTATTGTTGCATCAATTAATACGGCTGCGCCGAGTCCAAATCCCATGGATTGAAAAAATGTAATATCTCCTAATGCAAATCCACCAAAAACAGCTACCATTATTAATGCTGCACCTGTAATTATACTAGCTGTTTTTCTTAATCCAAAAGCAACGGAATTGTCTGTTGAATTTGTTTCATCAAAGTTTTCCTTAATTCTACTTAACATAAATACGTGATAATCCATAGACAAACCAAAAAGTATGCTAAACATGAATAGTGGCAACCAAAATTCTAATTGATCTACTTGTTGAAATCCTATTAGATCAATTAAAAATCCTTTTTGAAAAACAAGAACTAATAATCCATAAGATGCTCCTACTGATAATAAATTCATAATTATAGAAGCGATAGAAATAGTAATAGATCTAAATGCAAAAAGTAAAAGTATTAAGCTTAAGAGCAGTACTATTGCAAGAACAATTGGAAAATAATCATCAGTCATTTTTACAGAATCAACTACTTCAGCTGATATTCCACCAACATATATTTCATAATTCGATGTCGGTATTCCTTCGAACGCTGAAGGTATAATTATGTTTCTAAGACGGTCAATAGCTAACAATGCAGGTTGATTTTGAGGGTCACCTGGTATCAAAGAAGTTAATTCAGCATAATTAACTGTAGGCTCTATTTGAACTTCGGGGTCAAGAAACGAATCATCATCGATCATTTGTTGTTCTAATAAATTTATAGCTTTAGAAATTTCAGGCGAACTTACATCTGCGTCTATCACAACATTTGCGGGAGCATCTAATCCAAATCCGTATTTATCATTTAAAATTTCAAAACCTACTCTCATGGGTTCATCCTCAGGTAAAGCAGACAAACCACTTGTTCCTTTTTCTAAATCAAAATAAAAATAAGACAAAGAAGCTAAAAATACAAATGCAAGAGCCATGCTAGTTAGAGGTTTAGCCATAACAGCTAAAGTAATAGTATTCCAAAATCCTCCTTCATCAGTAGATTTGTCTTCTTTTGGTGTAAGAAATTTTATAGAAATCCCTCTATTTTTAAGAATTGACAAGAATACAATAAATAACATAACTATACCCGACACAATCAGAAGATCAGGGCCTAGTTCTTGTGTTATTGCAATATATAAAAAGCCTATAGAATATAGAACTAATGCAGCAATCTTAGGAACTTTAAAGCTGTTAACCTTATCTCCGAGTATTCCAACAATAGATGGAAGTAGCGTTATACCAGCCATCACAGCCACGAAAACTACTAATATAGCACCAACACCTAATGCATGAAAAGTTTTTTCAGGGATTACAAACATTCCCACTAATGCAAAAACAACTGTTAATCCACTGAACATTACAGCCTTGCCTGCAGTACTTCCTGAATTTACAATTGAGTCATGTTTGTTGAATCCTTTTTGTCTTTCTTCTTTATATCTTGAAAGTATAAATAAACAATAATCTATACCTACTGCCAATCCCATCATTGTCATTATGTTTGGAACAAAATCATTTAAATCCACAGCTTGACCTAATATTGCAACCAGTCCAATTGCTACGAAAATAGAAGCAACTGCAAGAACTACAGGGATAAGAGCAGCTGTAACTGCTCCAAAGACCAAAGCTAGAATAATTATGGCCACTGAAATACCAATAGTTTCACCTGTTACCAAATCTTGTTCAGCTAATTCTTGAAAAGCATACTGTACTGACTCACTTCCTATGAAATAGTATTGAAAATCATTGTCAGAATAGTCATCTAGTAAGTGAACTAAAGGAGGGACTAAATTTCCCTGAACAAAAGGAGTTGATATCATTATGGTGGTTCTATCTTCCGAAGGGTTTATTTGATAATTTTCTAGTTTACCAACATTTTGATTTAAGCCGGCTTTATCAATTTCTGATTGTACTTTTATAAAAAATCCATTTAAAGAAGAAAGGTATTCCTCTGATGGATATAAGTATTTTTCAGAAGAAACAACCAATAAGTTATCAGATCCTGATTCAATTTGGGAATCGTCATCTATTCCATCTTGATCATCCAGAAGATCTAATTTTTGTTCTTTTAATTTTTGAGCAAGTTTGGTTTCAGTATCTATTGTTGCTCCTTCTCCCCCAGACAATGCACTGTCTAAGTAGTTGGCAGACAGATATCCTGATATCCCAATCAGAATTATCCAACTAACTATAACTATAAGAGGTTTTTTTGCACAGAAACTCGTTAATAATCTTAAATTCAAAATATTCTCCGTTAATAATTGCGATAGACTAAACAAAAATTAAATTTGATAATTTAGGCTTTCATTTAAGTAAAAATAATTACGTCAAATAGGATGTTATAAATCAATTGTTTAGAAATTGTTAATTTTGTTTTGATAACAACAAATAACTTCCTGTACTAATTATCACAATAAATCCTCCAAAAATAGTTAAGTCTGCAGGCTGATCGCCAGTGCCTAGCCAAATCCATAATGGACCTAAAATGCTTTCCAATAATAAAATCAAACTCACGTTAGTTGCTTGCGTGAATCTTGAAGCATAAGACAAAAGGTACATAGGTACAGGAACAATTATTAAACCAGTTATAATAATGGGTAGAATATTACCTTCCATCATATTTGGAAATCCGGTCAAAACTAAAGCAAACAACCCTGAAAAAATCACACCTGAACACATGGGAAGCACAAAAGGCAATCCTTTCTTCTGTCTTACCATTACATAACTCAATGCAATAGTTATTGCAGACGCCAAACCGCATATTGCTCCATATATTATATTTATATCAAATGATATTTTTTGGGTGTTTGCTCCAGCAATAGAAATAGAAATCCCAATTAATACCATTGAAATAGCTATCCAAGTTAATTTATTAGAAGGTTCTTTTAGTATGAACTGGCCTAAAATAGCTGCAAACACCGGAGCAGTAGCTATACAAAAAAGAACCACTGGTGCCGGGGCAATTGCAATTCCAATACAAAAAAAGGTTGTATTTATAAAATAACAACCTGATATGATTAATCCCCATTTTGAAAAAAGTACACTTATATCTGAGGTGATAAATTTAGGTCGAGTTATAAACCAAATAATTAAATAAGTGACTCCAGATAACAATCCTCTCCAGGCAACCATTTGAAATGCGCTCATTTCACCCCATATCATTAGCAAAGTATCAGGAGAAATTAAAAATACCCCTATAAGAGCTATGATAATTCCGTATAAATTATGATTTTTCATTAATTTAAGTGTAAGATTTATTTAAAAAAATTAATAAAATTATGAATAGAGAATTCAGATTAAATTTATATCTATCTTACAGCCATGCCTTAAGCGATATTATGCACATAGTTTTTGGGCTGACTTTATACTTTGTTTCAGAAGATCTTAATCTGAGTATTCTTTCAATGGGATTATTATATAACACTGCTTCAATATTTAGAGGAATATCTGGATTCGCATCTGGTATTTTAAGTGACAAATCAAATTTCTTATATTGGATAATTTTGTTTGCCGGATTATCTAGTGTAGGATCATGGATTATATCTTATTCTTCTGATCTTAATATGTTCAGTATTGGAGTGATAGTACTTGGAATAGGATCAGGAATATATCATCCAGTTGGAACAAGTGCAATAACAAAATATACATTAAATACAGCAAAATCATTAGGTTACCATAGCTTGGGAGGAGCAATAGGCATTGCGTTAGCACCTTGGTTTTTTATAAATATATCAAGCAATTATAGCTGGGAATTATCTTACTTTATTTTTGGAATATTAACTTTGCCGATAATTCTAATTTATATTGATAAAGAAATAAGAAATTTAAAAAGCAACTTAAAACCACCAACAGAAAAAAGTCTAAAAGAAATAAATTATAAAAAAGTTACTCCTATTTTCATTTATGCTTCCTTAAAAGATTTTTCAATATCTGGATTGTTTCTTATGTTAGCAGTTTTCGTAAACGAACTCACAAAAGAGTCTATCAGTGATATAAGTGATGTAGATTTCTATACTTCTCTAATATCATCAGTAATTATATTATTTGGGGGAATTGGAGCTTTTGCAGGAGGATACTTAGATAATTTAAAATCAAGAAAAAAAATATTATTATATTCATGTCTTATTGCAGGTATATTTTTTATTGTAACTACAAACAATCTTTATTTTACAATTATTGTTTTCACTGTAATATCTTTTCTAATTTCTTCAAATGATCCTTCTTTGGGCAATTGGCTTGGAAATACTATGCCAAAGAACTTGCATGGAACATCTTTTGCATTTATGTATGGTCTTGGTCAGATTATTGGGTCCTTTTCAGGAAGTCTTGCTGGTGTATTGTTAAATTATTTTTCAACAACTATCTATTTCAGGACTTTATCACTACCTCTAATAGCTGCAAGTATCGTGGTTTTATATTTATATAAAAATACTGAGAACAAAAAAAATATTGCTTCTAAATGATACAATTAATTCAATAAATTAATTATTAACTATGAGTTTTAAATATGCCTGAACTTCATGATGATGAACTGCATCCAAGTTACATAGGGATCCCAACTTATTTGGGGACTCCTTTTGCAAAAGATGAAAAAGAACTCAAAAAATTAAATGCTGATGTTTCTATAATTGGTGCTCCTGTTGATATGGGAGTTGTTGCTCGACCTGGTGCTCGTTTTGGACCTAGAGCTATAAGGCAAGCTGATTATTGGCCAAAACCTGCAAAATCATCTAATCTCTATCATCTAAATCTTGAAGTTTTTCCTCTTAAAGAACTCAACGTTGTGGATTTTGGGGATGCAAACTGTCCGCCAATGTCTCTTGAAAAATCCCACGAGGCAGTGGAAAAAAAAGTTACCCAAGCACTTAATGCAGATACAATTCCTATAGTATTAGGCGGAGATCACTCAATTACTTTACCTAGTGCTACAGCAGTCGCTAAAAAATATGGATACGGCAATGTTGGAATGGTTCATTTTGATGCTCATGCAGATACCGGAGATTCTTCTTATGGAGGAGTCATAATCAGTCATGGCAGCCCAATGAGAAGATTAATTGAGAGTAAAGCAATTCCCGGGAAGAATTTTGTTCAGATGGGATTAAGAGGTCCCTGGCCATACCCAGAACTTCTTGACTGGATGAAAGGGCAAAATATGCGATTTCATACAATGGCAGAAATAGAAAAAGAAGGATTTGATAAAGTACTAGATCTTGCAATCTCAGAAGCGTTAGATGGACCTGAAAATTTATATATTTCAGTAGATGTAGATGTTATGGATCCAGCTCACGCGCCTGGTACAGGAACGCCTGAACCTGGAGGAATCTCATCTCTTGAACTTCTAAGAGCATTAAGAAAAATAGTATTAGAAAAAGGTATGGTAGCAATGGACGTTGTTGAAGTTGCACCTATATACGACCAACCTGGAGATATTACTGCTCAGGCAGCTCACAGATGCATTTATGAGGCCATTGCAGCCTTAGCAAAAAAAAACAAATAACTTCAAGAGAATAATTGAATATTACAAATCCATTTAAATTAATATTTATTTCATAACATAAGTTTTTTCAGGTTTGATTTTAATCTTCACACGTATTTCATTGTCAACTACAGGAAATCTGTCTTCATTCAAATATTTTTTTGCTAAAGAATTAATATGATAGACAGCGCCATCTTCGGTTATCTCAATTACACGACCTTTGATTGTAACTTGATAATACGGATTTTCCGAATCTGTAATCGAAATCGAAACTCTTGGATCTCTTTGCATATTATTGGTTTTCACTCTGCCTTTAGCAGTATTGATTAAAATAATTTCATCTTCATAATCTATCCAAACTATTGATACCTGAGGTGATCCATCTTTATTAACTGTTGCTAGGCTGGCAAAATTTTTTCCTTTCAAGAGATTTATTGTGTCTTCAGATAATTTCATAATTTTTACACTAATATACGACAATTTTGTCAGATTCAAAAATTATATTTACCAGCATTTTTGGTGTGGCTGGCGTAAATCCTAAAGATTCTAATTGTTGGTTTGTTATACCTCTTGAATTAGCTGACATTTTTGATGCAAAAAGGTTTGCACCACCGTTTTTTAATACTGATAAATAATCTGATAATTTTCCTAAGCCAACACCTTGCATTTCATTTATTGTACTTTCATGAAGACATGAAACACCTTCGCCTGCACAAAATACTGTGACTTCTTTACCTTCTTCTAATGCAGTTTTTGCTATTAAAAATCCAAGTACTGCTCTACTGGGGTTTTCAACACCTGTAATAATGTGTATCAATAATTTATTCATTAAAATATCTTAGGTGTTTTGATTATATTTTTCAATCAATTGAAAAATAATCATGTTGTTAAATTGTATCTTTGTTTTTTCCATAATATTGATGTCTAGCTAAATCTTCCGAAATTTTTTTTGGAGATTTTTGATTTTTTAATTCTAACCAACAATCATCGCAATATTTAGATTTAGCACTGATTTTAATCTTACAATTTATACATTTATTAGACATTTAAATTCCTTGAATATATTCTAAAATATTATTGAAATTTTTTTATATAAAAAAATTAATATATACTTAATATGTATTTGTATACTTAATAAATTGATATATACTAAACTAATGAGCGAAACAATAGAAATTATAGAAGTTAAAAAAGATTGTTGTAATGACTGCAAATGTTATCCTAACTGCTGCAGTGATTGCCAGTGTAAATCAAAAAAGAGCAACTAAATTATTAACAGTCTATTAATATGACAAATCGAAAAGTTAATTCTTAAACTCTTTCCAATCCAGTTTTTATACTTTGAGTAAATTATGAAGAGTAGATAAAACAGTATTAGTATTTTTATTCATATAATCTGTCAATAGTTCTTCCATTTGTTTGAAATCACCATTTTGTTTTAATTGGTTTGCTTCCTGTGAGATAAAATTTGCAGATTGATAAAATTCATTTTGGATAGGATTCCATTTGCTTCTAATTTTAGCTGCCTTGTCATTGTCTAGAATTCCTTCTGTTCTGCAAGATTTTTCTAACTGCCTAAACATCCACCATGGACTATTAACTTCATATTCTTTATTCGCAATAGACAATATTTTAGGAATTTCACCTTCTATAAACATTGGCAAAAATATACCCAGGCAAGGAGAATACATAGAAGTCCAATGAATAGATAATTGACTATTATCAGAATATAATTCTGAAATCAAAGAAGCAGCTGTGTTTCCATCTGTTTCTGGTGTTGGGTAATGCATGCATATTGTTTTGGTATCTAAAAAGCTTTGTGTTTCATTGAAATTTTCACCATCAGAATGATCTTTTAATAAAGACATCATTTCTTTTAGATCTATATTTTTTTTCTTATTCTCAAGATAAGTACAAGACCTTAATCTTCTAAATTCACCTCTTCCGTCAAATCTTGAATCATAATCACAAAATGTTTTTGCAAAATTAAGTTTTGGTGACAAAATTTCAAGATTTAGTAATGATGCAGTAGATAAAGCTGTATCAGAAATGTCATCCCAGTTTGTTGTTATAGAATGAATATTACTTATACCTTCAACATTTTTTACTTGCTTTACAACCCATTCATGACCAGCAGTTTCGATAATATACGCCTCAGTGGGGTCAGCAATTAAGAAACCATTGTCATACGTTCTTACACTTTGGTTATTTTCAAAAACACCCTGGCCATGTAAAGAAATTAAATTTGTAATAATTTGAACTGCTTCTTTTGCAGTTTTAGATCTTTCGAGTCCTAATCTTACAATTTCCATTCCAATTAATTTAGGCTTTGAAGATACAGGAATATAAGTGCCAAGTCCTTCATTTCCAATTACAACGTTATATTCATTAAATCCATGTTCATATCCCCAGCACCAATATGGCTTAGATCCAACATGCGCATAAGATATTTCAGTTGAAGGAATACTTAGAAATTGGCATTGGGTATATTTACTTGTATTTTTTTTTCTAGGTATTTGAACAAGAGGTTGTGATTCGATTTTAGGACGATCAGAATTTTTACCAAATATAGTGGTATTATTTGTTGTAGAATTAGGAAGAGCAACCATACTATCACAAGATATAAGTGGTTCATAGATTTTCATTAATAAGTCCTTAATATAAATAAATCACAGCTTCACATAATAATCTAAATATACATTATTTTTTTTCCCATGTCTTAAATAAAATTCATAATTAATTTTATTTTGAAGAAGTTTGATTTTAAGTGTATTTCTGGAAATTATGTATTTATGAACTGTTGATTTCAAATCATCTGAAATACATAAATTAGATTGAAAAGATTGATTAGTCATATGTACTTACTACTTTAAAAGTTCTAAATAAGCACATGTCCATCAAATCTTGGAATATCTTTTCCTAAAGTCTTCTTAATCTTTCTGCATCTGCAGGAATATCTATTAAGTTCTTATAATAAGAATTATTATTAACAATATCTAAATTCCCAACTCCTATCATTATATTCAAAGCATTTTGATAATCAGTGATACTAATTCTTTCAGGTTCAACTTTTCCCTCCGGGTTTGCATTATGCCAATTTATCAATGGTAAAGAAATTCCTGTAACCTTATAACCAAATGCAGAGAAAGCTGTAGCTTCACAACCACCTAAACTCATTAGTTGTCTTTGAAATAAAAAATCCTTATTTTGATCAACTAATTTTTTCACAGATGATAATAAAATAATCTCTCCTGAATTATCAAAAGTAGTTGCTCTGTCACCTGTTCTAATAATAGGACCTGAACCAGAAACTGCACCCGGTAACTCACTACTAGTTTCTATGCTAACTATAATTGAATTCTTATCAATTCTTCCACTTTTTGCTATCAATCTAGCTCCTAATAATCCAACTTCTTCAGCTCTGGAAAATATTCCCCTAATTGAATAATTATTTTGATTCGTCTTTAGAAAACTAAGCATTTCTAAAATTAATGCACAACCTGCTATATCATCTGCAACAGGAGTAATAATTTGATCATTTGAAATTTTGGGTTTGGGCAAATCAAAAACTACAGGCAAGGGAAAACTAGGTTCTTTCAGTTCGATCTGTACTGCAACAAATTCATTATTAAGCCATCTATCTGAAGATCTGAAACTTGAATCATTTGAATAAGATTCATTCAATGGCTTCAAGTTTCCTTTATTTTCAGAGAATTCATCATATGTCTTGATTTTTGTGTTTTCGACATCAGAAAATTTAGGCAAGCCTCCTAAGGTTCTGGCTTTGTAAAGATTTTCATCTAGTTTATCTATAATTTCAAAGCCAGGATGGTCCATATGGGAAATAAAGACAACTTCTTCTTCTTCCTTCCCTTTAATAAATACCTCAATGTTTCCCCATGTATCTTCGGTATATTCAATTTCAAATTCGTTAAGTTTGTTTTTTATATAATCTGATACACGATTCTCATGAAATGAAGTAGTAGGAATATCTGATAATTCTAAAAATATTGATAAATCTGATTTATACATTAGTTTGATATATTGAAAAAAACATTAAAAATATTATATAAGAATTAAGATTTTTCTTACATTAAAGTATAAATTGATCTTGTTTATGTATCTTAAATTTCAAATATTATGTTAGATTAGATCAATTTTAATTATATTCATGGATAGATGAAAACTACTAATCCAATTTATAATCCTAATCACC
>CAJWSY010000027.1 GCA_913045935.1 uncultured Chloroflexota bacterium | reverse complement strand
AATTATTAATTGATTATTCAATTACAACTTCAGATATCATATTCTTGTTTTGATAAACATTTATAATATTTTTTGCTGCCATTATTGCCATTTTATTAAATGTTTCTTGACTACCACTACCTAGGTGGGGAGTGATTAGTATTTTTGGGTGTTTTACAATTTCTGATTTATGATTTGGCGGTTCTGGGTCAGTAACATCTAGCGCTGCTGAATTAATGTTCCCATTATTAATCGCATTTATTAATTCATTTTGGTTTATAGTAGGTCCGCGAGAAGTGTTAATTAATTTAACATCTTGCATTAAATCAAATTGTTCCTTATCGATTATCCTGTAAGTATCTTCTGTCAAAGCACAGTGGATAGATAGATAATCACAATTTTGTACTAATTCATTTATATCGTCTACGTAGTTTAAATTTAATTCTGATTCGATTTGAGTCTTTCTGGTACGGGACCAATACGATACATTCATGTTGAAACCATTAACAGCTCTTCTAGCTACTGAAGTTGCAATTTGACCCAAACCAACTATAGCTAAACGTTTTTGATAAACGTCTGTACCTAAATACGGTGTTTGATCAAACGATATCCATTTTCCATCTAATACATTACGATTTGAAAATGTTATGTTTCTTGCTAAATCTAACATGAGGCCCATAGTAAAATCTGCGCACGTTTCAACTAATATACCTGGCGTATTTCCTATTTTAATGTTATTACTTTTGGCAGCTGTTAAATCAATATTCTCATATCCAACCGCTCGATTAGAAATAACTTTTAAACTTGGAATTGATTTGATTATATCAGATGTGATTTTGTCATCAAATTCGGTAATTATAGCAAAACATTCTTGAGCAGAATTGATTATTTGTTCTGAAGTAGGAATGGCAGGCTGATCCCATACTTTTACACTAAAATATTCAGATAGAAGCTTGACCGCATTGGGATGCCAATTTCTTGTAACAAAAACTTTTGACATAATAAAAAAATCAAATGAAATTAATAAATTATATAAATTGAAACAATAATAATGATTTTATATATGTTATCATAATTTTCGAAACAATTACTTTGAGGAGTACAAGAAATGGATTATGCCAAAAAATTTATAGTAGATAACAAACCAGAAGTTACATTTCCAGACGGTTTAAGAGATGATACAAAATATACTTTTTCAATTACATACACAGATCAGCATAGTATGAATTACGATCAATTTGCAGAAACAACTAGAGATATTATATTAAAAGACGGAAATTCTTTAGCTCCTTATCCAGACCCTCAAGGATATCCTGAATTAAGGGAATTAATATCTGAAAGACTTTCTGCTTTAAGAGGATTAAACACAGACCCTGACTCTATATATATAAGTGGAGGAGCAGGTGGTGCAATCGAAAATTTATTGGATATATTTCTTGAGCCAGGAGACACAGTTTTAATTGAAGAATTTAGCTATTTAGGTACCTTGGCTATGTTGCTATCAAGACAAGCAAATGTAGTTCATATAGATTGTGATGATCAAGGAATTATTCCAGAAAGTTTAGAAGAAAATCTTGCCAAATTAGCAAAAGAAAAAATTAGTCCTAAATTTATGTACTTAATTTCTGTTTATCAAAACCCAACTGGCATAACTATTCCTTTGGAGAGAAGAAAACAAATTATTGAAATAGCTCAAAAATACAATGTACCAATCCTTGAAAATGAAAGTTATGCTGATTTCAGAATTGATGGGGATCCTCTGCCTGCTCCTATGTATGAACTTGACGATCAAGATTCAGTCACATATATATCTGCATACACAAAATTTTTGGGATGTGGATTAAGAATCGGGTATTCTGTTATTCCAGATGCAATAAAAGACCAGTTAGAAACCATTAGATTTGGAACTAGTCCTAGCCAATTAGCTACAATGGCAGCTTATAGTTTTTTAAAAAAACATGGGTATGATCATGGTTTGGAAGTTGAAAAATCTTTAATGCAGAAAAGAGATGCTATGTTAACAGCATTAAAGGAAAACTTCCCTGATACTTGTGAATGGACAGAACCTAATGGTGGAATGATGCTATGGATGAAATTACCAGAGGGAGCAGATTCTTGGAATGTATTAAAAACAGCTGCTGACAGAGGTGTGAAGTATAACCCTGGAGGGCTTTTTCGTGCAAACAGAGACCGGAATAACTATCTAAGACTGACTTATAGCTACAATTCTCCCCAAGAAATTCATGACGGAATAAAACTTTTGGCTGATATTTTTGAAAAAGAAAAGTTAATATGACCTTAAAAGTGAATTCAATAAGTTTTTCAGGTGACGGATTACCTTCATCTTCACAACTCATAGCAGAAAATTATGCAAATCTACCAAATCTAGCAAAAATCGAAGAAGATATATATTCTGTAGGAGGAGCAGTTGCTGATCTTGAAAATAAATTTTCTGGAATTTTAAATAAAGAACAATCTATTTTTCTTCCAACTGGAACCATGGCAAATCATTTTGCAATAAGATCTTTGTCTGGCCAAAATTCTAAAGCAATTGTACAAGAACAAAGCCATATATACCAAGATTCAGGCGATACATTACAAACTCTAAGCGGTATAAATTTAATCCCGCTAGGAATTGACAAACCTTTTTTTGGAATAGATGAAATAAAAGAAGTTATTAGAAAAAATTCTGTTTCACGTGTACCTAAAAACATAGGATGCATTTCAATCGAAACTCCTGTAAGAAGACAAAAAGGTCAGATAATCACAATTGATTTCTTAGAGGAATTATATGAGTTTGCTTCAAATAATGGTATTAAATTACATTTGGATGCTGCAAGGTTATATATGATGACAGCAGCATCAAAGATACCAATACATGAATACACAAAATATTTTGACACAGTATATGTTTCACTATGGAAATACTTCGGTGCACCATGGGGTGCGATATTAGCTGGATCTAGAGAAATAATCGGAAATTTATATAATGATAGACGGATGTTTGGCGGAAGTATTCCAAATAGTAGTTTGAATGCAGCTTTAATATTGAATAATGTGAAAGATTTTGAAAAGAAAATGAATCAAGCATATGATCTGGGTTTAAATTTGTTTACTAAATTAAATGATTCAAAAAAATTCAATATATTAATTAAAAAAAATCACAGTAATGTTTTTGAAATGGAATATCTAAACACAGAGACTTATAAAATTTTAAGATCCCGATTAATTGATCATAATATATATTTGCCTAATTTAGATGCTGAAAGTTACGGAATTGTAAAAAAATCAAATTTTGTTGATCTTCGAATTAATATCTCAATTCTTAATCAATCATTTGAGTCTATATTAAAAGCTTTCTTAGACTAATTATATCTTTGTTGACTAGAATGATTATAAAATTTATAATTTGAAAAAGATTTATGAAATTAGAATGCACACAAGATAACCTAGATAAAGCTCTTAGCCATATTTCAAGAGCAGTATCAACACGTACTACTCTACCTATAACTCAAAATGTACTACTTAAAGCTGTTGATGGAAAATTACAATTATCTGCCACTAACCTAGAAATGGCACTTAACACATGGATTGGAGCTAACATAACTGAAGAAGGGGAAACAACTATTCCAGCTAGGTTGTTAACTGATTTAATTCGCACTTTCCCTAATCAAAATATTAATTTACAATCTGATAATGCAGATAATACAATTAATATTAAATGTGGTCCTTTTGATTCTAATTTAATCACACAACCCACAGATGATTTTCCACCTATCCCTCAATTAGAAAACTTAGAACCTCAATTTGACATCGACGCTGATGTGTTGTTGAAATTAATAAATAGTGTCATTTTTTCTGCAGCCCAAGATCAATCCAGGCCTGTATTAACCGGAATTAAATTTTCAATAGAAAACAACACGCTTACCTTAGCATCTGCTGATGGATTTAGGCTCTCAATTATAAATTACAAATTTGAAAATAGTATTAATGATCTAGATTTTATTGTCCCATCAAAATCTCTTGCTGAATTAGCGCGTTTATTACCAATTGCAGAGAACAGTGTCAAAATCTTTATTACACCTGCAGCAAATCAAGTTATATTTATGATGGATAATTACCAACTTACAACTACTTTAACTCAAGGGACATTTCCTGATTTCAATTCGTTAATCCCTGATAATACTACAACACAATGTGAGATACCAAAATCAGAGTTCAAAAATGCTGTAAGAAGTTTAGGTGTTCTAGCTAAGGATGGTAATGGAATAATAAAATTAGAAATTGATGACCAGTCAACGAATAATTTATTAATGTCTGCAAAAACTGACGAACTTGGCGAGAACAGTGTTACACTTACTGTAACTACAACAGGAAATTCTTCTAAAATTGCTTTTAACAGTAAATATTTATCTGACGTTCTTGATGTCATCAATTCTGATAATGTAGTTCTAGAAATAAACGGAGATTCTAATCCTGGGTTAATTAAACCTTCCGAAGACAATAACTATACTCATATTGTCATGCCTATGTTTGTACAAAATTGGTAACATTATGAATCATGATTTAACTCTCATGATTGACAATAATTTAATTCAATCCAGGGTAAGTAAATTTGGCAATCAATTAAATCAAAAATATTCTTCTGGTAATTTAATTATCATTTGCATACTAAAAGGTGCTGTCCCTTTTTTAAAAGATTTAGCAAATAGTCTAAAAATCGACTACGATATTCAATATTTAGATGTTAAATCCTATAAGGGAACAAAAAGAGAAAAAATTACTTCAGATGAAATTAAATTTAATTGTGAAAATAAAGATATACTAATTATTGATGATATCTGTGATACAGGGAATACTCTAATTCATGTTATTAATTTATTAAACAAACATAATCCAAAAGAAATAAATACAGCAGTTTTATTAAATAAAAAAATTAAATCTAAAGAATACAAGGCAAACACTTCGTTATTTGATATTTCAGACGAATTTGTTGTGGGTTATGGATTAGACTATAATAACAAGTATAGATTTTTAAATAATATATATATATTAAATTAATTTATATTATATTTGATGCAAGTGTAAACAAATCTCTATTTAAATTTGTATCCCAATCATGTTCAGCAAAGTAATTTGCAGAAATATATCCTATATAATCAGATGATTTTGCAGCAGAACCATTTCCTCCAACGGAAACATATAAATTATTTTCAATTTCGTCTATTATGGGATAAATTGTTTTTGTCCAGGTAGTCACACATGTGTCTGTATGGTAATTATTAAATGTATCACTGTTGTAAATTAAATTTAATTCATTTTTAACAGCTTCAATTTCTTTTGAATTAATTTTGCCCTTAAACCAATCAATTGCCATTTGGTATGAATTGATATCTTCATAATGCTTGGATCCTCCAATTTTTATATAAGTTTTACCATTTGGATATGTAATGGCCGGAAGGCAATATGTATACTCTCTGTTATTGTTTGTTTGTTCTGGTTTGTGTATAAAACTTGGATATTTCTTTAATTCATCAATTAATTTAGGTTTGACTTCTCCTAATACAATAGTTCTTCCTCGAATTTTTGTAGGTAAATCATTTTTTAATAAATTTGTAAAATTTGTAAATCCACCTGCGCATATTAATATTTTATTAGATTTTATATCTAAGTTAGTTTTTGTTTTGATATTAAAAGTATTGCTTGATTTTTTAATCGATATTACATAATCATCTACATAATCGCCTTTATTGTTAATAAATATTTGTTTTTGTGCATTAACGAGTTTCCTAGGGCTTACATGCCCTGCATTATTTTGTTCAAATATAAATTTAGAATTGCCCGGAAAATTAAATTTACTAAAATTTTCATTCAAATTAAAATCATCATGATTTGTATAATCAAAAGGTACTTTTGAGTAAGTCGTTATCAGTTCATTATAATATTCTTGAGTTCCAATAGATAATGTACCAACTTCACTATAAAATTTAATTCCCGATTCATTTTGAATATCATCGTAATTTTTAATAGATTTATCAGCAAGATATGACCATCCATAATAAGAATCAGAAACTCTTGTTATTCTTCCTTCATCATAATGACTACCATATATTCCATCATGATTCTGTTTGTTAACAGGTTCTCCTGGACCGATTAGTACTACATCTGAGTATTTTTTTGACAAGTATTTGGCAGCTGCAGATCCTGTTAATCCTGCACCAATTACAGCAAATTCATAAATTTTACTATTCAAGAAAGTATTTCCTTAATTCTTGTTCCAATCTCAGTAGCTTGTTTACTGGTAACTTCAGAAACTCCAATCATAAAATATGGATTTAAACTTAAATCAGTATTATCCATATGTTCTTTCTTTAAATGAGCATTCGGATCTTCTGGTTCAGCCACCATTATTCTAGGATTTCCATTAGCTAATTTATCTACCAAATCAGTAATTGAAATAAGTTCAGGGTCAACAGATACTTTTAATGAATATTTTAAAAATGTAGGTATCTCAACTATTTCAGCAGTAACACCATCAATATTATCTATCAATTTTTTGATTAATTCTTGTTTTGATACATATTCACCAATTCTATCCTCGTGATTCATATTTAACCATTGCTCTAATGCAACTGTTGCACCAATAACTTCTTGTCTATCTAGTTTCATTGGTCTACCCATAGCGTTTCTGCCTTCTAATTGATAGGCTATGAAACTTTGTGCTTTGACTTTATCAATATATTCCTTTTTACCAACGACTAAACCACTTGAATGAGGAGCGCCAAAATATTTAGCTCCAAAACATACTAAATCTGCACTTTGTGCAGTTTCTAACATATAATCAATTGGATAAATTTGTGATGCAGCATCAGCTATTAGTGGTATATTATTTTTATGAGCTATCTTAATAGCGTTTTTAATGGAAACAGCTTTCCCTTTCCAATCATCCGGTTGTATGTAATAAGATATTGCAACTGTGTTCTCATTGATAGCATTTTCTAAATCAGATTCTGTACATAATTCACTTGTTCCTGCTTCAATTAATTTTGCCCCAGACAATTCAAAACATCTGTCATATGTATATCTTTGTGGTTTTTGAATTACAATTTCATTTTTCATACCAACAGTTCTTGGTAATATTGCTATTTTTTCTCTATCAGTGCCCGCCATACATCCAGCTACGCTTAACGTAATTGCTGCAGCTGCTCCTGAAGTTACATATCCTGCTTCTGTTCCTAATAATTTAGCTATGTGATCTCCTGATTTTTGAAATAATTCCTCCATTACAACATAATTAGATTCTGATAATTCCATTGCTTCTTTGACGGCTCCAACAGGAGTAGAACCTCCATAAACAGTTTGGTTTCCAACAGCGTTTATAACTGGCTTTATACCCAATTTAGAATAATAATCATTTGAACTCATGGTATCCTCTCAATAAATAAATAATCATTAATATAGTATATTTATTTTTGTAAATTTGTCCAATATCCTATTAGCCCGGGGAATAGTTTTTTCATCACGGGCTTTGTGTCTAAGTCACTTATTTTAAATATATTATATTTGGGTGTTACAATCTGATCTTCTGATTCAATATTTGAAAATTCTATAGATCCAGCAATTAAAATTTCTGAGGAATCATGAGACCATAATTTGTGAGAATTTGCAAATTGATCAGCAAATATAAACATTTCTAATTGTTCACTTGTAAATTGCATAGTTTGAACTTTAGTAAGTTCATAGTTATTGACATTTAATAAATTTACATTGTAATTACCTGGGTCGTTCGTTGTTGAAATGATTAATACTTTTGATGAATCAGGGGACCAAAAATATCCAATAGGAGAATCCGTAGTTTGGAATACAATTTGATTTGATTGCAAATCATATAACGCAAGACTGTCATATACAGATGTAGGATATGTATCTGAAGATAAAATTGAAAGATATTTTTTATTTGGAGAAATATTTAACATAGAATATTGATTTACATTAAAAAGTATTTCAGAAATTTCTGTTGCTATATTTGATTTCCCAATACTAACAATATTAAAATCCTGAAAGATGGAAAGTAATTCATCCGAATTTATCCAAGGGTCAATCCTGTAATACATACTAACATTAGTTGTATCTACTAGGTTTGAAATTGAATCATTGATTTCATAAACAAATCTTTTATCTCTTCTATGAACTGAAAGCTTATCTGCGTTCCAGTTTATCCATAATGGCCCAAAATCAATTAATTTTTCATAATTTGTATTTGTATGTTTGTAAATATAAAGGGCAGGGTAGTTTTCAGTTGGAGTGGCAAAACTAAGAATATTTGAATTTGGGGCCCAAGTCATATAATGGGGAATATTATTGGATAAAAGATTTTTAGTGCTCGATTTTGTGGAGTATACTTCTGATTTTGTATTTTTATAAATATCTAATAAATCAATACCTATTTGATATTCGGTGGATAATTCAGAAACATAACTATATGCAATATATTCATTATTGTCAGTAATAGTTGGCCAATAATATTTGGTATTAGTATCTGAATTTAATATTGAATGATGGTTTGAATCAGTATATATATTTACGTCATTATTTAATGTTTTATATATTATCGAATTAGAAAGATTTTTTGGCAAATTTGTATGATCGTAAAATTCATCATTTCTTTCAGTCGAACAAGACATTAGTAAAATGATTAGTATCAAATTTAAAAAAATAAATAATATATTCTTTTTTCGTGAGTAAAGATTAAATATCAAATTAAAATTCAACTATAGCTCTACCTGTGATTTTACCATTATGCAAATCATCGCATGCAATTCCTATATCTTCAAGAGTATATCTGTCAGTAACTAATTTGTCTAAAGGAAACTTGCCTTCCATGTGCCATTGCAAATACATATCAAAATCTTTTTCAGGATAAGTTGCGCCTAAGCTTCCAATATATTGTTTATGAAAATACATAAAGTTCTCTGGATTTACAGAGATCTCATTTACAGCTGGTATTCCAATTAATACGGCTTTACCTCCAATATTTTCAGCTCCTGACCCTCCTTTACGTACTGAAGGCAAAATTTGTTCCATAGTTTGTTTAACTCCTATAGCATCAAATGCATAATCAACACCACCTGAGGTTATTTCTTGTATTTTTTGAATTGGATCTTCATTTAGAGAGTTTATAACATGAGTAGCACCAAATTCTTTTGCAAAGTCTAATTTATCGTCAACAATATCAACTGCTATTATAGGATAGGCATTGAGCATAGAAGCCATTTTTAGAGCAGAGAGTCCTACGCCGCCCATTCCATAAATGGCAACAGAGTCAAATGGTTTGACATTAGCTGTGTGTAATACTGCTCCTCCTCCGGTTAAAACCGCACAACCAACAATACAACTAACATCATCAGGATATTCATCTTTTATTTTAACTACAAGATCTTCATGTACTATTGTGTATTGGCTCCATGTAAAGGTTAATCCTGATAACTCTACTCCGTTATAAGTTGCAGTTGTTTTAGGAACATTAAGAGGCCCTTTATAGGAATTTTTCCCAACCCAGGTAACAATTACCTTATCTCCTTCTTTTAAATTTTTTACATTTTTACCCAATTTTTCAACATAACCCGTGCCTTCATGTCCTAAAGACAAGGGTCTTTGTGTTTTTTCCGAAGGAGCTTGCATATGATGTAACTGAGAATGACAAACACCCGTTGATTTTAATTTAATTACTACTTGTCCATCTAAAGGATCAGGTATATCAATTTCTTCTACCTGTACGCTTTTACCAAATTCCGTTTGAATAGCTGCCATAGATTTCATAATAATATCCTTTAAATTTAAGTTTAATTTAATTTACGACATTGTAAGGCCACCGTCAATAATTAAGGAAGAACCGGTTATAAACTTTGATTCATCGGAAGCAAGATAAATTGCAGCCATAGCTATTTCTTCCGGTTCCCCTAATCTACCTAACGGTTGTCTTTGTCTCATTAGTTCTTTTGCTTCATCTGGGTTTGGGTAATTTTTGGTAATTCTATCTACCCAAGGGGTGTTAACAGTTCCCGGGCAAATGGCATTAGCTCTTATATTTTTTGTTACATAATCTAATGCAACTGATTTTGTAAGAGCTATAACACCACCTTTAGAAGTAGTATATGCAAATCTGTCTTTAACTGCTACAACACCAGCAACTGAAGCAATATTTATTATTGATCCATTCTTTGAATCTATCAAATGATTCAAAGAATGTTTAGTGGTAAGATATGTGCCAGTTAAGTTTACATTTAAAGTTTTATGCCAATCATCAATTTTTGTAGACATAATATCTCCCGCAACGCCTATGCCAGCATTGTTAACAAGGATTTCTATAGATCCCATAAATTTAACTGCATTGTTAATAGATTTAATTAAAGAATCTTCTGACGTTATATCACATTGAAAATATTTAATATTCTCAGTGTTCATATCTGTGGGATTAATATCAAAAACAGAAATCATACAATCTTCATTTGCAAATGCTTTTACAATTTCTTTACCAATCCCGGAACTTCCTCCTGTGACGATAGCATGCTTGCCACTTAATCTTTTGCTCAAAATTTACATCCTTTGTATTATTATTATAATTACACTAGTTAATAAAACAGAAAAAATAAACATTCTACTTAAGTTTTTCATTTTCATACTAAAAAATTCCAAATTTTTGATAAGCCTGATACGGATCCATTCCATTAAGAATAGATTGACGCATATGATTTTCTTTATTCGTTTTTTCAGAAGCTAATTTTATAACTTCTTCATAGCACTCTGATGGGATAATTACAGTTCCGTCTGAATCATATAGAAAAATATCACCAGTATTAACTGTTACAGGTTTTATAGTATTTCCAGTAAATATAGAAGATGATTTTATAGTTATAGGTTTCCCTTCACTAGTAATCTTCCAGTGGCCAACTATATCTTTAGGAGTTACATATGTACAAAAAACAGGTAAATTTATTTGCTCTAAAAATTCTGCGTCTCTTGTTCCGCCGTCAGTGATAAAACCTTTAATATCTTTCATTTTTAGTACTTCTGCTGACAACTCACCCATATGTGATACTTTAGGAAAATTATTATTATCGTCTTCCACGTTATTTGCAGAACAAATTACAATATGTCCCTCAGGTGCATTACTTAACATTTTCGACCAACTAGAAAGAGATTCATCCATCGTTATATTCTCCACATAACTTCCTTCACAAGTCCATATCTTTCCATATAATTTATTTACTGAATAAATTGGCTTAATATCGTTGTCTAGTACACAATTTGTAATTCCCATATCTCTTAGTGTGTCGTAGACAACACCTGTATACAAATCTTTCAAACCATCTAGCATGAAATCCTCCTTTCTTAATAGTATATTTAATAATTATTTATTTGTTTAGTTCAGATAAAATATTTTTTGCAAGATTTGAATTAATACCTTTAATTTTAATCAAATCATCATGCTTAGACATTTTTATGTTTTCAACAGTTCTATATTTAATCAGTAGATTTTTTAGAATTACAGGGCCAATTCCATCAATATTTTGAAGTGGATGATCTAATGACATTTTAGATCTTAATTTTCTATGGAATTGTATAGCAAATCTATGAGCTTCATCTCTCAATTGTTGTAACAATATAGATTCATTTGATAAAGATTCAATATCTAAGGGCTCAGATGAATTTGGCAAAAAAACATATTCATGTTTTTTTGCCAATGAAGCTATTGGAATTTCGGGAAAAGTAGAGTTAAGTAAAACTTTATAAGTAGATGATAAATGACCTTTACCTCCATCAATCAGAATAAGGTCTGGAATTTTATCTGGTTCGTTTATATTTAGTTTCTGTAATCTCCTTTCTAACATTTCACTCATCATCTGATAGTCATTAACCTGATTTACAGTTTTAATTTTATATCTTCTATATTCTGATTTTCTTGGCAATCCGTTAATGAACACTACCATGCTACCTACAGGATTAGTACCTTGTATATTGCTTATATCATAACATTCGATTCTCCTAGGGATAGTTTTCAAGTTTAATTTTGTCTTTAATGTATGTAATGTCTTTGATATATCGTTTTCAGCTCGTTTAATATGTTCCAAATTAAATTTTGAATTGTTGACAGCTAATTCTAATATTCTTTTTTTCTCTCCTATTTTTGGAATTACGAATTTCATAATTTTATTTTTCAATTTCAAAACATCAGTACTAATTTCTTTTATATTTGGACAAACTGAAACTACTACAATTTCGGGTTTATCATACTTTTGAAAATAATATTGGTTAATAAAAGCATCTAAAATCTCAGAATTAGTCCTTGATCTTACACCTTCCATTATAAATTTAAATGTATTATTTATATTTGTATATCTTGATTCAAATAATTGAAAACTAGCTATATCATCAGATAAAGTAAAACCTATGTAATCTATTTTGCTATTGGAACTTGATTTTGAGTTTGATAATTTGAAAAATTCATTTATTGATTCTATCTGATCTCTTATTCTTCCTGCTCTTTCATACATTTGATTTTTAGAAGCAGTTAACATTTCGTGGTTAAGTCTATTAATTACCAATTTATGATCACCTTCAAGAAAATTAATTATTTGTGACACAATAGCATTATATTCATCTTTGGTGACTGCGTTTTCACAATTCTCACTACATCGTTGGACATGAGTTGTACAATATGGAAAAAACTTATTTAGTACATCTATAGTTCTTCTTACTTCTTTTGCTTTAGAAAATGGCCCAAATATTTTTAATTTTCTTTCAGTTTTTGATTTGATGTTTCTTGTATATTGTATTTTTGGATAATCATCTTGTGTATTTATAACAATATAAGGATAAGACTTATCATCCTTTAATCGAATGTTATATTTAGGTTGGTATTTTTTAATCAAGTAAGATTCCAAAATCAAAGCATCATTTGGAGTTTGGGTTATATTTATATCAAAATCATGTATATTTTGTTTTAAATGGTTAATTCTTGAATCATACGACTTGTTACCAAAATAACTAGAAATTCTATTTTGAAGATTCTTTGCTTTGCCAACATAAATAACAGTGTCTGAGATATCTTTGAAAAAATATACACCAGGTGACTTAGGAACAGATTTTAGTCTATTTACAAATTTTTTTCTTATTGTAGTCGGATTTACCAATTCAAATTAAACTAGGAACGCAAATCCTAACAATATTAAAATAATTAAACTAAATGTAGAACCTATTTGAAATACTTCTCTCTTTAAATACGGATAATGTAATGTAGAATCGATATTCTTATTTACAGTTTGCTGGTTAGTATCTGAATTTAAATTAAGTATTTCTTCATTTGCATCAGACTCAGAAGTTATGGTAGATTTTGTATAATTTTTTTTCCTTGATATACCTAAACTACTTTTAGCTCTGAATTTGTTTTTTGATTTTTTTCTTTTTGAACTCATAATTTATTTTAACATTAAACTATTAATTAACTCTAGGACTAAATTTGTCATATTCATTTTTAACAAATTTATCTGACAAATGAGTATATATTTGGGTAGTTGAAATACTAGAATGACCAAGCATTTCCTGAAGATGTCTTAAAGGAACGCCATTGTAAAGAAGGTGAGTAGCAAATGTATGCCGCAATACATGAGGAGTTATTTTATTTTCATTAATACCTAATTTTTTTGCAATTTGTTTCAATATGTACCAAAGTCCTTGTCTTGTAAGTTTTAATTTATTTTTATTAACAAATAAATATTCTCTTATAAAAATTTTACCATTATTTTTTACAGCTGAATTATGATTTTCCATTTCAATTTTCCAATATGTTTTCAAAAGATGAAGGGCATTTTGATGAATAGGGATAATTCTTTCTTTAGAGCCTTTTCCATAAACTCTTACACTTTTAGAGGTAAAATTGATATCCGCAAATTTTAAATTTATTAATTCACTAGCTCTTAAACCCGTAGCATACATTAATTCTATTATTGTTTTTTCTCTTAGACTTAACGTATCGGGATTTTCTAATAATTTAGTTATATCTACATCATCTAACGTTTTAGGTATTTTTCTGGGATTTTTGGGTAACTTAATGTATTTCAAAGGATTAAAGTCTATAATTTTTTCTTCCTCTAAAAAATTAGTATATCCTTTCAATGAAGATAATTTCCTATTCATTGTTGAAGGTTTATATTCTTTCTCTTTTAGAAATTTAATATAATTTGAAAAAGTTTTTGAATTTATAAGTGCTGATATTTCTGAAATATTTTTAATTTCATTTAATAAATAATTCAAAAATTGAACAATATCAATTTTATAATTGGATACACTA
>CAJWSY010000026.1 GCA_913045935.1 uncultured Chloroflexota bacterium | reverse complement strand
AGCAATTTGGAATTTTGGAACTATGCCAGAGAATCCTGACGTAGTTGTAAATGTAAAAGGTCATCAATTTTGGTTTGAATTTGAGTATCCTGAACTAGATGTTGTTACAGCAAATGAGCTTCACATACCCGTAGGCAAAAAAATATTGATTAATTTGGATTCAAATAATGTATTACATAGTTTTTGGATTCCCAAAATAGCAGGAAAAACTGATATTATTCCTAATCAAGGAAATCAAATGTGGATACAAGCAGACCAACCCGGGCTTTATTATGGACAATGCGCTGAATTTTGTGGAGAGTCGCACGCCTTGATGAGATTTAGGGTGGTTGTAGATAATGATGAAGATTTTAATTCATGGATCGAGCATCAAAAAACTGAAGCTTACGTGCCAAATGACCCTTTGGAAAAAGAAGGTTATGATATTTTCATGTCTGCGAAAGCAGGGTGCGGAGGATGCCACATGATAAACGGCTCTAAAAAAGCTAAAGGTAAAATTGGTCCAAATTTGACTCATTTTGGTTCAAGATTACATGTAGCCGCAGGTATTATGGATAATACTCAGGAAAACTTGAGAGCTTGGATCGAAAATCCAGGTAAAATAAAACCTGGTAATGTTATGGCATCTCAAGGAGCTGTGTATATGGATTCAAATAAAAGTCTAACTGAATCTGAAGTGATTGCTTTATCAGCTTATTTACAATCTCTGAAATAATTAACAAAGGAGAATTTTAATATGACATCAATACCATTAAAACTTCCTTTCAAGTTAAACTTGAGTAGACCTACAAATCCAACAGGTGTCATGGATTGGATTACAACTATTGATCATAAAAAAATTGGTATATTATATGGCGTTACTGCTTTCATTATGTTTATTACAGGAGGAATTGAAGCACTTTTAATCCGAACACAGTTGGCAGGTCCGGAATTAAAAATAGTTGCTCCTGATGTATACAACCAATTATTTACAATGCATGCTACTACAATGATTTTTCTTGGTGTCATGCCGTTGTCAGCAGCATTTTTCAATTATATTATACCTCTTCAAATCGGAGCAAGAGATGTAGCTTTCCCTAGGCTGAATGCATTTAGTTATTGGACATTTTTATTTGGTGCATTGATTATGAAATCCAGTTGGTTTCTAGGAGGTTCTCCAAATGCTGGATGGTTTGGTTATGCGCCTATAACAACAACAACTTTTAATCCTGGAAATGGAATTGATTTTTGGATAGTTGGACTTCAAGTACTAGGTATCGCATCCCTTGCAGCATCATTTAATTTTATAGTAACAATAATAAACATGAGAGCCCCCGGATTGTCATTTATGAGGCTCCCTTTATTTACTTGGATGACTTTTATTACTGCAATTTTATTAGTATTAGCTTTCCCTGTCATTACTGTCGCGTTAATAGAACTTATGCTTGACAGAACATTTGACTTTAATTTTTTCAATACTAAAGCAGGAGCGAATCCTTTATTATGGCAGCATTTATTTTGGATATTCGGACATCCTGAAGTATATATATTGATACTTCCAGCTATGGGAATTGTTTCTGAAATTCTTCCAACATTTTCAAAAAAACCAGTATTTGGATATGCCGCTATGGTATTAGCAGCTGCGTTCATCGCATTCATGGGATGGTTAGTTTGGAGCCACCATATGTTTACTACAGGACTTGGTCCTATTGCAAATAGTGTGTTTACTATAACTACTATGTTAATCGCAGTGCCTACTGGTGTTAAGATGTTTAACTGGCTTGGTACTATGTGGGGAGGAGATATTGAATTTAATACACCTGTATTGTTTTCCGTTGGATTCCTTTCAATGTTTTTAATTGGTGGAATTAGTGGTGTCATGCATTCCTTTTCAGCTTCTGATTATCAGCAACAGGACACTTACTTTATTGTTGCCCATATTCATTATGTTTTATTTGGTGGAGCAATATTTGCAATATTTGCGGGAATTTATTATTGGTTTCCTAAGTTTACTGGAAGGATGTATGATGAAAAGTTGGGGAAACAAAATTTTTGGTTGATGTTTATCGGTCAAAATATAACTTTTTTCCCTATGCATTTTGTTGGAATGCAAGGAATGCCTAGGAGAATTTTTACTTATGATTCAGAAATGGGATGGGCTTTCTGGAATGGAGTAGAATCTTTTGCTGCATATGTAGTAGCCTTTGGTGTTTTGTTATTTATTATAAACATGATTAAAAGTTGGATCAGTGGTCCTAAAGCAGATGGAGACCCTTGGGATGGAAGAACACTTGAATGGTCAATTTCTTCACCCCCGCCTGTATATAACTTTTTAGATGTACCTAAAGTAGAATCATTAGATGATTTTTGGCACAAAAAACAGAAAAAGAATAAGAGTGTAAAATCAAAAACTAATCCTAAGAGTATACATTTACCGCAAGCTTCTTATTGGCCAATGTTAGTATCTCTTGGATTAGCTATAGCTGGATATGGAATTATATACAACCTAGTTGTATGCGGAATAGGATTGGCTATGGTTTTAGTTACTGTATGTGCTTGGTCTTGGGAACCTGTCAATGAACCTGATGCGCACTAAATTTAGTTATTTTATTGGAGAAATTTAAATATGTCGGATGAAACTACAACAGGAATAGATAATAGAAAATTACTAATGTGGGTATTTTTAGGATCTGATTGTATGTTTTTCGCATCACTTATTGGAACATATCTAATATATAAAGGAACTGGGAATCTTGATATAGGACCTGTAGATGTTTTTGATATTCCAACTACTTCAGTTAGCACGTTTGTATTATTAATGAGCAGTATGAGTATGGTTTTTGCATATGCATATTTAGTTAGGAATAACATAAATGCTTTTAGAATTTGGATGGTATCTACAATTATTATGGGAGCAACTTTTTTAGGCTTTCAAGTATTCGAATTTAGTGAATTTTACTTTCATTATGATTTAAGCCCTCAAACTAATCTGTTTGGCACAACTTTCTATGCTCTTACAGGGACACATGGTTTACATGTAACGGTTGGAGTAGTATGGCTAGCAATTATTTTTTATTCAAGTTTATTTAGAAACAGTGTTTCAGCTGAAACTAATTTGGACTTGGATTTAGCAGCTTTATATTGGCATTTTGTTGATATTGTTTGGATAGTAATTTTTGCTGTGGTATATTTATTTGGAACGTTTCCCGGATTTCCGTCGTAAATAGGAGAGTTAAATGGTATCTAATAAAAATAACAAGACAAAAAAATCTGGTTCTCATGATCATAATCATCCTGAACCTATAACTTACTTTAAAGTTGCTATGGCATTGGTTGCTTTAACAGCTCTTGAAGTTGTAGTTTTTTATTTTGAGTGGTTAGGGTATGCAATTATCCCTGTAATGGCAATCTTATCGATAGGTAAATTTGGCATAGTTGTTATGTATTATATGCATTTAAAATTTGACGAAAAACTACTCACTTATGTATTTATGTCAGGGTTGATTTTGGCTGTAGTTGTCATAATGTGGCTAATGGCATTATTTGGATGGTTTAATTAATATTTGATTATTTTCACTTTTAATATTTGATGTTATCTGTATTACTGCACAGCTATGTACATACTGAAATTATCTTTTCATTGATTTTTGCGGAAATGCTTTATCTTTTTTTGGTATTTGGAACAAAAGGTAAATTTAGTGTAGGTCATATAACTGATTACAAAAATTCTTTATATTTTCTATCAGGAATCTTTGTTTTGTTTTTGGCGCTAGTTTGGCCAGTGCATTACGTTAGTGAATACTATTTATTTAGTGCTCATATGTTGCAACATATTATGATTTCATACATCGCTCCACCATTACTTTTAAGTGGATTAAATTATAAAATTTTAGATTCTTTTTTAGGATTAAAATATATTAAATCTATTTTTCAATATTTCTTTCATCCCGCTTTTTGTTTTGTTTTATTTAATTTAATTTTTGGATTATGGCATTTACCCAACATATATGATCTTTCAGTTTCATTTGAACAATTTCATGCTCTTGAACATTCTATGTTTATAACTGGAGCAATCTTTATGTGGTGGCCATTGGTTAATCAAAGTAAAATTTTCCCAAGTATCCACTATGGTTTGAAACTTGTCTATTTATTCTTACTTTCTATTGCTCAAATAATTGTATTTGGAATAATCACTTATGCACCACACAATATATACACACATTATGAAAATACCACCCTTGTTTTTAATTTGTCGCCTTTAGAAGATCAACAATTAGGTGGTATAATCATGAAAGTAGGTACAGCTTTAATATTAATGGGTATGTTTATTTATTATTATTTTAAATGGTATTTATCTGAAAAATAGTATGATTAATTTTATTACAGTGTTAAAATATTTTTTTAAAGGATAATTTATGTTACATAGATTTTTATATTCTCTATTTATACCAGTGATTTCTGTTATTACAGTAGCAGTTCTAGCTATAGTATTAGGCTATATATTCTATAATCTTCCGAGTTTCGCAGAAAAAGGGGAGTTAAAAAGTCTGTACGTTGTTCTTGCAGGTATGCTTATACTTATAGGCACTCCTGTGTCAGCTTATCTTGCTGTTAAAATATTTTCAAAATAATTAGTTGCCATTTAAATTAATTAAATATATCTCTATCTCACTTTTTTTCTTTATAATTTCTTGTGGAATCGATAATTCTAAATTCATTGGTACAATAACTAATGATTATAAACCGTTACCTGAATTTAATTTGATTGATCAAAATAATGATTCTTTTGATCAAAATTCTTTTGAATCGAAATCATTATTAATTACTTTTCTCTATAGCTCTTGCAAGACTGAATGCCCTGCTGTGCTAAACGATTTATTTACAATCAAAGATAGTCTAAGTCTAAAATCAGATAAACTTCAAGTGATTATTTTTTCAATTGACCCTCTTGAGAGTACTGCAAATGTTAAAGATATTTTGAATAAGTATCAATTAGACATAGAATCCTTAAGTTATCTTATGGGTACTAAAGAACAATTAAAACCAATTTGGCAATACTTTTATGTGCCTGTAGGAAATGTTGTTACGAATAACGCTAATTCTAATTTAATACTTCATTCTACCCCTGCGTATTTAATTTCACCCAATGATAGTATTTCTTTGATTTATACTGAGTTTGATATTCAAGCTATCAAATCAGATTTAGATGCTCTTGTGGATTAATTTAAAGATGATTTAACTTTTTCTACTAATTGTTTAAAGCCATCCTGTTCATTTTGGGCCATATCCGCTAATGTTTTTCGATCAAGATCAATTCCGTTTTTCTTTAATCCAGATATGAATACACTGTAGGACAAGCCATGTTGCCTTGCAGCTGCATTAATTTTGACATTCCATAATCTTCTGAAATCTCTTTTTTTTGCTTTGTTGTGAGCATAATTGTACATTAAAGCATGCAATACAGATTCATTAGCTTGTCTAAATAGCGTGCTTCGTCCACCTCTATGTCCCTTTGCTAAATTCAATATTTTTTTATGAGAACGTTTTTTGTTTGTTCCTCTTTTAATTCTTGTCAAAATTTACCTCAAATTAGTTTTCTTAATCTTTTAACATCGGATTTGTGTACACTTACAGTATCATGATATGTACGTTTTACTTTTTGGGATTTTTTTCTTTTTAGATGACTGCTATTTCCTTTCATTCTTAACAATTTACCACTACCACTAACTTTAATTCGGGAAGCAGCTCCTTTATGTGTTTTTAATTTAGGCATCTTTTATCCTCTTATTTTTTTTTCGTTGCAGGCATTAAGGTCATAGCTAATATATTTCCACTTAATCCGGGCGGAGATTCCAAAACAGCTTCATCTAATAGTGAGTCTTTAACGGTTTTAAGTACATTCATTCCTAGTTCAGGATGAGTAATCTCTCTACCTCTGAATAATACACTTATTCTGACTTTATTTCCCTTAGATAAAAACTTCTTTACTTGTCTTAATTTCCAATCAAGTTCATTTTCAGCTGTTCTTGTCTTAAACTTTATTTCTTTGGTTTTTTGAATTGATGCTTTAACCCTGCTTTGTTTTTTTGCATTTCGCTCTTGTCTAGTAAGTTTATACTTATGCTTACCGTAATCCATTATCTTACATACTGGCGGGTTAGCAGCCGGTGAAACTTCAACCAAATCCAAAGACCTCTCAAGAGCATGATTTACAGCATCTTTGGTGAGTAATACTCCCATTTGTTTACCATTTTCATCAATAACTAGTACTCTGTCAGATCGTATACTATTATTTATATAGTATTCTTTTGCTATTCTTTTTCCTCCATAAATAAATTACCACGATATAAACGTGGCATAAGAGAGTCTAGCATAATGAATACTCGCAATCAACAGATTTTAAATTATAATTTCATTTAATTTAGTGAAGAGAAAAAGATTTTTTCAGATTTCAATTCTTGATTAGTGTGATATTTAAGATATTCAGATAATTTTTTGTATAACTTAATATTAGCATTTTTGGATAGTTTGTTATTTATTATATCTACAGAACTGATTTCATTTTTTGATATGAATTTTAATAATCTGATTTCGTATTCTTCTAGAAGAATACTATTATTTTTTGATATGGGGCAATTAGAACAAATTAAACTGCCATTTTCAAATGTAAGATAATAATTTCCTGGGTTTAATGAAGTGTTACATAATAAACAAATATTTATTTCCGGAAATATTCCTTCTGACAATAATATTTTTACCTGAAAATATATTAATGATAATAATATTTTGTTTTTAGAAATCAAACTCAAGCACAAATTAAAAAGATGATATACGTATTTATTATTTTCATTTATTGAATTGGTATAAATACATAGTTCTGCCATTATATTACTAGAAATTAATTTGGCCAAATCTATAGGTCTTTCAAACCAAGAAAATTTATTTTTTGATTCGTAAATTAACCACAAATTCTCTCTTACTGAAGCTTTGAAATCCATTTTTTGAAAAATATCTATAGAGTCAAAATTTTGATTGTTTTTTTTCATTCTTTTTACAATACATGTAACTACTCCGGTTTCGGGAGTTAATATATTGAAAATCTTATCGAATTCACCATAATCTCTAGAAGAAATAGTAATTCCTTCAAAGTTTAAATATTTTTTCTTTTCCATTATAAGTGTATTATCTTATAGATTGTCTTGAGTTAAATGCCTGAGTTAAAGTTTTGTTGTCTGTATAATCCAGGTCTCCTCCTATTGGAATTCCTATTGCTAATCTAGAAATTTTGATCTCATTATTTGTAATTTGGTTTATTATATATGTTGAAGTTGCATCCCCTTCGATGGTGGGATTTGTAGCAATTATGATTTCTTTAGGAGTGGATTTATTTATTCTTTCTATTAGATTAGATATAGTCAATTCCTGCGGGCCTATCCCGTTTATTGGAGATATAGATCCGTTTAATATGTGATAAGTTCCTGTGTATGAATTTGTATTTTCTATAGCATAGGCATCTATTGAATCATGAACTATACATAGTACTGATTTGTCTCTATATTCATTAGTGCATATAGAGCAAGGATCATTTTCAGTTACAATAAAACAAATTTTACAAAAAGTTAACATTTGTTTGGATTTTTCTAAGCTTTTTGAGAGTTCAATAATTTTACTTTCAGGTGCTTTAATTATATGGAAAGCTAACCTTTCTGCTGTTTTTGGTCCAATACCTGGGAGCTGACCTAAATGACCAATCAATTCTGTAATTATGCTAGATATTGAAACTTGATTATTACTACTCAAATTACATTCCTAATAAATCTGTTATTGACCCTAATTGACTATTAGCACTTTTTTGAGATTTTTCTATTGCTTTATTAATTGTAGATTGAATATTGTTTTCAAGTCTTTTTACTCTAGATTGATCCATGTCAGTTACATTAAGTTTTATTTCTTTAATTTTGAAGGTACCATCTATAGTGACACTTATTTCACCTGATTTATCTGTTTCGGTAATTGTACTTTGTTTGAGCTTTTTTTGAATTTCTTTCATTTGGCTTCTCATTTTAAAAGCAGCTTTTATATTTTTAGGATTCATTTTTAATCTCCTTTAATTTAGTGAAATTTCCATATTTACTTACTTCATTATAAAAAATTTCACTATTTTTATTGTCTGAAATCTGATTATTATTCATGTTATTTTTGAAATTGTTATTATCTTTGTTAATCTTTAAATTATTATTTTGACCACCTAGTGTGAAATTAAATTGTAAATCTTTATTCCATATATCTTTAATAGCTGTTGTAAAGTGTTTTAATTTAATAGGATTAGATATTTCTTGATTTATGTAATTAATTTGGCTTTTATGAGTAAATTCAAAATTGAGAGTATTTTCATTTATATTGTAATCAGTAATTGCTTTAATTTTCCATGCCCAATCAGTATCGTTGAATTTTTCTATAAATTGTTTTAGTAACAAATCATCCTGTTTAGAATTATTTATTAGATTTGAATTGTTATTATTAATTGAATCCAATTGGCTTTTTTCTTCTTTTTTGTGTTCTATTTGCTCAGTTTTATAATCAATTTGTTTTTTTTGTGTATATAGGTTATTTGTTTTTTGAGAGTTTAGATTTTGGTTAGATATAGACCTTTGATTAACTTTGTCAAAAATATCGATAATCATTATTTCTAAAGATAATTTTTGGTCAGTAAATGAGTTTAATTTCAGGTCATTAACTATATTAGAAATTGTTTTTATTTGCTCAATTGAAATTGTATTCCCTAATTTTTCTATGTTGGAGGCGTCATATAATTTGTACTTATAATGAAGAAGGTTTCTGCATAGTTGTCTGAATGAATTTAATATTGATTCGTAATTTGTATTCTTTGAAAATAATTTATTTAGTAATTTAATTGATATATCTAGGTTATTATCTAAAAGGTGAGTGAGAATTTTTGCAGGGACTTCTTCATTTATAATACCTAAGACTTTTTCTATTGATTCTTTTTCTAAATTTTTGTCTTTTATTGTTATAAAACATTTTTCCAATAGATTTTCTGCGTTTCTTAAACTACCACCTGAATGCATAGCAATTATTTCAGCATTTTCTTTTGATAAAATTTTTTGTTCTGATGTGGCTATTTTGATTAATTTATCATTTATTTGATTTGTTTCAATCGATTTGAATTCTAATATTTGACATCTAGACATAATCGTTTGAGGGATTTTTTCAGGATCAGTAGTAACTAGTATAATTATAAGATGACCAGGAGGTTCCTCAAGAGTTTTTAATAAAGCATTAAATGAGTGCCTACTTAGCATATGTACTTCATCTAATATATATACTTTATATTTGCTGGCTCCAGGTAAAAAATTTATTTTATCCAACATAACTTCTGTTAGGTCTTCAACTTGCCTTATAGAGCTTGCAGCATCTAATTCAATGATACTTTGTGAGGAGTAATTATTTATCTCTTCACATGATTTGCAGGAACAATTTTCTATAGATAAATTGTTATCAATAGCAGTTTTACAATTAATTGATTTTGCAAAAACTCGTGCAGTACTTGTTTTCCCTGTACCTGACGGTCCGGAAAATACAAATGAATGAGATAAACGATTATTTAAGATAGAGTTACTTAAAATTTGTACAATTTCTTCTTGCCCGATAATACTAGCTAAACTTTTAGGTCTCCACTTTCTATAAAGTACTTGTTCTTCCATAAATTTTCATATTTTTAGTTGTTTTATAATTGAATCTGCTGTTTCATTCATGATTTTTGTGTCTTCATCGTTTTCATGATCGAATCCATTTAAATGTAATATACCATGTAATAGTAATTTTTTGATTTCTTTATTTATTATTTTCAAATCATTTGTATTTTGATTTTTAATATATTCTACTGAAATTATAAGATCGCCAAGTTGAGAAGTAATTAGATTAGATTTTGGGAAATTTATATTGTCCGTATCTGTTTGTTGCTCATTACCATAATATTTACCTTCATATGTGTACGAAAAAGACAATACATCCGTAGCTTCATTTAATCCACGGTATCTAGAGTTCAATTCTTTAATTGTTTTGTTATCACTTAGTAGTATGTTTAATTCTGAGTCTGACGGAATTTTAAGGTACTTAAATATATTTGTAACTAGACTGATTAATTCACATTCATTAAAATCAATATTTACATTATTATCGTAATCTAAATTTATGTTCGGCATAAATTTTAGTCTGTTGTTGGTGCTACAGGGAATGCGCTTGAAATAATGTTACTCCCGAAAAATGAGTCTAAGATATTAGAATTTTCAGGTATGATTATGGTTGAATTCCCAGACGAGAAACTGTTTTCGTAAGTTTCCAATTGTCTTAAAAAATTATAAAATTCCGGATTTTGTGAGTGAGCTTCCGATAATATTTTAATAGCTTCGGCTTCTGCATTACCTATGATGATTTTTGCTTCCTTATCAGCTTTAGCTCTAATTACTGCGGCTTCTTTATCTACTTCAGAACGAACTGTTAAATCTATTTCCGCTGCTTCAGCCCTCTCTTTGTCAGCTTTCCTTTTTCTTTCAGCTTTCATTCTTGCATATATACTTTCTGCAATTTCATCAGGGAAATCTGCTCTTTTGATTCTTACATCAATAAGTTGAATTCCGAATTCTCGCAATTTAGGCTCAGCTTCTAATTTAACTTTATTCATAACTTGCTCTCTACTAGTTTTGATAATTTCAGCCTGAAGATCTGAAGCAATTTCTCTTCGGAGCTCAGAAGAAATGATATCAATAGCACGAGATGAGGCTAAGGTTTCATTTCTAGTAGTTTTAAAAAATAATAAGGGGTCAACAATTTTTCCTCTAGCGTAGACATCAATTACTAATCTTTTTTTGTCACTAGTAAGTAAAGAATCAGGAGGTGCATCAAATATTAATAGTCTTTTTTCAAACTTTCGTACCTGATCTATGAAAGGTACTTTAAAATTCAAACCGGGAGATTGGGTTGTTTTTATTGGCTCTCCGAATCTTGTTACAATTGCTGTGTTTGTTTCGTCAACTATAAATAAGCTTTGTACCAATACAACTAATCCGATCAAGATTATAACGATTATAGCTGTATAAGATTTTTTCATTTTAATCCTCTATTGTTCCCATTATTTTTTTTGATTCATCCGAGTTGAAAAAGTAAATTTTAGTTGGGTCACCGATTATTATGCTTTTAGATAGTGGAAGTACTTTTTCTATGGTTTCAAGGTACAGTCGTGCTTCTGTTGTTTGTTTCTGCAAAGAGTATTCTTCTAAAATGGATTTGAATTTTTCCGCTTCACCGGCTGATTCAGCCACACGTGTTGCTTCATAAGCTTTAGCATCTTGAACAACTTTAGCTGCATAACCTCTCGCTTTAGGAATAACATCTTCTTTGTACGCATCAGCAAGATTGATAATTCTTTCCTTATCTTCTCTTGCACGTACAACATCATCAAAAGCATCTTGAACTTGTTGTGGTGGTTGTACGTTTTGTAATTTTACTTCTCTAACTCGAATTCCGGAGTTGTATTGGTCAAGAAGTTTTTGCATTAACGTTTTTGTTTCTGCTTGTACAGCTTCTTTTTCTGTAGTTAAAACATCGTCAATTGGCTTGCTGCCAACCACTTGCCTTAATGAAGTTTCAGCAACATCCATCATTGTTTTGCCAGCTGGGTCAATTACTTTGTAAAGAAAATTTTCTAAATTTTTGATGTCATATTGAACTAACAATTGAGCATCTACAATATTTTCATCTCCAGTTATCATAAGAGATTCTACAGGTATTGGATTGTTTCCCCTAAATCCTAATTCGAGCCTTCTTATTGCATCAGTCGCCACGATATCTTTTTGTCCAATTGGAGAGGGGTAAAACCAATGCAACCCAGGGCCTGAAGTTGAGCTGAATTTACCAAAAAAACGAAGCGCAGCTTGTTCCCCTGGTTGAACAGTAAAAAACCCTGAAGCTAGCCAAAGGCCAAGAAGAAGTATTAAAAGTATAAATGTAAAAAATAAATTATTTTTTGGAAATGGAATGATTTTCCTTATATTATCAAAAATTTTATTTAAACCTGAAAAATTAAATTCTGGCTCTTTCTGATCAAACAATATCTCTCCAATAATTTTTATATATATTAATTATAGTTAATTTTGAGTGTTTTTGAAATTCAATTTTTATTGTTTATTAAACAATCCTAAAAATCTTTCTTCGTAATGGTCAAATAACCCCCATCTATCTAATTCTGTTTTGAGTATTTCAGGATCTGCTCCTTTTTTAACTTCATTAAACAATATTTCTATTCTTTGAATTGTAGCTTTTGGTACTCCACCAAAATTAGGCTGTGGATTTAATAGCCCCCTAGAATTAAATTCACTTACATTTTGCACTAAAGATTCAGCTGTGAAATCATGTATGAATTTCAGCAATGAAACATCCCACAATTCATCAATTCCAACAATTACAGCTGTTAATTTATCATCCTTTTTATCCAATTCGTTAATTATGTTATTTGATACTTCTGTAACTGAACCACTCAAAATATTTGTATTTCCAGGCTCGTTTTTATACTGGTATAAAACTCCAGGACTGTTCATTCCAAATTTTGATGAAACAAATTCAAGATATTTATATGCTTCATCACTAAACCCTTTCAAATTAAGGGCATAAGTTGGTGTTACTATCTCGGGTTTCCCCGAGTTAACTTTACCCGTTCTAACTACAGTTTCATTTTTATTTGAATTCAGATCAGTATATATAGGCTCTGTTACTACGTAATAGTTTATTATGGTGTTGCCAAATGTTGCCAAATGCTGCTTTGGCTTTCTTTTAACTTTTGTTTTTTCTACAGCTTTGATTAGGTCCTTATCTGATTCAAACATAGAATAATTTCTCGAAAAGAATAAATTAGTTTGTCCTTAATTAAAATTTTAACACAAATGTAGCAATTTAATTAATTTATCAATTTTATATTCGTGCAAATATATGATATTCTCATTGAAATAAAAACGGGGTGTGGCGCAGTTGGCTAGCGCACCAGTATGGGGTACTGGGGGTCATCGGTTCGAGTCCGGTCACCCCGATAAGGAGACAATATGAAAAATTTTAATGAATATTTACCCGATTTGACAAGTGAAATCATTACACAACAAACCGATTCCAACTTAGATATTTACAGAGATGAGTATGGAATCCCTCATATTTATGCATCTAGTGATTATGATGCATTCTTTGGTCAGGGTTTTGCTACTGCACAAGACAGATTATGGCATATGCAATATGACAGAAAACGAGCCTATGGAAAACTGTCAGAATTATTAGGGATTGATGGATTGTCAAATGATAAATTTATGGGAGCTTTAGATATTTTATCTAATGTTAAATCTGACTTTGAACATTTAGATGATGATTCAAAAATTATGTACAAAGCATATAGTGATGGTGTGAATGAATTTTTATCTCAGAAAGATTCATTGTCAATTGAATTTGAGCTCATAAATAAAACTATGGAAATTTGGGAACCTTGGGATTGTTTAGCAGTATTTAAGGTTAGACACATTATGATGGGAGTGTTTGAGGGTAAAATTTGGAGAAATTCAATGATTGAGAAATTTGATTTATCCAAATTAAGAAATTTATTTTCAGGATATGATGAAGGAGCTTTAGTTATAGTTCCGCCTGAAGATTTGTACAAAGGAAAAAATGTTGATCCATCTCAACAATTTAAAATCGCAATGAATCATGTAGATTTTTTAACTGAAATAGATATAGGAAGTAATAGTTGGGTAGTAGGAGGTAATTTATCGTCTACTGGGAAACCTTTAATGGCAGGAGATCCTCACAGAGGGCTAGATACCCCTTCAGTATACTACCAAAATCATATTAGGTCTGATAATTTTGATGTTATAGGATTATCATTTCCAGGATGTCCTGGATTTCCACATTTTGGTCATAATGAAAAAGTTTCATGGTGTGTTACGCATGCTGGTTCAGATTATCAAGATTTGTTTATTGAAAAAATAAGAAACCAATCAGGAGAATTGGAGAGTTTTAATGGTAAATCGTGGAAAAAATTAACAAAAACATCTTTTCAAACAAAAGTTCTTAATGGAGAAAGTGTAACTATTAACTCTTATAAAACTGAAAATGGAAACATTATTGGATTTAATAAAGACAAGTCTTATGCTATTTCTTTTAAATATTCTTCCACTGAATCACCCAATAAAGGATTTAATGTAATAAGAAACATGTTAAATTCAAGCAGTGCTAAAGAAATAGAAAATTCCATGGATGATTGGGTGGATCCTTGCAATAATTTTTTGTTTGCTGATGTAGAAGGTGATTATGGATATCTAAATCGAGGTAAAATACCTATTAGAAACAGTATGAATGCTTGGGTTCCTGTCCCTGCATGGGAACAAAAATATCAATGGGAGGGTTATATTCCATTTGAAAAACTACCACGAATATTTAATCCGAAAAATGGATTTATTGTAACTGCCAATAATAAGATAGCAAATGTAGATTATCCTTTTTACTTGTCATTAGATAGTGCTCCTGAATATAGGGCTAAAAGGATTACTGAACGAATAAAAGAAAACATCGAGGAAGGGTCAATCACACCTGAAAAAATGATTTCTATTCATTCAGAAATAACTTCTATTCCAGCTAAGGTAATATTAAAATCACTATCTGAATGTAGTGAAAAATTAACAGAAAATGATGAATTGCTTAAGGATTTTTTAAGTTGGGATTCCAAAATGGAAAGATCATCAATTTTCCCAACAATTTATTCAGAAATGAGATTCTTATTAAATAAAAAAATTATATCTAATTTGTTAGACGAGGATACTGCTAATAAAATGTTATCTGCAGGTGGTCGGGGAGCTCCTAATCATTTAAGATCTCTTTCATCAAGGATCATTACTCAGATTTCAAATAATATATCTGAATATTTACCTGATTCTTACGCAAATTGGAATGAAATATTAATTGAAGTTTTTGATTGGGCTACAAAAAATTTAAAAGTTAAATATGGAGCCGATAGAACAAAATGGGAATGGGGAGAAGTTCATAAAACAAATCCACGACATTTGTTATCTGGTATGTTTCCTGAACTTTCAGATAAACTAGATCCGCCTAGATTTTCAATAAATGGAGATGGTGACACCCCACACAATGCTTCTGCATCTAATGTCAATAAATTTGATGTTGTTGCAACTTCTGTTGCAAGATATTTTTTTGATGTTTCAAATTGGGATAATTCGAAATGGATTGTACCCTTGGGGGCATCGGGTCATCCTAGTAGTGATAATTATTCTGACCAAGGAAAATTATGGAAGGATGATCAAGTGATTAAAATGCAATATACTTGGAGTAAGATAAAAAAAATATACAAAAAACAAATGATATTAAAATCAGATTAATAATCTGATTTTAGCGCATTCCCATTTAAAATTTTTGTATGTTTTCCTTTGTTTATTATTATTTCACCATTGACTATTACATATTCTATTCCTTCAGCAAATACTTTAGGGTTATCTTTAGTGGCTTTTGACTTTATTTTGTTTAGATCAAAAATAGTTATATCTGCTTTAAAATTTTCTTTTATTAATCCCCGATCTCTTATTCCTAGTTTTTGAGCAGGGAAAGAAGTGATTTTTCTTATAGCATATTCGAGTGACATGTACTTTTCTTCTCTTACATATTCAGAAATAATTGTCGGGAAACAACCATAGGTTCTTGGGCTCGGGAAATCACCGAGTAAAACAGCATCACTTCCAACCATTGATAATGGGTGATTAATAAATTTTGGTATAGTGTTCCCATTTGCACCTAAGGCTACATAACATGTTTGCAAATCTTCTTCTAATAATATGTCACATATAGTATCAATAGGATGCTGATTTCTTGACCTTGAAATTTCACCTACAGATAAGCCTTCATATCTGTGATTTTTAGCAAGTTTGAAATATGTTAACCATACTTGTTCCCAACTTAATGCTCTGGGAGCAACTTCTTCTTTAAGTTTTTTTCTCATCTCTTCAGATTTGAGTATACTTTTCAAAACATTTGTGCCCCCATCTTTAGTCCAATCAGGTAACATTATGATTAATCGAGTGCTTCCATAGATGTAAGGATAACTATCAAAAGTTATATCTAGTCCAGATTCTCTTGATTTTTCTACTAAATCAAGAATTTTACCTGCGCCTCCTTTTGAGTACGAACTTTGATACAAATGTGTTATATGGACTGGAATATCACTTTTTTCTCCAATTTCAATGGCTTCTTTAAATGGATCAAGGAATTTATCACCCAATTCATATCTTACATGAGTATGGTATATCCCCCCATTTTTGTGAGCTTCTTTTGACAATTCGATTAACTCAGATGTGTCTGCAAAATTTCCAGGTGGATATTCTAATCCTGTTGACAATCCAAAAGCACCTTCTTCCATGGATTCTCTTAATATTGATTTCATATTATTAATGTCATCTGTGGTTGCTTTTTTATTTTTCCACCCCACAGTGTTAATCCGTAATACTGAATTACCCACTAAGTAAGCAATGTTTACAGCTGTTTTTTTGTGAAATGCTTCAAGATAAGATTCGACTGAGGGCCAAAATACGTCCTGATCGATTGTGCCATCTAACCCAGAATTTAATTCAATAAATTCATTTAAGTCTTTTTTTGTTTTGAAAGGTGCATAAGAATTCCCGTCTACTCCAATCAACTCAGTCGTAATACCTTGTGTTATTTTTGGCTCATGAAGAGGCTCATCTAAAATTCTAAGG